>SCRF01000131.1 GCA_004322005.1 Rhodanobacter sp. | reverse complement strand
CGATCCAACGGCCCCGGGAACCGACCATACCAGGGAGTACGTTCCTCTGCTTGATTACGGATGTGAGCATGGCGACGCCGGCGTGCTCGAAGGCTTGGGGACGATCGGGGAGATCGTTCGTACAACGTTAGTCTCGAGCGCGGCTGCACGGTAACGGTTTGTAGGGAACGATGCGAACGTCATACGCGGACGAGATTCAGACATTGCCCAACGCGCGGCCAGTCGCCGCGCTTCGTTCGCGTGCCGTTCCGCGATCGTGGCTGATCTGGAAACGCGTGACCGATCTGGCCGTTGGGAGCCTGGCACTCACCCTGGCGCTCCCCGTTATCGCCGTTGCCGCCTTGGCGATCGTGGCCGTCTCGCCCGGCAACCCCTTCTTCGTGCAGGAGCGCGTGGGCAAGGGCGGACGGCGCTTCCGCTTCTATAAACTGCGCACCATGTACGATGGGGCGCACCTAGAGCACGAGCAGATGCGGGCCTACAGCGACGTGCCCGGCCCCGTGCTGAAGGTGATCGACGACCCGCGCCTGCACGCTCTGGGCGGCGTGCTGCGGCGCACCAGCATCGACGAGCTGCCCCAACTGTGGAACGTGCTCAAGGGCGACATGAGTTTGGTGGGCCCGCGTCCGGCGCTGCCCTGTGAAGTTGCGCGCTACGATGCCTTTGCCATGCGTCGCCTCTCCGTGCAGCAGGGCATCACCTGCTCGTGGCAGGTCAACGGGCGCTCCAGCGTGACCTTCGACGAATGGATGGCGCTGGACAACCGCTACGTGGACGGTTGGACGCCGCTGGGCGATCTGAAGATTCTGCTGAAGACCATCCCAGCAGTGGTGCGAGGCGATGGCGCTCACTAGCCCGCAGCCGGGGCGCAAGGTCATCCCGCTGCCCACGCGGCGGCAGGTGGCGGGCTCCACCATGCTGGTGGCCGCGGCCACGCTGGCCTCCACGATGATGGGCTTCGCGCGCGAAGTCATCAACGCCAGGTACTTCGGCACCTCGTGGGAGATGGACACCTTCTTGGCGGCGGCCGTCATCCCCACGATCCTGTTTGGTGTCTTCAACGGGGCGCTGGTGAACGCGCTGGTACCGGTCTTCAGCGAGCTGGTGCAGCGCGGCGAAGAGGAGCGGGCCTGGCGCGTGGCCAGCACCGTGATCAATACGCTCGTCATCGTGCTGGGCATCGGCGTGGTTCTGGGCTGGATACTGGCGCCGCTGTACGTGCCGTTCGTGGCCAAGGGATTTCCCGCGCCGCAGATGGGCGTGTGCGTGCACATGACGCGCATCATGCTGCCGACCATCATGTGCACCTCTCTGGCGGGCGTACTCTCGGCCATCCTCTACTCGCACCACCGCTTCAAGGCGCCGGCGGTGCAGGGCATCGCCATCAATTTCGCCACCATCGGCGGCGTGCTGCTGTGGCACGGGCACTTCGGCATCTTCGCGCTGGTGTTCGGCACGGCGATCGGTTTGGCGCTGCAGCTGGCCGTGCAGATTCCGCCGCTGCTGCGCGCCAAGCCGGGCTACCGGCTGTTTATCGACTTGAGCGATCCCACGTTCAAGAAGATCTACGAGCTGCTGGGGCCGATCATCATCGGCTCCGCCGCGGGGCAGATGGCGCTGTTCTTCGACCGTTACTTCGCCAGCCAACTCTCGCCCGGCTACATCAGCGGTATGAACTACGCGACCAAGCTGGTGGGCTTTCCGCAGCAGATCTTCGCCGCAGCCATCGCCACGGTGATCTTTCCGCTGCTTTCGCGTCAGTTCGCCCGCAAAGACAGTGAGACGCTGCGCGAGACGATTCTTACCGGCATACGGATGGTCAACTTCATCAGCGTACCGGCCGTGGTGGCGCTGATCATCTTGGCACGGCCGATCGTGGCCACGCTCTTCGAGCGAGGCGCCTTCAAGTCAACGGCGACCGACTTGACGGCGGGCCTGCTGCCGTTCGCGGCAGTGGGCTTGGTGGCACTGTGCGCGAACATCGTGCTGACGCGCTGCGCCTTCGCCTGCTGTGAAACGCGCTGGCCGGTGGCCTTTGCCGTGGGCAGCGTGCTGCTCAATGTTGCGCTCTCGATCACCTGGCTTCCGAGCTTGGGGGCGCGCGGGCTGCTGCTGGCCAACAGCGTCAGTCAGACGGTGCAGATGATCGCCATGATGCTCCTAGTGCGCCACTTGGTGAAGGGGCTAAGGATCCGGCGCGTCAGCCTCGCGATGTTACGCGTTCTGGGGGCAGCACTCGTGATGGGTGCGACGCTCCTGTGGATCCAGCACATCAGCGGTCCGATCGCTCCGGGTCTCTTTGCGCGCATCGAGTATCTGGTGGGACAACTGGCCATCGGCGCCTTCGCTTTCCTTGCGGTAGCGGGGATGCTTCGCGCGCCAGAAGTTCAATTGGCTACCAAGCTCTTGCTCGATAAACTCCACGTTGGAACGCCATCACCTTCGGAGAGCACGAGCCCACCGATCGGATGACGGGCAAGAGTCGCAAGGAAGTACTGTGTAATGGCTTCAAATCGGGGGTGACTTGATTGCTCGACGTTAAGATTAGCGTCGTTATGCCGGCGTATAACGAGGCGCAACACATATTTCGTAATTTGCGTGAGGCCGTCGACACATTGCACGACCTCCATCTCAATTTTGAGATTATCCTCGTCGATGATGGTAGCCCAGATAAGACCTATCTCGCCGCCGCAAGACTTCTCGTAAACGAACCAGATCGCGTCCGCATCGTTCGGTATGAGACGAACCAAGGGAAAGGCGGCGCTCTGGTCTGTGGTTCAAGCTACGCTCGGGGAGATTATATCGTATTCCTCGATGCGGATATGGATTTACACCCGATACAATTACCCGTTTTGCTCGAGATGATGGCTACAAATAATGCGGATGCTGTGATCGGTAGCAAGTTCCATTGTGGATCGCGGGTTACGTATCCGATCATGCGACGAGTATATAGCATGGGCTATTATGGACTCATCCGTGTGCTCTTCGGCCTGCCGCTGAAAGATACGCAGACAGGCATCAAAGTATTCAAGAGTAAGGTTTTACAGGACGTTTTGCCACTTGTGACAACGAAGGGCTTCGCCTTCGACATTGAGCTTCTGGCCCGGGCATACAAACAAGGCTATAAACTAGTTGACGCTCCGGTAACGCTAAATTTTCAACGTCAGACGAACCGTGTCTCTTTCAGAGATGTGTGGCAAGTCCTTAGAGATACGCTACGCGTATTTTGGATGATTAATGTTGTACAGGCTGATCCACAGATGGGCGATGCGCACTTAGTTAGTCGCGAAATTCGATCCGACGAACTGCCGCAGATGTTGGAAGAAGCCACAAGTGCCTAAAAATGCCGATACGAAGTTGAATCTGTAGGAAAGGCTGCTGGGCCGAGCGCTGTCGGTGGGTATAGATCTTGCGCTGTTTCACGGAGTGTTGTCGTCAGCGTAAGAAATATATAGAATTGACGCGTATAATGCGCCCTCTCGAAAAGAGATTCCACTCGGGATTGGTTCTGCAACCGAATACGGATATGGTTTAGCGGTTGCAGTATTGCGCGCACGTGCACCGATACGGCGAATCCTGTCAGATGTCGCGATACTAAAGGGGGAATAGGGCAGTGCGGCACAGTCGTTCCACTCTTGAGGAGAGTCCAGCGGTGAACACGAAGCGAGTAGTGCTAACGATCCCCGGTCAAATCCATTCCGCAGCGTTCAGCGGAAATCTGTGGTGAAAGCGCGGCGGAGACTCCTCCTTCTAAATTGGAGAGATCCATGGCACCCGCGAGCGGGCGGAGCCGAGATCCTGACATTGCGGATCATGAGTATGCTCGCGCTGAGAGGGTGGGAGATCGAGTGGTTCTCTTCTGCCTACGCTGGTATGGATCGGCACCCGAGTGTTGACGGTATTGATTTTGTCTATCGTGGGTCCCAGACGTCGGTTCATTGGGAGGCGTTCCGGAGATACCGGGGAACCGCGGCGTTTGACGTCGTCGTCGATCAGGTTAACACGATTCCATTTTATGCTCACCTTTATCAAAGTTCCCCGACCATTGCCTGGTTTCAACAACTGGCGCGAGAGGTATGGCTCTACGAGCGCCCAGGTCTAATTGGACGATTTGGCTATATCCTTGAGCCGATGTACCTTCTGCCTTATCGAAACCGGCCAATAATTACTATTTCCGATTCCTCGAAGACGAGCCTACGCGAGATCGGATTCCGTGGCCAGATTTCCGTCATTCCTATGGCCGTAGATGAAGCGCCCGCAGATGACGTGCCAGTGAAGGACGATAGTATCATCGTAGTCTGTCGTCTAACGCCATCGAAAAGAGTCGAGCATGCGATTGAGGCAGCTAAACTGCTCAACGACCAAGGGTGGAAAGGTACTCTTAGAATTATAGGTACAGGAAGTCAAGACTATGTACGTCGATTGATGCAATGCGCCGAGGGATGCAAGTTTATTGAGTTTCAAGGCCATGTTTCGCGTGAGGTGCGCGCCGATCTTATGGACAAGGCGTGTGTAATATGGCTGACTTCAGTACGCGAGGGTTGGGGTATGGTCATCAGCGAGGCCGCTCGGCACGCAACCCCGGCTGTTGTATATGATGTCCCCGGTCTCCGTGATTCTGTCCGGAATGGCAATACCGGCTTGGTCGTCGCCGCTAGTCCGGACCATCTTGCGAATGCCACGGCAGCCATGTTGCGGGACTCGTGGGCTGGTTACGCGACGCGCGCCTTGCAAGTGTCTAAGACGATGTCATGGGAGGCGACTGTCGAAAGGTTCGAAAATGATATCCTTGAGGCACGGTCGCTAAACAGCAACGCAATACATTGCTCAGCGGGATGAGAGATCTGAGACAACTGCTCGCCTTGCGGGTGTCAGATATTCCCTATCTGGAAAAACCGCTTGTCTGCCTGGATTCGGCGGCTGAGCACTGCATCGAATGAACGCGATTCGGCGACCGATCCGGCTTATGTTCAATGCTTGGGACCTAGTCCTTGGCGTTGTAGTCGTCATTGAGCTAACGGCTCCGCTCGTTCGCAGCGGCGTTCCGGCCTTCCGGCAGGATTGGTTCTGGCCAACTGATACGCATGCAGCGTTGGCACAGATCATGCTAACGGCCAGGGCTTGGGATAACCTTGGCACAGGGTACCTTCAAGTATATCCCACTATCCTGCCGCTCTACGGAGCCGTTTGGCTATTAACGTGGATTGCGAGTGTGAATGTAGCGCTCATCGCAGTATGTGGTGGTGCAGCCGCGCTTACCCTGTTGGGAATCCGAAAAGCGATTCGAGAACTGCGTGGGGATCTTCGAGTCGCGTCTTGTGGGCTAATAGTGGCTCCGTTCTTCTTTACCGAGGAGGTTGCAGGGCACTACCCTTACCTTGTAGCGTTGGCTGGCTTTGCGTGGTGCATCGCTTTACTGCTAGAGCAAGATTCTAGGCGCCCTGCAATCTGGCGTACCCTTGCAATGAGCCTCGTGCTTTACACCGCCTTTGTGCAAATTCAAGTTGGCCTTATCGCAGTAGTGTTTACGGTTCTGCTCGTCACTGTTCGACCAACGAAGTCACGTATCCAGGCTCTCGCTGGCGGCCTCTTGCTCTGCCTAGTGCTGGAAGGCCCTACTGTCGTGGGGGTCCTCTCGGCTGGCGTATCCGGTATTCTCGAATTCAAACACGTATTGATCGGATGGGAACTGTCGCAGAGCCTGCCGTTTCGCCAAACTGTGGCCGGCACCGGCTATATCGGCGGATATCCTGATCGCATTCCATTCGCTACGCCTATAGGTATCCTGATGGCTTCGTTTGGTATGGTTGGCCTCTTCACTCGAAGAACACGCGAGAGCATCGCCCTCGCGATTGCCTGGATTGCTGCTGTTCTGGTAGTGAACGGCTTGTATGGCCCTCTCGGACCGATCATTTCATGGGCCTTCAGGCGGGTGCCGTTTGCAGCGGCCTTTAGGGAACTCTACTCACTTGAGGTCGTCGCGATCCTCGCCTTATCTATTGGGCTCGGGCTAGCTCTTTCGATTATCCGCAACGACACGATCAAAACATTTGTCGCATTACTACTGGCGGTGATTACGCTGTGCCAAGGCCTGAGCGAAGCACGGCTCGCGCGCGATCTCATACCCTTCTGGCATAAACCGTCTGCTCTAACCGATGCTGAACGGGTACTCGCTGCTGCTCCAGGAAGTGGCAGGGTTCTCGTATGGCCATTCGACGGCCCAATTGGTGACGGCTTGCAAAGGTGGGGAAAGGACCCTGCTTCTTTACCGATTGGATCTCATGGCTTAGTTAACGGAGAAGTGGCTTCGTCTGCAACCCTTAGTGCAGTGTCCTATCTCAGGAATAGCGATGGTCAAGACGCCGCCCGCGCTCTTGCGAACATTGGTGTCCAGTATGTACTAATACGGGGCGGTTGGCGGTCAGCAACGCGCGATGCTATCGAACCTGCGCTCGTGGGCCTCGTCCCGGTTAACCTAGGATTGGTGCCAAAGGCGCTTCGTAAGCGCCAGTACTTTGCTCGACTCTACCAGTATAAAGGCATCACAGTGCTGAGAAATCGGCTCTATCGAGGCCTCATTGTTCAGCCAGCTGGCAATATCGGGGCAGTAACGAAACCCATATTACCGTTGATCGTTGCGAGCAACGATCGAGATCCTCGAGGAATCTGGGTATCGGCGCGAGATTGGTATTGGCTTGATCCTTCCGATACCGCAACCGGGGCGTTGACTCTTTCTAGAGCTGGAATAGAGCTTCGGCAGCGCTCTTTCGTTACGAGTAACGCGCGCGCCCTAAGTTGGAGTGCTCCGGGCAGCAAGACACTTATTTTGCATCGTATTGAGCCGAGGAAGGCTTACCTACTACCCGCCGGTACGAGCGTCGCTCCGGTAGCGGGGGCGACATCTGTCTCGTCCAGACTAGGCCGCGAACTACTTAGTGACGCGACCCGCGCCGCACACCTGGATAAAGGGTCCATCGAGCTATGCTCATCGGTTGCTGTGTTGGCCGATCAGAGTCGGGCTTGGCGTTTGAGGCGACGAGGAGGCGCTATGCCGCCGGACGGGGTGGCTTTCGGATATGCTGCTGCTTGGTCGTACAAGGGGCCCTGTACGGAGGGCGAAGTTTATTATGCAGGACAAGCATCTAGGATTGTAATGTCGTTTGTATCGTTGGGGCTTGCCGCAGCGATCGGCCTCTCTCTACTGCTTAACACGTTCGTAAACGCAAGAGCGAATCGTTGATGCCCACGATTCGCAAGGGTCGAACAGACCAAACGGGCTTCAGCTCGGTTCTGGGCGCTATTGTCGCGATAGAACTGATCTTGTCGCCATGGACCAGCCATCCGTTCGATGTCGGCGCGTTTCTTTCGCAAACCGATCGAGTCTTCTTCTTAGGAATGAATCCAACGACAGGCTGGCCGTTTGGCGGCGTCTTCCTCTTGATACTCCTAGTTTCTCAACTACCCATATTGGTGCTTCCTGCTTGGAGCACCCCGATCGTCTTGCGAATCGCGCTACTGAAAGTGCCGTTGATCCTTGCAGATCTGGGGGCGACGATATCGCTCGCGAGAACTGCGCGTCAGCGGGGAAAGACTCCTTTCCAATCGCTACGATATTTATTAGATCCGGTCGTGTTTTTTACTACGGTATTTCACGGAACGTTCGATAGCTTGGCGAACGCTGCTAGTGCGTTAGGAATCGGCTATATACTTGAAGGAAATTATGCGGGTGCGGGGCTTGTCCTTGGCTTCGGTGCCGGCGCAAAATACTACCCTGCCGCATTAGTTCCGCTCTTGATCGTCGTGAGCTACCGGAAGCGTGGTTGGAGATCCGCGATAACGGCGCTCTCGACATTCACATTGGGCGCCATCGGTACGCTAGCCCCGGTGTTAATTAGTGGTGGCGGAAGTATCACTACGGGTGCCGTCCAAAATATCTTGGGTCAGTCAGCGAGTCGTGTGCAGGCATCGCCTTGGTCAATCTGGCGAGGCTTCGAATACCTCGGCGTCCACCTTAGTGGAAGGAACGAGCTATACGTCGCGATAATTGTCCCGCTCTTTCTGGCGCTGACGTTGCTCTGTACACGGCGCGTCACAGAGAGGCACGTCGCTCAGTATGCCTTGCTGACGGTTGTTGCCATCGTGGTCTTCGATCCAGGCGCGGTTTTTCAGTTCTACTCGTGGATCGTGGCGCCGCTCGCCATCTATGTCATCGTTACCCAGGACCTGTTCGCAAGCTATGTCGGTCTTGCCGCGTCTATCTTGGCGGTGTGGATGGAGCTAGCAGTCGAGGGCTCACCGGCGTACTGGCTGAATACATTTGCAATCCCTCCCAATATGGGGACCATACACACTATCCTGTTGCCTGTCTGGCTTTATCCGCTGCTTATGTGCGCGATGACGATTCTGTGCGTGCGTGTCCTCAGGCGGGGATTGACCGACTCTCGAATCACAGCACCAAGGGTTTGGTTGCAAATTATTCCGGCGGCCGCGGCTACAACGTTTCTGGCTGCCGTGATAGCTTTGGGAGTCCTCACTGCTGGTCAGCCAATCCGCCGTGATTATCTCGAGAGGGAAAGGCTTAATACGGTGAACCTCGTCCCCGTGCTTGGGCATCGTGTCGGTCGTGCGTGTACTCTCACCTATGACTTAGGTGAATTTAAGTGGATGGCTTCACGCTCCGTTGCGAGGCACCTAACTGCGACTCTTCTTTTCGGTGAGGGACAACGATTGCAGATTGTGGACCCCGCTCAAGGTTTGACATTCCGCGGAACGCCCGTAACTGTACGCTACGTAATCACGACGAACCTCGTGTCGCGCAGGGTCGTATTGGAAGCTCCGGTCGCCGTACCAAGACCTCTTCTGCTCAAGAGGGAGTTCAAGGTGACGCCGTGCCCAGGGGCGCCAGATATCGCCCCGCTTCTGTCATATTCGATTGGTATTAGAGAAGCAGAGACAGCCGGAAAGCACGGCTGGGATCCGAAGCGCGGCCGTTAATCATCGTACATCGAAAGTGGCAGTTGTTGTGAAGCGAAGAATAGCGATATCTACGGGCGGGTCACCGTTCAAGGGATACGGTGTGGAGCGGCTGGTTCTGAGTATTTGCCAGAATCTAGTCCGAAACGGAGCTCAGGTGGATTGGTATTTTCCAGGTAATGGCGGAGCCAGTACTATGAACGGAATTACTCTCATGCCTATCCGTGTTCCAGGCTTAATCGTGGCGAAGCAGTACGCATTCAATTATGAGCTAATGCGGATGTTGCGATCCACCCCTTATGACATCGTCCATACTCATGGTGATACGGGAGGGTTCTTCGCGGCATCGAGTAGGCGGAGAAGCACGAATATTCATACATTTCACGGGACTCGAGCCGTCTCCGGAATGACGAGTCGCCAACCACCTGGTTGGCGAAGGTTGGCTATGGGTCTGGTACGGCCGATGCTCAGCAATTTGGAGGCTCTTTCGGCTAGACATTCCGATTACCGAATCGCGGTAGCTCCAAAAGTAGCCGGCGAAGTTCTCCAGCATTATGGCGTGGCCTGTGATGAAGTCATCCAGAATGAAGTCGAAGTGAACATAGATTGTCATCCCCGTGCACGCACCTTTCGGCCGAGAGTTGTTGCGATAACGCATCGAGATCGATATGGCAAAGGGGTAGACATCGTTCTTGAGGCGGCTAAGATGTTGCCAGAGTTCTCTTTTACTATTGTTGGGTCAGTTGTCGATGGCAATATCCCTTCAAATGTGCGGGCCGTCGGGGAGATGTCGCACAGGGAAGTACAAACGATCCTGCGCGATCACGACATTCTGGTCTCGCCATCCAGGTACGAGGGTTTGTCGCTCGCTGTGCTTGAGGCGCTCGCTAGCGGAGCGCCCGCAGTATGTAGTGATCAAGCAGCCCCTCCTGACCTGGAACAGTGCGGCGCAGGGGAAGTTGTTCGCAGCGATGATCCGAAGGATTACATTAGGGCGCTCGTGAATCTTGCCGGACATCTTGAAGATGCGTCCGAGGGTGCAATGAACTACGCTCGCGAGCATGATGGCACGAGATGCATCAATCGATACACGGAACTATTGATGCATCTCTAGGCAATCATTTATGTACAGGAGTGTGGCCGTCGCGATACCGGCCCTAAATGAAGAGCAATCGTTGCCGGGCCTACTGAAAGGTCTTATAAGCCAGAAGGTGCCAGGCGTCTACCAGGTATCATTTACGGTTCTTGACGATGCCAGCGAGGACCGGACTGCTGTGGTAGCTCAGGAGGTTGCAAACACAGATAATCGGGTTCGACTGCTCAGAGCATCCCAACGGAAAGGAAAGACAGCGCAGCTACGATCGTTCCTGGAGACCACGGATGCGGAGATCGTAGTATTTGTCGATGCGGACGTTATCCTCGGCGGGGAGAGCGTTCTTTCGGATCTCTTGGAGTCGATCAGAGATGGAGCCTCTCTCGCAAGCGGGTGCCCGGTTCCGGTTGCTCGTTCAACATTCTGGGGTCGTGGGTCTACCTTTTCGGGTAAGGCGCTCCGCGCAGTGCGTTCAAAGGTCAATGGTGGCAATAACCTTTTCGCGTGCCACGGAAGGATCCTTGCGATGAATAGATCTATGATCGATATCTTGCTCGCGGAGGTGTGGCCACCTGCGCCAATTGGTGAGGATACGTTCTTCTACATCGCTGCTCAAGAACATGGCGAGAGGTTCGTTTACGTACCGAGCGCAATCGTCTGGTTTGGCGTTGCCGCTAATCCGAGAGAGTTCATGCTTCAGAACGCCCGTTTCTCCCGCGACCTCAACGCATTGACAGGATTATTCGGGAGACGGAACGTGCATAGATACACCGCGTTGCCCTTGGCGCTGGTATTGAGGGAGATCACGGCGCTGGCTTTTCGCGATGTAATCGGCGCCGTCTCTTGGCTGCTGCTCAAGATTGTGTGTTTTGTGGGTACCGGGCAGGTGGAAGACGCAGCCTGGGGAGTATCACAGTCCACAAAAGGAATAAAGCCACGAGGGTTACAGCAGTGAAAACTGTACTTGGCTCGGCAACCGCGGTGCGTAGCGAAGTCGCATGAGGGCAGACGGAAATGCGTAGGGTGGAGTCACACTATGGGCCCGGAGCGCCCGAACCGTGGGAGGAATCCTGGCAAGCGAAGGATGCTGAGAGGGCGCACCTGGACGTCGTAGCGGAGCGACCGTCGCTCAACAGTAGCATTTACCGACCATTCGTGGATAAACTTGTCTCTCAATATAAGAATGCGACCGTGCTTGAGGCCGGTTCTGGTCTTGGCCAGTGGGTCTACTACCTGGCGCACAAGCCTGTACAGAAGATTGTCGGACTAGACTTCGCTGCAGCAACCCAAGAAAGGGTGGGCGCGACTAGAACCCTCGGACCCTATGTCGAGAGCGGAGTAGTAGAACTCGTTGTGGGTGATATTCGCGAGATTCCGATCTCGGACGAATCTTTTGATCTGGTATTCAGTTTCGGTGTGATCGAGCATGTTAGTGATTCTGATTCGCAGCGAGCAGTTACTGAGTTTGCGCGAGTTCTTCGACCTGGGGGACAAGTGTTTCTCACGACCCCTAACCTCTATTGTATGCACACAATAACGAGACCGTTTCTTAGGCTCTTGGGGAAGTGGACTGTCGGTTTTGAACGCTCGATTGCGCCGAGGAAATTGCGGTCATATGTCATTGGGGCGAACCTTAGCGTAGAGGAGAGTGGAGTGCTGCCGAGTGGCCTTCTTTTTGGTGGAGCATTGACTACTCGGCTGCCGGTCCTTCGAAGCCTGAGCTTGATTATTGAAAGACAATCGAGAACCGCCGGCTTCCTCTCGTACGTGGTCGGAAGGAAATGAATCGCAGCGGGAAAGAGAGAGTAAGCGTGTCGAGTTGTCGTGATCGATCAGCTCCGCTGGTGGTAGTCGATTTGGCGAAGGTTCGCTAGCGCTCTTCGAATCTCGAAGTGTGTAAAACAATTCCGCGAGTTATGCTCTCCGAAAGCAAGACCCGTTTAGCATCGCAGTGCAGGCCGCCGACGCCACGTAACAGGGTCGTCGATACAGACTTTCTAGGGCATGCTTTGAGGGAGTCACACTAAGAAGAACAGAGGTGACATTCTCGGCTGATTCCCAGACCGCGATGCTACGCTTAAGGGCACTGTGGGTCTGTTGCGAATCGTTTTATTGCTACAGTGCGCTTGCCTCCTAGTCGGCATAGCCGTCGGCTGCGGCGGCGGGGCGCCGCAGAGCAGTAACAACCACAACCCCGTAGCCCTCCCGTCCCCGCTGCCCACCACTGCAGACACATCCGATGATTGGGCGATGCAGAGCCGCAATCCGCAGCGCAATGGATTCCAGGGCGAAGCAACGGGCCTTTCTTCCAACACCGCTTCGCGCTTATCTCTACGCTGGGCAGACGACTTCGGCGCCACCATCACGGCCAGTCCGCTTGCGGTAGGCGGGCGCGTCTACGTCGCTACCGAGGCGGGACAGGTGGCCGCGTTGAATGCCGCTAGCGGCAATGTGCTCTGGAGTACCGCGGTGTCAGGCCCCGTGCACGCCACACCCACGCTCGACGGCTCCGTCCTGATCGTGGGCGTCTATGCTCCGGGCATCGTCGTGGCGCTCAACGCGGCAAACGGATCCGTGCTCTGGCAGACGCCGGTTACGGCGTGGGGCGCCGTCGGCGGCGTCCGCACGGAGCCGCTGGTCGTCAACGGCACGGTGTACGTTGGCTCCGTCGACGGAGATCCGCCGGACTGTAACCCCGGCACGCTCGCCGCCCTCTCGGAGGCCACTGGGGCGCCGATGTGGAGCTGGCGTACGGCGCAGGCCGGCCAAGGCGTGGCGGTGTGGTCGCCCATCTCGCTGGCGCCCAATGGCGACGTCCTCTTCGGTACAGGGAACTCGTGCGGCACCTACCAGTACGCGGAGTCGGTGATCGCGCTCAACGGCGCCAGCGGCGCCTTCGACTGGCAGGCGATGACGCTGCGCCAAGGGCCGGATATCGACGTCGGCGGCGGCGTGGCTGAGGCCGGCGGCCTGGGGTTCTTCACCGGCAAGAACGGATATTTCTACGCCATTGGCCTCGCCGACGGTGCGCAGGTGTGGCAGATCTCGCTTGAATCCGATCCCGGCTATGGGAGCATTGCCACGCCCGCGACCGACGGCGTCAATGTCGTCACGCAGAGCGGCGCGCTCACCGATGCCGACGCGAACGCCAGCCCCGGCAGCCGCCTCTTCGACTACGGGATCGACGGCTCGCTGCGCTGGAGCGCGGGCCCCTTCGCGTACGAGGAGTTCTCCTCGCCGGCCATCGCTGCGGACGTCGTCGTCACGGGGATCGACAACACGCTCCAAGTGCGCAGCCTCTCCAGCGGAGCGCTGCTGTGGTCCTACGACACGGGCAGCTTCGTTTACGCCTCGCCGGCCGTAGTGCCCAGCGGCATCTACATCACCTCGACGGGCGGCAAAGCCTTCGCCTTCGGCGTGGGCGCCGGCGCCTCGGCGGTGGTGCGGCGCGTGGGCAGTTCCACGCGCTCGGCACCCGCGTGGCACCCCTGGCGGGACTCCCGCTAGGCGTGCGACCGCTCCTCTCTGATTATTCCCTACACGCCGTCAGGTCGCGAAGCTCACGCTCACGCCACCGAGCTCGCCGAAGTCCGCGTGAAGAATATCGCCGGGCGCGATGGCGACCGGCGTGACGCAGGTACCGGTGGTGACGACTTGGCCGGCGCGTACCACGATGCCGAGGCTGGAGAGTTCGTTGACGAGCCACGCCAGGGCGAGGCGAGGATCACCCAGCACGTTTGCGCCGCGCCCCTCGATCGGCGGCTTGCCGGTGAGCGTCGCGCTGACGCGGTGTGCCGCAAGGTCGATGGTCCGCCACTTTGGCTGCGCTTCTGGCCCTAGGACGAACCAATCGGCGCACGCATTGTCGGCGATCAATTGCGGCGCGCCCACGCGCGTGAACTCGGCGTAGCGCGAGTCAGGAATCTCGATGGCGAGGTGAAGCGCGCCGACGGCGCCCATCACCTCGTCGATCGTGTACGGCGCCGGCCGCGGCGCAAGATCGCGCGCCATGCGGAAGGCGAACTCGGCTTCGGCCACGCGCATGCGGTTGGCGCCCAGCCGATGCTGTGCACCGCTCTCCAGCGTGCGCTCCGCCAGCAGGCGCCCCGCCAGTGGCGCGTCCACGCTGATATGACGCTGCCCCGCCAGGCTCGTGGCCGCAATCTTCCAGCCCAGGAGCGGCGCGTGCGTATAGCGTTCCAGCAGCGCTTGGATGGCGTATCCTTCGCGGCGCGTGGCGGGGCGCAGCGGCTCCGGCAGCGCTTCGATTACGCCGCCCGCGCGCCACGTCTGGTAGAGCAGATCCGATGCCACGGTCTGCTGGTCGCCGGAGAGTCCCATCTTGTAGCTGCCTCCTTATCGAGAGTGCACCGGGCCGGGCCGGGTGACCTGCGCTTGGCGGCGCTCGTCGACGGCCCACGAGGAACGGATGGTCGGCCGCACGTACATGCCTACTATGAGGCTCTACCGCGATCCGAGCAAGCCGGGGGCTCTGAGTGTTGACGAGGCGTTCTATCGGCGCCTGGCCGAGGCGACAGAAGAGAGAAAGCCTGCGCTGCAACATGTAATCCCCAAGCGCACCGGCTGGGCGTGGCCGGTACGGGCGGGTCAAGTCTGTCGACTCGTGGCCGTAGAGGGCCCCCAAGTAGGCGACCTCAACATCTGGAATCTGCACAATCCTCGCGAGCGCTTTTGGGCGTCCCGCACGCGG
>SCRF01000089.1 GCA_004322005.1 Rhodanobacter sp. | reverse complement strand
AAACTGGAGCGGGAAACGAGACTCGAACTCGCGACCCCGACCTTGGCAAGGTCGTGCTCTACCAACTGAGCTATTCCCGCATCGGAGCCGCGCATTCTAATACGGGAATGCCAATGGTCAAGCCCGCATCGGACAAACCCGTTTCGCTGTTTCGCTGCCGTCACGCATCGTCGCTGCCATGCGGCTTCCGCGGCAGGTCACCGCGCAACATCGGCCACGCGGCACGCAGGTAGTAAAGGCCGGACCAGATCGTGAGCACGCCGGCGATCACCAGCAGGCCCTCGCCGATGTGGTACAGGCGCAGAGCCGTGGCGGCCTTCTCGTGCTGCACGATCAGCACCACCAGGGCGACCATCTGCATCACCGTCTTGAGCTTGCCGATCAGGGCGACCTTGACGGTGGCGCTCATGCCGATCTCGGCCATCCATTCGCGCAACGCCGACACGCTGATCTCGCGCCCGACAATCACGGCTGCGGTAATCGCCATCAACACGCTGGACCAGTTGCCGCCGGGATGCGACTGCACCAGCAGGAACAGGGTCACGGCCACCATCAACTTGTCGGCGACCGGATCCAGAAACGCGCCGAACGCCGAAGTCAGGTTCATTCGGCGGGCCAGGTAACCGTCCAGCCAGTCGGTGAAGGCGGCCAGCACGAAAACAATCGCGGCCGTGATGTTGTGCCCCGGGAACGGCAGATAGAACACCGCCACCATGACCGGCAGCAGCGCGACGCGGAACAGGGTCAGCCAGGTTGGCAGGTTGATGCGCATGATTCGATCCGTCTGTTTGCCGCAGTGTCGCATGCCATGGCTTCAGACATGCAGCTATGCCATGGGGTGTCAGCCATGCAGGCTGGCATAGATCCGCTCGGCCAGCCCCCGATCGATGCCCTTGACCTGCATCAGTTCCTCGACGCCGGCGCTCTCCACCCCGGCCAGACCGCCAAATGCCTTGAGCAGCGCCGAGCGCCGGCGCGCGCCGATACCAGCCACGTCCTCCAGCACGCTGCGCTCGCGCGCTTTCTCGCGCCGTTTGCGATGCCCGCTGATGGCAAAGCGGTGGGCCTCGTCGCGCACGGCGGCAACCAGATGCAGCGCCGGCGACGACGAGCCCGGATGCAACTCGCGCCCCGCGCTTCCCGAAGCCATTCGCGCCAGCACCAGGGTCTCCTCGCCGGCGCGGCGGCCCGGCCCTTTCGCCACGCCGACCACCACGATGCCATCGACGCCGAGTTCCTTGAGCACGTCCAGCGCCTGCGCCACCTGGCCACTGCCGCCGTCGATCAGCAGCACGTCGGGGCGTGCACCCTCGCCTGCAGCCACCTTGCGAAAGCGCCGGGTCAGCGCCTGATGCATCGCGGCGTAGTCGTCGCCAGGGGTGATGCCGGCAATGTTGAAGCGACGGTAATGCGATTTCTCCGGCCCTTCGGGCCCGAACGCCACGCACGAGGCAACGGTCGCCTCGCCCATCGTGTGGCTGATGTCGAAACACTCGATGCGGCGTGGCGATTCGGACAGCTCGAGCACTCTGCGCAAATCGTCGAAGCGCGCGCCAAGGGTTTGCCGGCTGGCCAGGCGGGCGGTCAACGAGGCCTGCGCATTGCGTTCGGCCATCTGCAGGAATTGCGCACGCTCGCCGCGCACGCTCGATTTCAGCGCCACCGCATGACCGGCCTGCTGGGTCAGCATGTCGGCCAGGATCTGCTGATCGGCGATCGGTTCGCCGAGAATCAGCTCGCGCGGTACCGGCCGCTCCAGGTAGTACTGCGCGATGAATTGCGCCAGTACGTCGGCTGGTTCGGCATCCAGCGGCAGACGCGGAAAAAAGTCGCGCGTGCCCAGGCTGATGCCGTTGCGGAAAAACAGCACGCTGACGCAGGCCATGCCCGACTCGATCCGGCAGGCGATCACGTCCATGTCGGCGCTGGCGCCCTGCACATGATGCTGCGCCTGCAGCTGGCGCAGCGCGGCGACCTGATCGCGCAGGATCGCCGCCCGCTCGAATTGCAGCGCCTTGCTGGCCTGTTCCATCGCCTCGGCCAGCTCGTCGATGACCGCGTCACTGCGCCCTTCGAGGAACATCTGCGCGTGGCGCACGTCGTCGCGATAATCGTCCACGCCGATCAGCTGCACGCACGGCGCGGTGCAGCGGCCGATCTGGTGCTGCAGGCAGGGTCGCGAACGGTTGCGGAAATAGCTGTCCTCGCACTGACGTACTTTGAACAATTTCTGCATCAAGCTGAGGCTTTCGCGCACCGCCCAGGTACTCGGATACGGCCCGAAATAGCGCCCCGGCAGATTGCGCGCGCCGCGATGGAAGGCCAGCCGCGGATAGTCCTCGCCATCGGACAGATAGATGTACGGATAGCTCTTGTCGTCGCGCAGCAGGATGTTGTAGCGCGGCTTGAGCGACTTGATCAACTGCGATTCGAGCAGCAGCGCCTCGCCTTCGGTGCGCGTCACGGTGATCTCGACGCGGGCGATCTGCGCCACCATCGCGGCGATGCGCGGCTCCATCCGTGGCTTCAGGAAGTAGCTGCCGACGCGCTTCCTGAGGTTGCCGGCCTTGCCCACGTACAGCAACTCGCCGGCTGCATCGATATGACGGTAGACGCCGGGCGAGGATGTGAGTGTGCTGACGAAAGCCTTGCCGTCGAACGGTTGTGGTTGCGCGGACTGCATGCGGACATTCTAGCTGTTTCGTTGCCGTGGCTCGCTGACCAGGCGAACGGCCATGCGCGACAACGCTATTATCCTGCAACAGCCGATGCCGCACACAGGACACATGGATCGATGAGCGCGCTTCAAGACCTGCTGAACACCTCTGGTGGCGAAGACTGCCGGCACCAACGAATTCCACGCCATCCAGTGCAAGCTCTACGCCGACGACTACCGGCTGCAGAAGAAAGACATCGACAGCCTCTTCACCGCCGCGGGCAAAAAGCCGTTCACCCATCGCATCATCGTCAGCAACACCAACCATTGGAGCGAACACGCCGATGAGGCGCTACGCGACCAGCAGCCGCCGGTCAGCAAGATCGATCTGCACGACCTGGAAACCAGCCAGATCGACTGGGCGAAGTACCAGCCCGAAGCCGCGCCCGTCCTCAGCCACAGAAAAGCCTGCGTCCGCACCAGCAGTCCGCGCTGGCTGCCGTGAAAGCAGGCTTCGGGCAGGCCGACCGCGGCAAGCTCATCATGGCCTGCGGCACCGGCAAGACCTTCACGGCGCTGAAGATGGTCCAGCCAGCGTCTGGCGGACCCGATGGATTGCCACTTTACTCACGAACCTGCGCCAGACCCTTTTGAAGCCTTGCAGGCACCCGGGCATGATGTGGGTTTATGGTGAGGGCGCGCACAGCAGAGCCGGCAGGAGAGAATTCATGACCAGGGAATGGCGGGGGATGGCCACGAATACCTGGTTGCTGTGCGGCGTCCTCATGGCATAGAGCACGCAGCCAGCGGATTGGATTCAGACTGACCGCACGGCCCCCGGCGGGCAGCCGTAAACACGCTTGAAAGCGCGACTGAACGCCGCCTCGGTCGCATAACCGGCCAATACCGACGCCTCGGCCACGCTGATGCCGCGTTCGGCCAGCGCCACTTTGGCAAGCTGCATGCGCAACTGGGTCAGATAGGCCAGCGGGCCGATGCCGACGGCCTCGGCGAACCGCCGCGCAAAGGCGGCACGCGAGAGATGGATCCGTGCGGCAAGCGATGCCACCGACCAGGGTTGTTGCGGTTGCTGGTGCATGACGGTCAGTACCGGACCAACATAAGGATCGGAAAGTGCCTTGAGCAGCCCCCGCTGCACGGTGCCGTCGACCAGGCACTGGCGTACCGCATACATGAACAGCGCATCGGCAAGCTTGTCCAACAGCACCGCCGAGCCAGACCCGCCGAGCTCCGCTTCGGCAATGATCAACTGGAGCAACGCAGCCGGCGCACCGGAAGCCTTGCGCTCCCGCGATGGCCCATGCCGCAGCAGCAACTGGGCCGGCAGTGAAGCCAGCAGAACGGATGAAAGTGGCGAGTCGAACTCGAAATAGCCGCACAGCAACAAGCTGGCATCGCTGTCGTTCGCGTCAAGTGGGGAAATCAGACGGTGATCGCGCGGGGACGTGAACAGTACCGCATCGCCGGCCTGAAGCACGACGTCACCGGCGCCGTCATCGGTGCGCAGGACGCAACGACCGACCGCCACCAGATGGAACATCGCCTTGCGCTCGTACTCGCCCTCCACCACCCACTGACCGCAATGCGTGCTGCGATGAAACACCCGCGTCTGCAGACGCATGTGGCGCATCAGTTCGCTGAGATCGTCCACGATGACTCCGGATCAAGACGCACGGGCAAGCATACGCGCGCCGCGAACATGGTCGCCGCACCCTCGCACCTGAGAAAGTGTGCACAGGGTAATCGCATCGACCGAAAGACCATTCATCCACCAAATCTTTCACGCAGGAGAATGCCATGACAGACAATGCCAGACTTTCACTCTCGCCGGTAACGCTGGAAACCGCTGCTCCCCTGGCAAAGGCGGCCCTCGAAAAGGCAAAAGCCTCCCTTGGATTCATCCCCAACATGTATGCCGGGATGGCCAATTCGCCGGGGCTTCTGCAGACCTATCTCGATGGCTATGCCGCGTTCCGCGCGCATTCCGGATTCACGCCGGCCGAGCAGGAAGTCGTTTTCCTGACGATCAGCCGCGAGAACGGATGCGATTATTGCATGGCGGCTCACAGCATGATCGCCGAGAAGGTCTCGAAGGTTCCCGCCGATGTTCTCGACGCTCTGCGCTCGAGCGCAAGCATTACCGATCCCCGGCTCGCCGCGCTCAGCACCTTCACGTCGCATCTGTTCACGACGCGCGGACGATCGGCAGCAGCCAGCCTGAAAGCCTTTCTGGATGCCGGCTACACGGAGGCGCAGGTGCTTGAAATCGTCCTCGCGCTGGCGGTCAAGACGCTCAGCAATTACGCAAACCACGTGAACATCCCCAAGGTGGACGACGCGTTCGCCGCGTATGCGTGGAGCCCCGCCGCTTGACGAACCGAAGCATGGCGGCCCGCATCACGACTGCGCCTCTTGCGGCTACGCGGTAGTGATTTGGCGGGCCGTCCATGTCGAGCATGTCGGCTGAGAGAGCCCGACAGGAAAATTCCATGACCGATGCGGAAGATTATGATCTGATGGCAGCCGGAGCATCACGGATGGAGCGATTCATCGAGTGACGGCATCCGCAATACGATTTGCGCGGCACGGATGATGCCGCACCTGGCACAGGAGCCAATGCATGAATCTCCAAAAACGTCTGAGCTGGGCACTGCTCTTCTTGCGGCTGTCGGTATTTCTGGTGATGCTGATGTGGACGCTGGACAAGTTCATCCGACCCGAGCACGCCGGCGGGGTGTTTGCGCATTTCTACAGCGTGGCCGGGCTGGGAGCGTCGACATTTCTCGTCCTGGGCAGCATCGAACTTTTGCTGCTGCTGGCGTTTGTCGCAGGATTTGCGCGACGGTTTTCGTACGGCGCCGTGTTGCTGCTGCATGCCGGCTCCACCCTGTCTTCGTGGCACCAGTACCTGCACCCCGACGAAGGCGTCAATCTGCTGTTCTTCGCGGCATGGCCGATGCTGGCCGCCTGCGTGGCGCTCTATCTGCTGCGCGATTCCGACAGCATCACGCTCGACGGTGCGAAGCATGCCGCAAGAACCTGATCGGCCCATTGCTGCTCCGCTGCATCGTCGAAAGACGCATCGCCCGAACTGACGGAGACCACGACGACCATGACCACCCCGGCCATCGCCGTATTCGACGCCTACGGAACCCTGTTCGACGTGCATTCGGCGGTGGCCCGGCTGGCGGATCGCATGGGCGCCGACGCCGAACGCATTTCGGAGCTCTGGCGACAGAAGCAGCTCGAATACACCTGGACGCGCAGTCTGATGCAGCGCTACGCGGACTTCTGGCAAGTCACCGGGGATGCGCTCGACTACGCCCTGGCCGTGTCCGGTCAGCGGGACGGCGCCCTGCGCTCGGCACTGCTGAACGCGTACCGCGAGCTTGATGCCTACCCTGACGTACGCGTTGCACTGGACGGATACCGTGCGCTGGGCATGCGCGTGGCGGTTTTTTCCAACGCCACCCAGCCGATGCTGCAGCGGGCCCTGGCAGCGGCCCGCCTCGACGATCTGGTCGACGCCGTCTATTCGACGCACGAACTGGGCACCTACAAACCGGCCGTGCGGGTTTACGAGGCCACCGCCGAGGCCTTCGGAACCCCGCCGCACGCCATCGCGTTTCATTCATCCAACAGCTGGGATGCCGCCGGCGCGGCATCCTGCGGCTGGGGTGCAATGTGGATCAACCGCAGCGGACGACCTCCGGAGTATCCGTGGGCACCGGTTCCCGCCGTCGGCGACCTGGTCGCGGCGCTGAACCGTGTTCGCACAGCGATGCCACCGCCGGCATAGCCGATGTCAACACGGGGCCTTGCAAGGCCGATCCGGAGTCGACTACGGCTTCGGCTGCAGCAGATCCCATGCATTCCCATACAGATCCTCGAACACCGCCACCGTGCCGTAGGCCTCTTCGCGGGGCGCTTCGCGAAAGGCCACCCCATGCGCCAGCATGCGCTGCCAGTCGCGCCGGAAATCGTCGGTGTTGAGCAGCAGGAACACGCGGCCGCCGGTCTGGTTGCCGATGCGTGACGTCTGCTCGGCACCCTCGGCCCTGGCCAGCAGCAGACGGGTCTCGCGCGAACCGGGCGGAGCCAACAGCACCCTGCGCTTGCCGCCGCCGAGATCGGTATCCTCGACCAGCGTGAAGCCCAACGCACGCGTGTACCAGGCAATCGCCGCGTCGTAGTCGGCGACCAGCAGCGCCAGCGCGCCAAGATGCTGTTCCATTTCTGATTTCTTCGTTTTTCTTGGCCTGATCACGCAAGAGACAATGACTTGTCCTCGCGCAGGAATTCCTCGATTTGACCGGCGCAAACCGCGGGACTGAACAGGAACCCCTGGATCGCGTCGCATTTGAGCAAGCGCAGCAGCCTTGCCTGTTCGACGGTTTCGACGCCTTCCGCAACCACCAGCATGTTCAGCGAATGCGCCAGCGAGATGATCGTGGACACGATGCTCAGGTCGTCGGAGTTGCTGGTCATGTTCGCGATGAACGCCTGGTCGATCTTCAAGGTACCGGCCGGCAGTTTGGCGATATAGCTGAGCGAGGAATAGCCGGTACCGAAATCGTCGATGGCCACCTCCACACCCATCTCCCGGATTGCCTGCAGCTTCTGGATATTCGCCACGATGTCGCGCATGACCAGGCTTTCGGTTATCTCCAGTTCCAGCCTGCCGGCCAGATCCCGGTCGCCCTTCACCACGCGCTCGATCATGCCGACGAAATCATCCTGTTGCAGCTGAATCGGGGAGACATTGACCGCAACCCGCGGGGAGAGCAGTCCCTTTGCCTGCCATGCCAGGGAATCCGCTACCGCTTGTTCCAGGGCCCACTGCCCGGCCTCCAGGATCATTCCGGTTTCCTCGAGCAAGGGAATGAACTGCAGCGGAAACACCAGACCGCCGTCCGGATCGTCCCAGCGCAGCAGCGCTTCCACGCCGCTGATCCGCCCACTGTCGAGATCGACCTTGGGCTGGTAGTGCAGCACCAGCTGGCCCTGTTCCAGCGCCCGGCGCAGCTTGTTCTCCAGCAGCAGCTTGCCGGCGACCAGCGCATTGAACGCAGGGGCGTAGAACAGGTATCTGTCGCCGGAAAGCTTGGCCTTCTTCAGCGCGGCCTCGGCATTGCGCAAAAGGGATTCGATATCCCCTCCGTCGACCGGATAGGATGCCACCCCTGCCCGCGCCGAAACGCGCAGGTCCTGTCCGTTGACCCGGAACGGCTGATCCTGGATCCCGGACAAGATCCCCCCCAGAACATGAGCGATGTTCGGGCCGTTGTCGTCATGACGGATGGCAATGCCGAACAAGTCGGCCGAAAAACGGGCAAGGACGTCCGTTTCACCGAGGATGCCCTGCAGCCGCTGCGTGATCTGCCGCAACAGGTCGTCGCCGGCCTGCCGGCCCAGGGTCTCGTTGATGCTGCTGAACCGGTTGAGGTCGAGCATGATCACGGAAAAAACCTCGCCGGTGCGGTGTGCGCGGTGGATCTTCTGGGTGACCCGATCCAGGTACAGGGTCCGGTTCGGCAACCCGGTGACGGCATCGTAATAGGCGAGATAATCCAGACGCTGCACTTTTTCGAGGTGATCCAGCGCGAACGAAATATCGCCCGCCATCTCGATCAGCAGCCGCATCTCCTCCTCGTCGAAAACGTTCGCCTCCGGCGCATAGAGAACGAATACGCCGACCGGCCGGTCGGCCAGCAGCAACGGGAACACCGCCACCGAACGATAGCCGCGCTGCAACGCCTGGGCACGCAGCGATTGCATGGCTTCGTCCGCGGCGATGTCGTTGCAGACGACCGGCTGACGCCGGGTCAGGGCACGTGCCGTCAGTTGACAATTCCCCGGCGCGCCTTCCGTGACGGCCAGGTTGATCCGGGCCAGGTATCCGTCGTCGCGCCCGGCCTTGGCAACCGGGGCGATCTGCTGCGTGTCCGTGTCAAGCATGCCGATCCACGCGAAAGCGAACTTGCCGTGCTCCACCGCGATGCGGCAGGCTTCGTCGAAGAGTTCCTGCGGCTCGCGCACGCGCACGATCGTCGTGTTGATGCCGCTGAGTACGCTGTAGATGCGGTTGAGCCGCACGATCCTCGCCTCGTGCGCCTTGCGCTGGGTGATGTCGCGCCCGGTGGTGGACAGATACGCCAGCGATCCATCCGGGTGCTTGTGCGCAATGATCACCTGCAGGACGGGCACTTCGCTGCCGTCGTGCCGCAGAAATGCCGTTTCCCCGCTCCAGGTGCCGTGGCTGATGGCATGCGGGATGCCTTCTTCCAGCACCCGCTCGCCCGCCCATTCGGGATGGCGGTCCTTGATCCGCTGAGTGGAGAGATCGTCGACTTTTTCGGCTCCCAGCATCTGCAGGCCCGCCTGGTTGAGATAGAAAAAGCGGCCGTCCGGGCTCGCCGTGCCCACCAGGTCGGGCGTGGCCTCGATGATCGCCACCAGCCGCGCCTGCTCCTCCTGGATGCGCTTGCGCCGGGCGATTTCCGCGGTCAGCGCCGCGGTCCGCTCTTCCACCAGTTGCTCCAGATGTCCATGCAGCCGGGTACGCTCCAGCGCAACGCCCACCTGGTGTCCGACACCGAACAGCGTCTCCAGATCGTCGTCCTTGAACAACCCCTGATCGGACCCGACCAGATTCATGATCCCCAGGATGCGCTCGCCGCTCCACAACGGCACGCTGGCGTGATAGCGCAGGCCGCACGTGTCGCCCTTGGCGCGCTTCAGCCGTTCGCACTCCAGGGTGTTGCTGACATGATCGAGCTTGCCCGCGATAAAGCGGCGCCGGCAATCGCACAAGCCATCCATCGCGCCCTCGACCTGCAGTGCCGGCGGCAGGTTGCGTACCGCCGCGGTCCGGAAAGCATCGTTCTCCCACAGGGAAATCCACCCTGCCTGCACCCGCGGCAGTTCCATCGCATGCTCCAGCGCCTGGTCGCACACTTCGCGCTCGGTCGCTGCGCGATTGAGCCCCTCGGCGATATGGTAGAGGCCGGTCAGGGTACCGTTCGAGTCGGCCAGTTCACGCTGGCGCGCCTTGAGTTCCTCGCCGATGTGGACGGCTTCCTCGTAGACCGAGATCAGCAGGTCCACGATCTGCTGCCGCTCGGCGGTGATGAAATGCGTTTGTCCGCCGAGATAGATTTCCACCCCCATCTGCATCTTCTGGTTCTTGCGCAGCTCGTTGTTCATCAGCAGGTAGTCGACCCGCGCCAGCAGGTAGCGGTCCTCGTACGGCTTGCGGATGAAGTTGTCGGCACCGCACTCCAGCCCCCGCATGATGTCGCGCACGTCGGACAGCGTGGTGAGCAGGATCACCGGCACGTCCCTGAGCCTGTCATCGCGCTTGATTTCCCCGCACAGCGCGAAGCCGTCCATTTCCGGCATCATGACATCGCTCACGATCAGCGCCGGCTTGTGCTGCCGGGCCGCCGCCAGAGCCTGCTTGCCGTCGGGCGCGGCCACCACCGCGTAGCCGTGCTCCTCCAGCAGATACTGCAATTTTTCCGCCTGGGTCGGACTGTCCTCGGCGATGAGAATTTCAATGCGTTTGTTCTTGTTCCTTCCGGATTTCATGGTCGCGCTCCTTACCTTCCCCGATGGTTCGCCAGGTTCGCCAGCACCGCGGCAATCTTGTCGGGGGGCAGCACGAGCATCGCCGCGTCGAGCCTGATCGCCTCGCCCGGCATGCCGTGCACGACCGAACTGTCCTTGTCCTGCACGAAGGTGACCGCCCCCTTTTCCTTCAACAACCGAAGTTCCACGGCGCCGTCGCGCCCCATGCCGCTGAGCAACCCGGCGACGGCGTTGCATCCGTAGACTTCGGCGACCGAACGGAACAGAGTCGAAACCGACGGCCGCATTCCGTTCTCGGGTTCGTCCCTGGTCAACACGATCTTCCCTGCACAATCTACCTTCATTTGGCGTTCGTCGGGTGCGATGTAGACGTGGCCGGGCAGCATGAGCTCGCCGTGGGTGGCGAGATGGACCGGCAGGCTGGCGGACCGTGCCAGCCACTCGATGAACCCGCGCAGGAACCCGGCCGTCATGTGCTGGACGATCAGCACCGGCACCGGAAAATTTTTCGGCAGCGCCGCCAGGATCGCCTCGATCACCGGCGGACCGCCGGTCGAGGCGCCAAGCACGACGATCCGCACTTGCGCCGATTCACGCGTCAGGCCCATCTTCGCCGAAGGCGCATGCGCCGACTTGCCACCAACCATGGCCTGGCGCCGTGCCCGGGGCCAGCGCCGCACCACCTTGACTTCCGACATCGACTTCACCGTCTGCACCAGATCCCTCGCGGTCGCCTCGTGCAGCGGATGACCGATGCCCGCCGGACGGCAGAGCACCGCCAGCGCACCGGCCTCCAGCGCATCGAACGTCGTGGCCACCTCCAGCGGGTCGGTACTCCCGCTGACAATCACGATCGGCAGTGGATCGGTTTCCATGATCCGGCGCGTGGCTTCCAGTCCGTCCATGTTCGGCATGTGGATGTCCATCGTGATCACGTCGGGGCGATGGCGGCGCACCGCTGCGAGCGCCTCCTCGCCATCGCGCGCGGTAGCGACCACCCGGATATCGGGGTCCGCGCCAAGGATGTGAACGAGGAAATCGCGCACCACGGGCGAGTCTTCCACTACCAGAATCTTGATCATGCCTTCCTCTTGCTGAAGGGCACCTCGAATAACCCGATTTGTAGGAGCGCACCCTGTGCGCGAACCCCACGTCACCGCATCGCACCGTGCTTTCGCGCACAGGGTGCGCTCCTACAAGTGCCAAGAGCCAGGTTATTCGAGATTCCCTAAATCAGTCGCCGGACAATCTCCAACAGGTTGCTTTGATCGAAGCTGCTTTTCACGATGTAGGCGTTGGCGCCGACGTCGATTCCGCGTTCACGATGCTCGCGCGATCCCAGCGCGGTGACCAGCACCACCGGCAGCTCGGAAAGCTGCTTGTCGGCGCGCACCTTGGCGGTGAGCTCGAAGCCGTCCATGCGCGGCATTTCCACGTCGCACACGATCAGGTCGAATGTTCCGGTCTTGAGCGTGGCGTAGCCGTCGGCGCCATCCACCGCGGTGGTGACGCGATAACCCGCCGACTCCAGGATGTTCTTGAGCAGCGAGCGCGAGGTGATCGAATCTTCCACGACCAGGATGGATGGCTGTTCGGCCGCGGCGGCTTGCCCCGCCGGCCACTGCCGCGCAGGCGCAAGCGGTGCCGCCGACGTGCGCTGCACGGCCGATGGTTGACAGGCGGCTTGCAGCAGGGCGGACACATTCAACACCGGCACCACCTGGCCGGTTCCCAGCACGCTTGCCCCGGCGACGTTGCGCACATGCGCCAGCGACCGGCCGAGCGGTTTGACCAGCACCGCCTGCTCGCCGAGGATCCCGTCCACGCGAAAGGCGATGCGCGTGGAGCCCAGCCCGAGCACGAGCACCGTCGCGCCGTCCGCTGGTTGCTCCGCCGGGCGCGGCAACTCCAGCACGTCGCCGAGCCATGCCAGCGAAACCGCCTGGCCGTCGAAGGGAATGGTCTCGCGGTTTTCCACTGTCCGGATGTCTTGCCCGGCTATCCGCATCACCCGCTCGACGTTGGCCGCGGGAACCACGAAAAGCTGCCCGCCCGCACGAACCAGCACGCCCCGGAAATTGGCCAGCGTCAGCGGCAGGACGATCCGGAAGGCCGTGCCGGCCTCCGGCTGCGACTCGATCGCGATGCTGCCGCCCAGCCGCTCGACTTTTTCGCGCACGATCGCGAGGCCGAGCCCGCGCCCCGAGACATCGGTGATGATGGGGCTGGTGCTGACACCGGACTGGAAAACGAGCGCCAGTGCCTCCGCTTCGCCCAGTCGCTGCGCGTCCTCGGCGGAAACGACGCCCAGCTCGCCGGCCGCCGCCTTCACCCGGGCGGCGTCGATGCCCGCGCCGTCGTCGGCCACGAGAATCTCGACCTTGCCGCTGTCTTGGTGCGATATCGCCAGGCTGATCGTTCCGTGCGGCGGCTTGCGCCGGGCTTCGCGTACCGACGGTTTCTCGATGCCGTGATCGATGCCGTTGCGCAGCAGATGGATGAGCGGATCCTTCATCGCCTCCAGAATCCGCCGATCGACTTCGATCGCGCCGCCGCGAATCTCCAGTTCCACCCGCTTGCCCTGCTCGCGGGCCAGTTCGCGGGCGAAGCGCGGGAGAATCTCCAGCAGCGACGCGAACGGCAGCAACTGCATCTGCTTCACGTCGTGCAGCAGGCCGTCGGTCATGCCGGCCAGCATGCGCTGATCGCGCTCGGCGGACCGGTTCAGCCGCGCCAGCCGGTCCTCCAGCATTTTCATGTGCAGTTGCTCGGCATCCAGGTATTCGAGCAGCCGGGAAAACTCCTGCCCCGTTTGCAACGAGCCGTTGACCTTGCCGTCGCGGCCGCCGGCCGGCCGCAGCTCCTGCAGCGCCGGCTGCAGCGAACGCCCGATCAGCCGCAACGTCGGCTGCATGCGCTGGCGCTGCTTTTTCCAGACCGCCAGAGTCGCGGCGGTTTCGCGCAGTTCGCGGGCACGCTGGCCCGCCGCCAGCCGCGGCACCAGCAGTTCCTCGACCTGGCGCATCACCGCGTCGAGTTTCGCGGTGGATACCCGGACCGTCCCGGCGGCCAGCTCGGGTACGGCTGGCGCCGTGTGCGCCGTGTGCGCAGTGGCGCTCGCGGCAGGCGCGGCGGGCGTTTCGGAGTCGGGCGGCGCTCCTCTCGATGCATCGTCGAGTCGTCGAATCAATGCTGCCACCGGCGGCTGGTGCGCACCGGCCTTCGTGGCAAGCAACCCGTCGAGGGCAGCGACGCTCTGGTGCAGAAGATCGAACAGCGGCGGCGAAACATCGAGCCGCCCGCCCTTCAACGCGGCGAACAGGTTTTCCAGCGACTGGCAAACCGACTCGATCGGCGCGAGATTCACGGCCCCGGCGGCGCCCTTGAGGCTGTGCACTTCGCGAAATACCGTTTCGAGGGTTTTCGCCCGCCGTGCTCCCGCCGGCGCGTTCTCCAGCGCAAGCAGTTCCGACGACATCGCCTTGAGATGTTCGTCCGCCTCGACGCGGAACGTCACCAGGAGTTTTTTCAGCAGTTCGTCGTTGTTCTTGGCCATGATCTTTCCACGATCTTTCCACCCCACGGATCAGGTGGCCTGGTTCCCGATCATGTCGCCAAGCCGCTGCCCCAGCTCATGCAGGCCCTGCGCCGCGATTTCCGCCTGCCGGGTTCCGGCGACGTTCTGGGTGCTGGCCTGCCTGATGCTCTCCATCGCCATGACCACCTGATCCATGCCTACCATCTGCTGCTGGCTGGAGGCGGCGATCTGGGTGGCCGCCTGCGCCGCCTCATGGATGCTCTCGGCGAGCAGGCGGATGGATTCGCCGGTCTCGCCGGTCTGCTTGACGCCGGCCTCCACCGCCTTGTTGCCCTGCTCGGTAGCCAGCACCGCAGCGGAGGTGGCCCTCTGAATGTCACCCAGGATCGTGCGCACCTGGCCGGTGGCTTGCCTGGATTGCTCGGCGAGGCTTTTGATTTCCTGCGCCACCACGCCGAAGCCCTTGCCCTGCTCGCCGGCACGGGTGGCCTCGATGGCGGCGTTCACCGCGAGCAGGTTCGACTGCTCGGCCAGGCCGTTGACGGTGGCGATGATCTCGCCGATCGCCTGGCTCTGCTCGGAAAGCCGCACGATGCTCTCGGCGATGAATTCCATCTGTTCCTGGATGTGGTGCATCCCCTGCACCGCATCCAGGGCCGACTGGCGGCCGGCCTGGGAAACGTTCGATGCCTTCTGCGCGCTGTCGGAAACGTACTTCGCCTTCTGGCTCGCCAGCTGCGCGGTCTGCTTGACCTCCTCCACCGTGGCCGTGGTCTCGGTTACGGCAGCCGCGGTCTCGGCGGCGCCGGCAGCCACCTGCGTGGTGGTGGCGAGGATCTCGGATGCGGACGACGACAGCTGGTTGATGCTTTCCCGCAGTTGGCGGGTAATCGTGCGGGTGACCAGAAAACCCACCAGTACCAACACCGCGAAAGCGAGCGGAACGCCGTAAACGATGGTGGAAATCGTGGTTCGCGAACTGGCCTCTGCCGCGGCAGCGCGCTGCTCCAATAAGGCCTTTTCTTCGCCGCCCATTTCGGCGATCGCCTTTCGAATGTCATCCATGACTTCTTTTCCCTTGTCCGTCTGCATCACCTGCAACGCGGCATCGAATCCCTTGTCTTTGCGCAACTCGATCGTTTTCCCGAGTTCGGCGAACTTGGCCGCGATCAGCGGTGCAAGCGCATCGAGACGCTGCTGCTGGCCGGGGTTGTCCTGCGTCAGGCGCCGCAGATTCCCGAGTGCCTTGTCCACCGCGGCCTTCCCGGCCTGGTACGGCTGCAGATAACTTTCTTCTCCGACGATGATGTAGCCACGCTGTCCGGTTTCGGCATCTTTCACAGCCGAAAGCACGCCGGCAAGATTTTCGAGTACCTGATAGGTGTGCACTCTCCACTGCGCGGCTTCGATGAAACCGCTGGTGTTTCGCCAGGAAACCGCACCCAGGACGGCCAGAATGAATAATGCCACGGCATACCCGGACCCGATCTTCGTTCCAACAGACCATTTCATGGGATTGTTCCTTCGAGTGGATGGAGGTTGGCAGCTTCACGCTATCGGCAAAATCTTCCCGGCGATACCTTCGTCCGCCAGAAGCTTTCCGGCGTCGAGAACCACCAGGCGGTCGGCAGTCACCCCTTGCAGATAATCCTCACGAATGCCCATTAGCGTGGGCAGTGACGGCTGGATATCGGCCAGCGCAACATGGCGGACGCCGACAATGGCGTCCGCCAGGATGCCGAAAAACATGTTGCCGGAATGCAGCACGATGACCTTGTCGAGATCGGTCAATCCCGTCCCGGGCAGATCGAAGAACATCTTCAGATCGATGACGACTTGAATCTCGCCGCGCAGGTTGACGATGCCGAGCACGAATCGCGGCAGGCACGGCAGCGGCGTGAGGTTTTCCAGCGGAAAGACCTCGCGGACATAGCGCGATTCCACCGCATATCGCTCATGGGCAAGCATGAATTCCACGATCTCGATGCGCTCATCGGCGGCCTCTGCCGGTACAGGCTCCTCGGCCAGCGCCAACGCCCTCGCTTTCAAAATCTGTCTTGCCTGCTCAGGGGACGGCGCCCAGCCGTCTTCGATGGCGATGCGTACCGCTTCCAGTCGTCGCTCGATTCCGCGCCAGTCGATGGCCGCCGTTTTTTTCCTGTTTTCCGACGCTGGCCGGTTCGCACTCATGTCCGCTGTGCCTCGGTGGTCGTGGGCGGCAGGCTCGCGCGCAGCGAGCCAATGATCTCGGCGAGTCGGCCGGCGGTCAGCCCTTCCGATGCCGGAAGGGGCTCGTCGTACGGATGCGCATGCAGCAATGTCAGCGCATTGTCGAAATGCCGCCACGCCTCGCGATGCCGGCTTTGCGACAGGCACACGCTTCCCAGCGCGAAGTGCGCGAGCACGAAATCCGGATCCAGATAGAGCACGTGCAGCAGCGACTGCGCGGCGGCGTCGCTCTGTCCCAGTTCCAGCCGGATGGTGGCAAGCAGATACTGGCTGGCGGGATCGAGCCGGTCGGCCGCAATGGCTTTCTCGCACCACTGCGCCGCCTCGGCCAGCTTGCCCTGGTTGGCGCAGACCCGCGCCGTGCGCAACGGCGTTGCGCCGGCACTTTCCTCGCACACAACCGCTTCGCCTGCTTGCGGTTCCGCGCGATCCGGGCCCGGTGGCGCCGCACGCCACACGACGGCCGACGCGGCATCCGCAGCAAGCGGTTGCGGCGGCGGCGCAGCCGGCAATGGCGTGTGCGCGAGCTTGCGGTAGAGGACCGCTCCGGCAAACTCGACGGCGGCGAATCGGGAAAACAGGCTGCTCGAGGTTTCCGCCGCGCTGACGATGAGCCAGCCGCCATCGACCAGCGAACGGCGGAGGTTTTCGACGACTTTCTTCGCCTGCGCCACGGTGAAATACATCAGCACATTGCGGCAGATAATCACATCCATCGCGTTGGTGTTGTTCGTCAGCGAGGGGTAGCTATCGTCGGCAAGGTTGAGACAGGAGAACCTCACCCGCTGGCGGACGGACCGCTTGATTTCGAAACGCGAGTTTTTCGCGGGGTCGAAATAGCGCTCGCGCAGCCACGCCGGCGTGGCGCGAAACGACCATTCGCCGTATACCCCTTGCGCTGCCTTGCGCAGGAACGCCGGGTTGATGTCGGTAGCCAGGATGGTCGCGCCGCAATCCGCGCCATGCGGGAGCAGCCGGTCGAGCAGCATGGCGATCGAGTAGGGCTCCTCGCCCGTGCAGCAACCGGCGCTCCAGATGCGCAGCGGGCGTGTGGCGTTCGCGCGCGCCTGCAGCCGCTCCGGAAGAACGTGCTGCTCGAGTATCTCGAAGCAGCGTTCGTCGCGGAAAAAATAGGTCTCGCCCACGGTCAGGTGGGCGGCGAGGACTTCGATCTGGTTGCGCGTCAGGGGTGCCCCCAGGAGCCAGCGCGCGCACGATGGCGCATCCGGCATGCCGAACATCGGCGCAGCGGCAGCGATGCCCTTCTCGAGATCGCCCCAACGCTCTTGCGGAAAATGCAGGCCGGTCCGCGCGGCCAGCATGGCGCTCAGCCGGGACAACAGCGGGTGGGAAAACACCGGTTGCACACGCCAGCTCACGAGGCTTCCAGCGCCCGACCCAGGAAATTTTCTTCTTCCTGCGAAAGAAACGCGTCCAGGTCATGGACGAGAATCAATCCGTCCTCGCGCTTGATGATGCCCGCGAGATTTTCAGCCGCCGCAACGATACTCTGCGGTGCAACCAGTTCCCGCCCGGGACAATCGACGACACCCGTCACGGCATCCACGGCCAATGCGACCGTACGCCGCGCCGTATGCGCAACGACAAGCTGATCGTTCAGACCGAGCTCCCGTTCGGGCAGGCGAAACCGCCGGCGCAGACTGATGACGGGCAGGACGCATCCCTGCACGTTGACGACGCCAAGCACGACGTCGGGCGCCTTCCGCAGCAGGGTGATCTGCACCATGCGGACCACCCTGTCCACCGCCGACAGGCGCAAGGCATAGCGTTGGTCCCCCAGCATAAAGACCACATATTGATCGGTCATCTCGATTGAGCTCCGATGGAGTGGGTTCCGGGCACCGACGCTGACCAACGACGCCGGCCATCCTGCTTGACGGTAGTACCCTCCAGGAACAATGGCATATGCTGATTGGCCGCGGGTCCGTGACGCACGTCACGCTCTGCAGGAAATCTCGAACAACCTGTTCCCGGCATCTGTGTAGGAGCGCACCTTGTGCGCGAAAGCCGGGACACATCCAAAGAGCCTTTCGCGCACAAGGTGCGCCCCTACACAAATCGGGGTTATTCGAAAGATTTTCAGGTCTGTTGCCTGTCCCAGGTTCATCAGTGGTCGGTGCAAACAGGCTGCTCCGTCCGGTGTGGACGGTCTGCGAAAATCGTGCGGCAATAAGCCACGGCCGTGGCCGGCATGCAGGGAGATTTGTTCATGTTGCAGTGCACACAATACGGTAAAGTATGGGCATGCAACTGAATCTCCCCAATCCCCATGCCGTCGCCTACCGCTCCCCGATGCTGCCGCCCCGCAGCAGCCAGCGTTTCGGGTATGCGGCCCAGTCACCGGTGCTGCAAGGTGAGCAGGTATGCATCGACGACGGCCGCGAGCTGCACCTGCGCCCGATCGCCACCAGCGATGTCGCCGCGATGCAGCGCTGCTTCACCCGGCTCTCGCCGGAGGCTATTCGCCGCCGCTTCCTGCATCCGATGTCGGAGCTGCCCGATCCGATGGCGCAGCGGCTGTGCCGGATCGACCCCGAACTCGAATCGGCCTACGTGCTGATGGATGAGCGCGTCAGCCCCGCCGAGATGCGCGGTGTCGGCCGCATCTATGTGGACAAGGCGACCGACAGCGCAGAGTTTTCGGTACTGGTGGAACAGGACTGGACCCATCACGGCCTGGGCGCCTTCCTGATGCAGCGGCTGGTCGACGACTGCCACCGCCGCAATCTCAGTGAGCTGTGGGGTTACGTGCTGATGGAAAACAGCCCGATGTTGCACCTGTGCCACGAGCTGGGCTTCCGCCAGCGCCTGATCCCGGACGAACCGGGCACCGAGCTGATTTCGCTGCAACTCTGATCGCCCCCTGTTGTTGATCTCCCCCACAGCCCCGGTCCGCCGGGGCTGTCGCGTTACACTTGCACGCTTTCCCCGGCGCGGCACGACGGCTGCGCCTTGAGCACGCGTCCCCCATGCCCAGCCTGATCCCGCATCCACCCCTGCCCAGCACTCCCAGGCAGCGCCGCTACTGGACCCCGCCACACGGTTCGGCCCGGGCGCTGCTGATCGCCGAAGCGGCGCGCACGCATACCGGCCTGCTGGTGGCGGTGACCCGCGACACCCAGCGCGCGCAGGCGCTGGAGGCGGAGCTGAAGATCTACGCCGGCGGCTTGCCGGTGCTGCATTTCCCGGACTGGGAAACCCTGCCCTACGACGTGTTCAGCCCGCTGTCCGAAATCGTCTCGCAGCGCATCGCCACGCTGTACCGGCTGCCCGGCGTGACACGCGGCGTGCTGGTGGTGCCGGTCGCCACCTTGATGCAGCGGATCGCCCCGCGCTCGCACATCGCCGACAGCAGCCTGGTGCTGGCCAGGGGCCAGCAGCTGGATCTGGCGCACGAAAAACGGCGGCTGGAATCGTCCGGTTACCGCAACGTGCCGCAGGTGGCCGAGCCGGGCGACTTTGCCGTGCGCGGCGCGCTGCTGGACATCTTTCCGATGGGCACCGCCGAGCCGTACCGCATCGAGCTGTTCGACGACGAAGTGGACTCGATCCGCAGCTTCGATCCGGAAACCCAGCGCTCGCAACAGCAGGTGGACAAGGTCGATTTGCTGCCGGCGCGCGAATTTCCGCTCACCGACGAAGCGGCGAAAACCTTCCGCGGCAACCTGCGCGAACGCTTTCCGATCGACGTGCGCCGCTGCACGCTGTACCAGGACATGAAGGAAGGCGTGACGCCCGGCGGCATCGAGTACTATTTGCCGCTCTTCTTCGCGCACACCGCCACGCTGTTCGACTACCTCGCCGACGATGCGCTGTTCGTCATGGGCGAAGGCGCCGTCGATGCCGCCGAACAATTCTGGACGCAGACCGCCGAACGCTACGAGCAGCGCGCGCACGACATCGAACGCCCGGTGCTGCCGCCGGCCGAGCTGTACCTGACGCCGGAGCAATGGCGCGAACAGCTCAACCGGCGGCTGCGCATCGAAGTGGTCGACCCGGGCCACCCGCATGCCGTCAGCGTCGGCACCCAGCCGGCGCCCGAGCTGCCGCTCAACCGCAAGGGCGAGGAGCCGGGCACCGCGCTGCGGCAGTTTCTGGCCAGCTACAAGGGCCGCGTACTGATCGCCGCCGACTCGGCCGGCCGGCGCGAAGCGTTGATCGAGACGCTAGCAGGCGCGGGGTTGAAGCCCGGAAACGTCGAGAGCTGGCAGGCCTTTCTCGGACAGCGCGAAGGCGCCGCCGCTCCTGCCCCCTCTCCCCCGACTGCGTCGGGGGAGAGGGTTGGGGTGAGGGGGCGCTTCGCCATCACCATCGCCGCGCTGGAACAGGGTTTCGCGCTGAGCAAACCCGCGATCACCGTGCTCACCGAGCGCGAGCTGTACGGCGAGCGCGTGCGCAGCGAACGCGACCGCAAGCGCCGCCGCGGCACCGCGCGCGATCCGGAAAGCATCGTCCGCGATCTCACCGAGCTGACCATCGGCGCGCCGATCGTGCATGTCGATCACGGCGTGGGCCGCTACCAGGGCCTGGTCTCGATGGACGTGGGCGGCATGAATGGCGAGTTCCTCACCATCGAGTACGCCAAGGGCGACAAACTCTACGTGCCGGTGGCGCAGCTGGGCCTGGTCAGCCGCTATTCGGGCACCGCGCCGGAGCTGGCGCCGCTGCATTCGCTGGGCGGCGACGCCTGGGAGCGCGCGCGCCGGAAGGCCGCCGAGAAAGTGCGCGACGTGGCGGCGGAGCTGCTGGCGATCTACGCCCAGCGCCAGGCACGCGGCGGCGAAGCGATGGCCGTGGACCGCCAACTGGTGGAGGAGTTCGGCTCAAGCTTCCCGTTCGAGGAAACCCCCGACCAGGCCAGCGCGATCGAGGCCGTGCTGGGCGATCTCGCCGCGCCGCGCGCGATGGACCGGGTGATCTGCGGCGACGTCGGCTTCGGCAAGACCGAGGTCGCGCTGCGCGCCGCGTTCGCCGCCACCACGGCCGGCAAACAGGTCGCCGTGCTGGTACCCACCACCTTGCTGGCGCAGCAGCACTACCGCAACTTCGCCGACCGCTTCGCCGACTGGCCGGTGCGGGTGGACGTGTTGTCGCGCTTCAAATCCGCCAAGGAAGTGAAGGACGCGCTGCAACGCCTGGCGGACGGCCAGATCGACGTGATCGTCGGCACCCACAAGCTGCTGATGCCCGACGTGAAGTTCAAGAGCCTGGGCCTGGTGATCGTCGACGAGGAACAACGCTTCGGCGTGCGCCAGAAAGAACAGCTGAAAAAACTGCGCGCCGAAGTCGATCTGCTGACCATGACCGCCACGCCGATCCCGCGCACGCTGAACATGGCGATGTCCGGCCTGCGCGACCTGTCGCTGATCGCCACGCCGCCGGCGCATCGCACCGCCGTGCGCACCTTCATTTCCGCATGGGACCCGGCCACCATCCGCGAGGCGCTGCAGCGCGAACTGTCGCGCGGCGGCCAGGTGTATTTTCTGCACAACGAAGTCGAGAGTATCGAGCGCAGCGTGCGCGAGATCGAGGCACTGGTGCCCGAGGCACGCATCCGCATCGCCCACGGCCAGATGCCCGAACGCGAACTCGAAAGCGTGATGGCGGATTTCCACCGCCAGCGCTTCAACGTGCTGGTGTGCACCACGATCATCGAAACCGGCATCGACATTCCCACCGCCAACACCATCATCATCGACCGCGCCGACCGCTTCGGGCTGGCCCAGCTGCACCAGCTGCGCGGCCGCGTGGGGCGCTCGCATCACCGCGCCTACGCGTATCTGGTGGTGCCCGACCGCAAGTCGATCACCGCCGATGCGCAGAAGCGCCTCGAAGCCATCGCCTCGCTGGAGGAACTCGGCGCCGGCTTCACCCTGGCCACCCACGACCTGGAGATCCGCGGCGCCGGCGAACTGCTGGGCGACGAACAGTCCGGCCAGATCCAGGAGATCGGCTTCGGCCTGTACACCGAACTGCTCGACCGCGCCGTGCGCGCGCTGAAGTCCGGCAAGGTCCCGGATTTCGACCTCAGCAGCGAGCACGAGACCGAGGTCGAGCTGCACCTGCCCGCGCGGATTCCCGACGACTACCTGCCCGACGTGCACGCGCGCCTGACCCTGTACAAGCGCATCGCCAGCGCGCGCAGCGAGGACGAGCTGCGCGACCTGCAGGTGGAGATGATCGACCGATTCGGCCTGCTTCCGGACAGCACCAAGCAACTGTTCGCCATCGCCAGCCTCAAGCTGATGGCCACCCCGCTGGGCATCCGCAAACTCGACTTCGGCGCCAGCGGCGGACGCATCGTGTTCCGCGAGAAGCCCGAGGTCGACCCCCTGCTCATCATCAAGCTGATCCAGAGCCTGCCGCGCGTGTACAAGCTGGACGGCCAGGACAAGCTGAAGATCACCCTCGACCTGCCCGGCGCCAGCGAACGCATCCGCAGCGCACAGGAAGTGCTGATCCTGCTCGGCGCCCGCCGCCCCGGCTGACGCTCTCCCGCCGCTCTGCTCCCTCTCCCCTCCGGGGAGAGGGCCGGGGTGAGGGGCCGCGCGCCCGCAACACTCCCACCCCTCAACGATCCAACGGACTCACCACCCCCTGCCCGCCCCGATTGAGCACGTGCGTATAAATCTGCGTGGTCGCCACATCCTTGTGCCCGAGCAGTTCCTGGATGGTGCGAATATCCTGCCCCGCCTCCAGCAGATGGGTGGCAAAAGAGTGCCGCAGCGTGTGGCAGGTGGCGGGCTTGACGATGCACGCCTTGACGCGCGCCGCGCGCACCGCACGCTGCAGCCCGCCTTCGTCCACGTGATGACGCCGCCACTCGCCGCCGCGTGGATCGCACGAGAGCTGGCCCGAAGGAAACACGTATTGCCACCCCAGCTCCCGCGGCGCCGACGGGTACTTGCGGGCCAGCGCATGCGGCAGCCACACCGAACCCCGACCGGCGGCCAGATCCTGCCGATGGATCACGGCAACCCGTTCCAGTTGCGCCCGCAGCGCCTCGCGCAATCGCTGCGGCAGCGGCACATGCCGATCCTTGCCGCCCTTGCCGTCCCGCACGCAGATCTCGTTGCGCTCGAAGTCCACATCCTTCACCCGCAGACGCACGCATTCCATCAGGCGCATGCCCGATCCGTACAACAACGACGCCATCAGCGCAAAACTGCCGTCCATCATCGCCAGCAGACGGCTCACTTCGTCGCGCGAAAGCACCACCGGCACCCGCTGTGGCCGCTTGGCCCGCACGATCGTCTCCATCCACGGCAACTCGATCGACAGCACCTCCCGATACAGGAACAGCAGCGCCGAAAGCGCCTGATTCTGGGTGCCGGCCGCCACCTGCCCCTGGGTCGCCAGCAAACTGAGAAAGCCCTCCACCTCAACCGCCCCCATGTCGCGCGGATGCCGTTTGCCATTGGCCAGAATGAACCGCCGAATCCAGCCGACATACGCCTGCTCCGTGCGCAAGCTGTAATGCTTGAGCCGCAAGCGCGCACGCACCCGATCCAGCAACCGCGGCGTTTTCGCGTCCGTTACACCCGCACTTTCACCTGCGTAACTCATACACCCTCACCAGTGCCGGATAACACCGGCAGCTTGCCTGCCCGCAACATGCCAGGCTGCAGCGCAAGAGCTTGAGCAGTTGTAGGATTTCGCCTCTTGTGCAGCCGTGACCCATGTCGTCATACTCGGCGCAACACCCCACATCGGGGGTCTACTTAGCGTTAGGCCTCACATGCAAGTTTGCGTTGAATCAGGCCAACTCATCTATTCGCGGGGTTCTATTCCTGCACTTTTCCCCGTGCTCGATGCTCGCGAGATCGGCGACGCAGTCGTGGTCCTATATGACTACATGGCATTTCCTCGCAATGAGCCGTCCAGGAACCTTTTTGCCTACTCCAGCCAAACCGGCAAGGAACTATGGCGCGCCGAGGACATCGGGGCTGGTGCAATCGATGGCTACACCAGCTTCATCACAGAAGTGCCTCTCGTCGTTGCCAACTTCGCGTGCTTCAACTGTCAAATCGACATTCAAACGGGCAAAGTAGTCGGCAAGGCTTTCACCAAGTGAAGCCTAACCAGTCCCTAGGAGACTTCCCGTCAACTCCAGCCGCAAAGTGTTTTTGCCCTGAGCTTTCGGGCCACTGCTGGTCATGATGTTGTCCTTAATGCTGCGTTGCGTGTGTCAGTACTTCGCAGGTT
>SCRF01000009.1 GCA_004322005.1 Rhodanobacter sp. | reverse complement strand
CTGGCCGCGGCGGCGCAGACCGCACCGGCGGCCTCCGCCAGCAGCGCGTCGGCGGACATGGGCAGCATGGACATGGGCGCGATGCCCGGTATGCCGATGCCGGTGGTCCCGGCCAGCCGCGCGGCGCCGGCTGCTGCAGCGCCGGCACGCAAGCAGCCCCGGCGCAAACCGGCGCGGCCGCCGTCGAAAGGCATGCAGGGCATGCATCACGGCAGCATGGCGATGCCGGCGACCTCGGCCAGCCTGGCGGCAGCAGCGCCCGCGTCGGGCAGCATGCAGGGCATGGATCACGCCGCGGCCAAAGGTCCGGCCGGCGGGGGCATGGCGGGCATGAGCTTGGGCTCGATGCAGGGCGGCGACGCGCCGGCCAACGCGCGCAGCCCGGACTATTCCGACGGCGTCGGCTATGGCTCCATGCAGGGCATGGACATGGCCGACAACAAGCCGCTGGGCATGCTGCTGATCGACCAGCTGGAAACGTTCCACGGCCGTGATGGCAGCGGCCAGCGCTGGGAGGCCGAGGCCTGGTATGGCAACGACAGCAACAAGCTGTGGGTAAGGACCGAGGGTGATCGCACTCCCAGCCGGATCGAGGAGGGCACTCTCGAGGCGTTGTGGAACCACAGCATCGCACCCTACTGGAGCACCCAGCTCGGTGTGCGTCAGGATCTGGGCACCGGTCCCAGGCGCAGCTGGGCCGCGTTCGGTGTGCAGGGTCTGGCGCCGTACTGGTTCGAGCTGGAAGCCACCGCCTATGTCGGACAGGCCGGCCGCACTGCGGCGCGGCTGCGGGGCACCTACGAGCTGCTGTTCACGCAGCGGCTGATCCTGCAGCCGGAGCTGGAGGTCAATCTGCACGGCCAGGCCGACCCGGCCCGCCGGATCGGCCGCGGCCTGGCGGATGCACAGATGGGACTGCGCCTGCGCTACGAGATACGCCGGCAGTTCGCACCTTACATCGGGGTGGTCTGGACGCGCCGCTTTGGTGCCACCGCGGACTTTGCCCGCATTGATTGTCAACCCATTTTCGACCGGCAGCTGGTTGCCGGCGTCCGTATCTGGCTCTGAGGGGAAATCCATCATGAAAAAACACATCAGGCACCACAGCATCACCGTTGTCGCCGTGCTCGCCATCCTGGCCGCCGGCGCCGTAGCGTTCGTCTACTCCGGTCTCTACAACATCGGCGCCGACGACCATCACACCAGGCCAGTGTTCGCGCTGCTGCAGACGCTGCGCAATCGCTCGATCCAGATGCGTTCGCGCGACATCAAGGTGCCCGATCTGCAAGACCCGCAGCTGATCCTGAAGGGCGCCGGCCAGTACGCGGCGATGTGCACCGACTGCCATCTGAATCCCGGCATGACCGATTCGGAGATCCGTCCGGGCCTGTACCCGCAGCCGCCGAACCTGTCGCAGGTACGGCTGGATCCGCGGGTGGCGTTCTGGACCATCAAGCACGGCATCAAGATGAGCGCGATGCCGGCGTGGGGCTTCAGTCACGACGATGCCACCATCTGGAGCATGGTCGCCTTCGTACAGAAACTGCCCGGCATGACGCCCGCCGCGTACAAGGCGATCGTGGCCAAGGCGCCGCCGGACGAGGATATGAAGATGCCGATGGGCATGGCCACCGGAGAGGCGGCTGGCCACAGCCACAGCCATGGCGACGCGGCGACGCCCGCGAACCCGCAGGCCACCGCCATGTCGGGCATGGCGATGCCCGCCGATGCCGGCCACGGCCATGCCGCGTCTGCGGCAGCGGAGCACGACCATGCGAATGCCACGCAGACATCCGACGACCATGCCGATGCGACGACCGCGAGCGAGGCGCCATTGTTGCGGCCGAAGTCGGCACCCGGGGCCGAAGCGGTGGCACTGGCGTTCCAGGCCGCCTTGAAGAAGGGGGATCGGGCCGCGGCACTCGCCCTGCTGGCACCCGACGCCAGTATCAGCGAGGGCGGACAGACGCAGTCGCGCGATGCCTATGCCAACGGCCATCTGGGCGAAGACATCGCGTTTCTGAAGAACGCGAAGATTACGCCGGTCTCATTCGGTTCCATGCTGATGGGCGACCTCGCGATGGTTGGAAGTGAGAGCAACATCACCGCCACCATCAAGGGCAAGCCGATCACCCTGCGCAGCCGCGAATTGCTGCACCTCAAGAACGAACGCAAGCGTTGGCAGATCGTGTCCATCCAGTGGCAGTCCACACCCATGCCGCAGAAGTGATTTTTAGACGCTATTTTTTTCACACCCATGACGGAGAAATAATCATGAAACGCTATTTTTTTCGCTTGATCGGGGGCCTCATGCTGGGCGCCGCGCTGTCGCCAGCCATCGCCGTGGCGGGCACGGTCGCCAAGAATGCGATCGAGGTTTATCGCGACCCTTCATGCAAATGCTGCGGCGGCTGGATAGCCTACCTGCGCGAGCACGGCTATACGGTGACGGTGCATGAGGATCAGCCGATGACGGCGGTCAAGACACGTCTGGGCGTGCCGGCTGCCGTCGCGTCCTGCCATACCGCATCGATCGGCGGTTACGTGATCGAGGGGCATGTGCCGGTGGAAGACATCCGTCGCCTGCTCGCGGAGCACCCGGATGCCCGCGGCCTGGCGGCACCGGGGATGCCGATCGGTTCGCCGGGGATGCCGGGGACGGGATCGCCCCAGCGCTATGCAGTGGTTTTGATCGACAGGGATGGATCCTCGCGGGTCTTTGCCACCCACGTTCCGAAGGCCTGATCGACATGACCGTTGCGTGCAGGCGTCGGCCAGTATCGGTTCGTCGCATGACGCGGTGTTGCCAACAGGAGACCGGTGATGTCGCTGCCATCGCCGGACAGGTGCCACCCGACCGGAGCGACAACATGCTCGACGGCGTGATGCCGGTCCGGTTCGCATCGACCCTGCTGTCGCTGCTGGCAGGCTTCATCACGACCTTCCCGATGAACTGGTGGCTGGTCTCCGGGCATTTGACCCCGATCATGGCGAATGCCACGCACGGGTATAGAATGGCGTTTATGTCACCGAGCTTCCACATGCGTCGCACGAAGCACCCAAGCCTGTTCTGGCTGGTGGCGTTGCTGCTGCTGTGGCAGCAGATGGCGTTGGCGACAAGCCTGTGCCCCATGCCCGGCGGGTACAGCATGGCGGCCGTCGCCACGACAGCTGCGCAGCCAGACTGCATGCATGGCATGCATGAAGGGCAGGGCCATGCCAACCCGGCGATGTGCGCCCAGCATTGTGCGCAGGGCAGCCTGGTTCAGTCCGATGCACGATCGCCCAACGTACCGGGATCCGTGCTGCCGCCGCTGGCCCCGGCCATGCCGATCGTCGCCAGCTTGCCGCGCGCCGAATCGTCGTTTGCCTCGGCGTTCCAGCTGCACGCCGATCATCCCCCCCTGCGGCTGCTGTTCTGCTCGCTCCTGGTCTAGCTCTCGCCATTTTCACGGTGCTGGGCTCGTACCCGAGGGTACGGCGAACTTCGCAAGATCGCGGAAGTAGTCACTCATCCTGCTGATCTCTTCTGCCCAGCGTTCAAACGCCTGCCTTGGTCATTGCGCTGCGACACACTTCGTTCGCGGCTGACTAAAGAGGAGATAGCGCCATGGAATCGTTGCTCTACTTTATTTTCTGGGGTGGTCTGATCTTTCTGCTGATGCGGTTCGGCTGCGGCGCGCATGTCATGGGGCACGGACACGGGCAACCAGGCGAGCACGGCAAGGATGCACTGCCGAATGCCGAACCGCTGCGGTGGGTGCCGCCAGAGACGGATGTTGATCCGGTGTGCGGCAAAACCGTCCATACGGACAGAGCCAAGTCCGCGGTGCACGAGGGCACGGTTTACTACTTCTGCTCGCGCGAGTGCCGCGAGCTCTTCGAAGCGGCGCCCCAGCTCTACCCCGATCCCGGGGCTGATCATCATCCAAGGCAAGAGGAGCATTCTCATGGCTGAATCATTGCGTACGCACGAATGTTGCAAATCAGGTACGTCCCTGACGTCGACGCGGACACCGGGTATTCCCGTGGTCGTCTTCGGCATGAGTCTCGGGACCTTCCTTGCGATCACCTATGTGCTCTGCGTCGGTTTTGATCTGCTCTTCCCCGGGCAGGCCATGTATCAGACCTGGCTCCGGCTCCTGCCGGGCTTCAGCTGGCTCACGTGGACGAGCTTTCTGCTTGGTCTCGTCGAGAGTTTCGCCTATGGCTGGTACGTCGCGCTGATCTTCGGGCCTTTGTTCAACTTTTTTGCCCGACGGTGGAATGGATGAAGACGATCTCGAAAGTGAAAGCGGTGCGAGTTTCGAATGCGAAAGGGCGCAGTCAGTCCGGCACTCGATCCGCCCAAGGGCCAGATGACACCCGCTCTGGCGACGCGGCAACACTTCGCGCTCCCCGGGTTTCATCGCCCGAAAAGGAAACAGGCGGCGTGCAGACTGGGGCTGCAGCGGCTGCGATGCGGGAGTTTGCCGGCTATCAACGGGATTTTGCGGAAAGGACCATCCTTTTCTGGGACACGCTTCGTCAGCGCGCGAACAGCATGCTTGAGCATGAGCGCGCCGGCCTACCGCCACTGCTCGACTTCAAATACGAGACGCTGCTCGACGCACGTCGCTTCAGGCGCCCGGTCAACTATGCGCTGCTGCGGATCACCGAGAGCGGTGAGGATTGCTGGAACGACTGCGTCGATCTGGGAAAGCCTCCGGTCATCGTCTTTGATCCACGCGCCGGGCATGGTCCCGGTATCGGCGGATTCAAGCGCGACTCCGAAGTCGGCATGGCCATGCGTGAAGGGCATCCGGTCTACTTCGTGATCTTCTTTCCGGAGCCTGTGCCGGGACAGAGCCTTGCCGATGTGTTGCACGCATTACGACGCTTCGTCGAAGATGTAGCTCGCAGGCATCCCGGCAAACCGCCGGTGCTCTACGGAAACTGCCAGGCCGGTTGGGCGGTGACACTGTTGTCCGCCGACTGCCAGGGTATGGTCGGCCCTGCCGTGCTCAACGGCTCGCCGCTGTCGTACTGGGCGGGCGAATCGGGTGTCAATCCGATGCGTGTTTCCGGCGGCCTGCTGGGCGGCGCCTGGCTGACGCACTTGGTGGCTGATCTGACCAACCCGCATGTCGGGCATCTGGGCATTTTCGTTTCGGCAAGCGTGGCGCGCTTGGAGCACCGGGCGATTCTTGAGAGTCTGGAAGACATTGAGGCGTTGCCGCCTGGCCTCTACGAAATGAAGATCGATCATTCTTCCGGCGATCCGGGTGCCACCAGCCGTCGTACAAGGTGCGCTTCGAACCACGCAAGGTCGAGGACCTCAAGGCAGACTATCCGCGTGAGGCATTCGAGCGCGTGAGGCGGGTATCCGGGTTCAACGAAACGCTGTATCGCATCTTCGTCAGCCCGTTTGTCCAGCATCTTGCTACGCCATGGACAGCGGAAATGTGCAAATGGCTGCACCCGATGCGGACCAGCCGCTATCTGTTTTCCGAGGCGTTCAATCCATGGATGCGAGGGGTTGCCACGTTGGCTGATGCCATCGTCAAGAGCCGGCAGCCACTTGCGCAGGATCACCCGGGAATCGCACGTGAGCGCGAAATGATCGGTGAAGTCACCCATGTATTGGAAGGCGCCCGCAAGTCCCGCGACGCCGTCTGCGAACGAATATTCAGCTTGTTGTATGGCAATTTCGGCGGTGCCAATGGGCATCTCGATCAAGTGGTGCCCGGGACGAGGCGATGATTCGCCGTGGTGCAGTCCGGATGTGAAACCGGCCACTCAGGAATCAGAAAGGCAACGATCATGAACAAGACTGTATCGACAATCAACGATGCTGCGGCCTCTGAACTGTCAGTGCGCGCCAAGCCGACGGCGGATGGCGAACAGCACATCGACTTGACCGTTGGCGGCATGATCGGCGCCCATTGTCCGCAGGTACTCGAGAAGGCGATCGGGGCGATGGCCGGCGTCAATGGAGTCCACGTTAACCTGGCAAACAAACGGGCTGCCATCGACTATGACCCTGGTCGCGTCAAGGTTGCAGCGCTTGTGAACGCCATTCGCAGGATCGGTTATTCCGCAGGTACCGCCTCGATCCGCATTCCGATCAAGTCCATGCATTGCTCCTCCTGCGTGACGAGGGTCGAGCTTGCACTGCTGCTGACACCAGGCGTTCTTTCCGCGAGTGCCAACCTTGCGATCAATGCGGTCGATGTGGGGTATGTCCCCGACGCAGTCAATCTGCAGACAATTCGTGCCGCGATCGAGTCGGCCGGTTACAAGATTGCACAACCCGAGCCGGCCGATATCAGGGCTGCGGTCGAGGATGGGATGGATCCCGAGCTTGTCGGGAGCGATCGGGAATACCGTACGCTGATGCGCAAGTTCTGGTTTGCCAGTGCCGTTGCCATCCCGGTGATGGCGCTCAGCTATCCCAACCTCATTCCCGCCTTGCGGGACTGGATGCCGATGGGCAGCGATACGCGACGCATCGTGTGGGCGTTGCTCGGTCTGTTTTCCTTGCCGGTGATGTTGTGGTCCGGCTCGCAATTTTTCACCGGCATGTGGGACGCCCTGAAGCACCGGGCGGCCAACATGCACACCTTGATCTCGTTCGGCATCATGGCGGCATTCCTGTATTCAGTGGTTGCGGTCGTCGATCCCGGGATTTTCCCCGATCCTGCACTTGCCGAGGTTTTCTGGGACGTCACGGATGTGGTCGTTGCGCTCGTCGTTCTCGGCCTTGCGCTGGAAATCAAGGCCAAAGGCCGCACCTCGGAGGCGATCAAGAAGTTGATCGGGCTGCAGCCCAAGACCGCACGGGTCCTTCGTGACGGCAGGGAAATCGACCTGCCCGTCGAGGAAGTCGTGGTCGATGATGTCGTGATTGTGCGGCCTGGCGACAAGATTCCGGTGGACGGCAAGGTTGTCGATGGATCGAGCGCCGTCGACGAGTCGATGATCACGGGCGAGTCGATGCCGATCGAGAAACGGCCCGGCGATGAGGTCATCGGGGCTACGCTCAACAAGACGGGCAGCTTCAAGTTCAGGACGACCAAGGTCGGCAAGGATACGGCGCTGGCCAGCATCATCCGCATGGTCAAGGACGCCCAGGGATCGAAGGCGCCGATCCAGCGGGTCGTTGACATGGTCGCGGGCTATTTTGTGCCGACAGTCCTGATCCTCGGAGTGCTGGCGTTCGTCGTCTGGTATCTCATCGGGCCTGAACCGCGCGTTGTCTTCGCGACGATCGTCCTGGTGACGACGCTCATCATCGCCTGTCCCTGTGCGCTCGGGCTGGCGACCCCGACCTCGCTCACCGTCGGCATTGGCAAGGGTGCCGAAAACGGTATTTTGATCCGTTCCGGCGACGCACTTCAGACGTCGCAGCAGCTGGATACGATCATCCTCGACAAGACCGGCACAATCACGCGCGGCACGCCGGCGTTGACGAATGTGGTTGTCTCGCAGGGTCTCGGTGAGGACGATGTGCTTCGCCTTGCCGCGTCGCTCGAGCGCGGCTCCGAGCATCCATTGGGCGATGCGATCGTCAAGGGAGCCGAACAGCGCGGCCTCGTACTGGCGGACACGGTGAACTTCGCTGCGGTTCCCGGACATGGCGTGAGCGGCCGCATCGAGGGCCGCGAAATTCTTCTGGGCAATGCCAAACTGATGCGCGATCGCGGCATCCTGATCGAGGGCCTTGCCGGTGATTGGGAGCGGCTCGCCAGCGAGGGCAAGACACCGATGTATGTCGCCATCAGTGGCAAACCGGCCGGCCTTGTCGCCGTCGCCGACACCGTCAAGCCGGATTCCCGCAACGCGATCGGGGCGCTTCAGCGCCTCGGCATCGAGGTTGTGATGATGACCGGTGACAATGAACGCACGGCCAGGGCGATCGCCCGCGAGGTTGGCATCGAGCGTGTGCTCGCCGAGGTGCTGCCCGATGGCAAGGCACGCGAAGTGCACAAGCTTCAGCTCGAAGGCAAGACCGTGGGGATGGTCGGCGATGGCATCAACGATGCCCCGGCGCTGGCTCAGGCGGATGTGGGCTTCGCCATCGGAACCGGTACGGACGTTGCCATCGAAGCGAGCGACGTTACGTTGATCAAGGGCAGCCTGATCGGCGTGGTGACGGCCATTGAAATCAGCCGTGCAACGATGCGCAATGTCCGTCAGAACCTCATCGGCGCTTTCGGCTACAACACGCTCGGCATCCCGGTCGCCATGGGACTGTTGTACCCCTTCTTTGGCGTGCTGCTTTCGCCCCTGATCGCAGCGGCAGCCATGGCATTCAGCTCGCTCACCGTGGTCACGAACGCCAATCGCCTTCGTTTCTTCAAATCAAAGAGGATCGCCTCATGACGCCGGATCGTTGGATCGTTCTGACCATTGGGCTGCTACTCGTGGCTTTCATTGCCTGGTTTTTTTGGCTGAAGCACACAAAGGGCGTGCATGCGACAACCACAAGCGGTGGCTATCAGGAAGCGATGATTTTGGTGAAAGGTGGCTACACGCCAGACACCATCATTGTCAGTCGAGGCAGGCCCGTGCGACTGAGCTTCCGCCGCGAAGAAACCGCATCCTGTTCGGCCAAGGTTGTCTTTGAACATTTCGGCAAAAGCGCCGATCTGCCTACCGGAGAGTTGGTTGCAGTCGAGTTCATGCCCGAGGAGCCGGGCGAGTACGGCTTCGCCTGCCCCATGGGCATGTTCCGCGGCCGACTCATTGTGGAATAGGGGATTCTGTCGTGCCAAACCACCATGCGCACAGAGGAGCCTCTTCAGCCGCCTGGAAACTGACTCGTGAGGAAATCTTCAGCCCGCCTGCATGCATCGACGCGCTGATCGTCACCACGGCACACCGTATCACTGCGGACGTTATCGATCGGAGGAAGTCATGAATACGCTCAGGATTCTTTCAAGCATCGCGTTGGGGCTTGGTAGTCTCACACCAGTCACCGCCGGACAGGTTGTCGATGCAACAAGGGATGGCTGGGTCAGCCATGCCAGTGATCACCAACTGACCATCTGCTATCGCTCCACGCCACCGCCGGCAGTCGGCAGCCTGCTCGAGATCTTGCGCACGTCGTACATTGTTCCCAACAAGGGCGCGCCACGCGAACAATTCATGCCGGGCGGACACGCTATCGTGGTTGCCATTGCGGACGACGCGCGCTGCGTTCGGGCGGAACTCACCCATGGCGACGCGCAGCGGGCAGATCATGCGCGAGAGGTGCATGGGTAACCGAAAACAGCACACCTGCGTGATAGGCGCTGCAAACTGCGTCTATCTGGCGTTGCCCAAGGGTAATGCCAGAGCGTCCAATCCTTTCATGCCCGTGCCGAAACGCGCCATCGATTCGCGATGTTGCTGCAGTGCGGTGTATGGCAGGAAACTCAAGTCCAGTCCGCTGACCCGGCTGAAAGCGGGGCGCGCAAATTGTGCTCGCACGTCGCTCTCGCGAGCATCAGGCGCGACCAGGAAGTAGCGCGTTCCGTTGTGCTCGGGCACGCCCAAGGCGAGGTCCAGCATGCGAACGATGCCCGAGTAGATGCTTGTGGTGTGTTCGACTTCGAAAGCGGCGGCGACTTGCTCGGTGCCTTTATCGAGCCAGAGCACATCGATCAGCCGTATGGCATCACTCGCCCGATGGGTTTCCAGCGCTGGGGGAAGGCGGCGCAGACAACCGTCACCGAGCATGCCGTCGCAGTGGACGCGGCCACGGTCATTGGCTGCGATCCACACGGCGTAGCCCAGTGCATGGCCGAGATCCCGGAGCCAGCCTTGCACCTGGCTGTGGGTGTGGTCCTGATCGCGTGCCGCCGCCAAGGCCTTGCGGCTGGCCGCACTCTCTTCCCGGATGCCGGCCAGATCCGCTTTCCAACGCGCCAAGGCAGTGGGCCCATCCTCCGCCAGCAACGGGTAGCGGCTACTGCCCACGTCGAACAAGAAACCCGCGATCGCTCCGAGGTCGTTCGACAGCCGGCCGCGGTGTTCGGCGTTGATCGCCAGAATACCCTGGCGCATTGCCAGGTAAGCATCCCAACGGCCGAGTTTCATCTTGGCACCCATCAGGGTGTTGTAGCCATGGACGATGGCAGTGTTGAACGGCACGGCCACGGTTGGATGCAGAAAGTACAGAAGATTCGCCGCCGCCGGCCCCAGTCCCTTGATCGCCTGACGATCCAGTGCATGGATGGCGTCGATGACAGCGGTTTCCTCCGAGCAACACAGACAAGTGTTCAGGAAGCGCCCAAACGCCCTCTGGTTGGCTTGATGCTCGTAAATATCCGGGATTCGCAACTTGGGCTTCCACAGGAACGCGTGATCGGCGCCCCGGAAAATCTGACGCTGCTCGGCGATCGAGTGCACCACCGTCTCCAGCGACGAGCCACGGTAGGTGTTGCCGAAAGTGCCGGCCTCGATCTCCACCACGACCGCCAGCAGGCCGCGGCGGATGGACCGGAAATTCTTCAGCCGTTGGTCCCAGAGAAACCAGTTTTGATAGGTCCCACCCGCATCCTCTCGCCAGCACTCGATCAGCCGTCCCACGACCTCCTGTGAAGCCATCTCTATCCCCTTGGTGGGCGCAGCGGTCGCTGCCGCTCTGCGGCGATATTACACACGTATGCGTGTGGGAATTTGACCATGATCAAGACAAAAGCCACGCGCAGGTATAGAATCACGACCATGGCTTCAACCTTCCGCATGCATCGCACCAAGCTTCCCGGCCTGTTCTGGCTGGTGTTGCTGCTGCTGTGGCAGCAGATGGCGTTGGCGGCAAGCCTGTGCCCCATGCCCGGCGGGCACGGTATGGGTGTCGCCACGTCGGTTTCGCAGCCCGATTGCATGCAGAGCATGCATGGCGGGCAGGGCCATGTTCAGAGGGCGGTCTGCGCCGAGCATTGCGTGCAAGGCAGCCTGGTCCAATCCGATGCACGATCGCCCAACGTACCGGGGTCCATGCTGCCGCCGCTGGCGCCGGCCATGCCGACTCTCGCCAGCTTGCCACGTGCCGAATCGTCGTTTGCCTCGGCGTTCCAGCTGCACGCCGATCATCCCCCCCTGCGACTGTTGTTCTGCTCACTCCTGATCTAGCACGCCGCGGCGTTGACCGAGGCGTTGTCGCGCATGTGCTTGCGCGACACCAACACTAGAGATCATTGGAGTTCAAGTTCATGCCGTTCTCTCATCCCGCCTGGCGCCGCATGGCGCGAGGCTTGGCGACCGTGCTGCTGTGGGCGGGCGCCGTTACGATCACGCCGGCCACCGAGCCGCCGCTGACACTGAAGGCGGCGGTCCGGCGTGGCGTGGAACAGGCGCCCTTGATGACCGCCCGCGACGCCGACATGGATGCCTCGCGTGAGGAGGCCATGCGTGCCGGGCGGCTGCCGGATCCGTCGCTGACCTTCGGCGTGGCCAATTTCCCGGTCACCGCCCCGGGCGCGTTCAGCCTGCGCTCGGACCCCACGACCACGCGCAACATCGGTGTGACGCAAGACATCCCGTCGCGCGCTGCGCGCGACGCCGAGCGTCAGCTCGCCAACGCGCAGATCGATGCGGCGGCCGCGAATCGCGTGGCCACCGCGCAGACTGTGCAGGAGCGCATTGCCGACGCCTGGATCGGTGTGTGGGTCGCCGAGCGGGAGCGGAATCTGTTGCGCGAGTTGCGCAGCGAGGGCGATCTGGCTGTGCGGCTCACCGAGGCACGCTTGCGCGGTGGCGCAGGGAGTGCCACCGATGCCTTGGCTGCCCGGGCCGAAGTCGCCACGCTGGAAAATCGCCTGGCGGGTGCCGACGCGGATCTCGCCGCGGCGCAGGCCAGCCTGCAGCGTTGGGTCGGATCATCCGCGGTCACCCTTGCCGAGGCGCCGGACTTCGGCCGGCTGCCGGTGGCGCCGGGCAGCCTTGAGCAGTCCATCGACCAGCAGGCACCGATGCAGGCTTGGGCGGCGCGCGAACAGGTGGCGCAGGCTGCGCTCGACCAGGCGCGTGCGGCCAGGCATCCCGACTGGAGCGTGAGTGCCATCTATGGCAAGCGCGCACCGGGTCTGTCGGACATGGTGATGCTGCAGGTCGGCGTCAGCCTGCCGTTGTTCACCCGCAATCGGCAGGATCGCGGCATCAGCGCCAGGCAGGCGCAACGGGATGCCGTGCAGGCCGATCACGAGGATGCGCGTCGCGCCCAGCGCGAAGCGGTGGCGCGCACCGTGGCGGCCTGGCAGGGCTGGGGCCGGCAGATCGAACGTGACCAGCGGATTTTGCTGCCGCTGGATCGTGATCGCGCGAAAACCGCGCTGGCCAGCTATGGCGGCGGTGGTTCGTTCCAGCCGTGGCTGGAGGCGCGCCGTGCCGAAATCGAGCAGCGCCTGGCCTACGTCGATGCGCTGGCCGCACGCGCGCGCCTGTGGGCGGCGCTGGCCTATCTGCTGCCTCACCATGATTCGGTTCGGGAGCTGCCGCGATGAAACGCTTGCTCATGTTGGTTGGCGCGTTGGTCGCGCTGGTTGCCGCCGTTGCAGCCGGGTACTTGATCGCACGGCACACGACGCCGTCGGCATCGACACCGTCGACGGCACAGCGCAAGGTGCTGTACTGGTACGACCCGATGAATCCGGGTCAGCACTTCGATCGGCCCGGGGAGTCGGCGGCGATGCCGGGCATGCAGCTCAAGCCGAAGTACGCTGACGAGGCTGGTGGCGGCGACGACGGCGTGCGCATCAGCCCGCGCGTCGAACAGAATCTTGGCCTGCGCACCGCGCTGGTCAAGGTGGCCGCGCTGACGCTCAAGCAGCGCGTGCCCGGCGTGCTGGCGTGGGATCAACGCCGCTCCGTGGTGGTCAGCGCGCGCACCGATGGTGTGTTGTCCCGGCTGTTCGTGCGCGCGCCGTTCGACCGTGTGCGTGCCGGCCAGCCGCTGGCTGAGTTGCTGGCGCCGGCATGGGGTTCGGCAGCCGCGGAATACGGCGCGCTGGCCGGGGCCCAGTCGGCCGACGGCCGCGCGCTGCGCGCGGCGGCGCTGCAGCGCCTGCACGTGCTGGGCATGAGCGCCGAACAGATCCGCCAGCCGGCGGCGGCCGGCGGCGGCATCGTGTTGCGCGCGCCGGTGGATGGCGTGATCAGCGTGCTGGACGTGCGTGCGGGGCAGCAGGTGGCAGCGGGCACCACGCTGATGCGCATCGACGATCCGGCGCGGCTGTGGCTGGACGCAGCGATTCCGCAGGCGGAGGTGGCTGGCATCGGTGCCGGCACCCCGGTGCAGATCGAGGTCAGCGCACGACCGGGTGACACCTTCAGCGGCCGCGTCGAGGCGCTGCTGCCCGAAGTGGATGCGCGCACGCGCACGCAGACGGCGCGCATCGCGGTGGACAATCCGGACGGCACGCTGGCGCCGGGCATGTTTGCCACGGTGCAGCTGACAGTCGCCGGCGGTCAGTCGCGTCCGCTGGTGCCGGACCAGGCGCTGATCAGCACCGGCCAGCAGAACCGCGTGATCGTCGATCTGGGCGATGGCCGCATGGCGCCGCTCGCGGTGCGCATCGGCCGTTCCGCCGACGGCTACACCGAAGTGCTGGCCGGCCTCAAGGGCGGCGAGCGGGTGGTCACCTCCGGGCAATTCCTGATCGACTCCGAGGCCAACCTTGACGGCGCGCTGCAGCGCTTGACCACGCCGCCGGCGCCAGCGAAACAAGCTGCGCCACGCGAAGCGCAGCCCGCTGCGCCCTCGTCTGCGGCCCCGGTTCCGCAGGGGGAAGGGAGCAACGCGAAGCCATCCGCGCATGACGCCATGCCCGGCATGGTCATGCCCGCCAGCGCGGGAGGCAAGTCATCATGATTGCCGCCATCATTCGTGCCGCCATCCGCAACCGCCTGCTGGTACTGATCGGCGCACTGCTGCTCGCCATCTGGGGCGCGTGGGCCGGGTTGCACATGCCGCTGGATGCGCTGCCCGACCTTTCCGATACCCAGGTGGTCGTGCAGACCAGCTGGCCCGGCCAGGCGCCGCAGGTGATCGAGGACCAGGTCACCTATCCGGTAAGCACCACCATGCTGTCGGTGCCGGAGGTGAAGGCTGTGCGTTCCTATTCGGTCTTTGGGGTCTCGTTCGTCTACGTGATTTTCCACGACGGCACCGACCTGTACTGGGCGCGTTCGCGCGTGCTGGAGTACCTCAGCCAAGTGCGTGACCGCCTGCCGCGCGGCGTCAATCCCACGATGGGGCCGGATGCGACCGGACTCGGCTGGGTCTACGAGTACGCCTTGGTCGACCGCAGCGGCACGCTCGATCTCAGCCAGCTGCGCGCGCTGCAGGACTGGTATCTGCGCTACCACCTGAAGACTGTGCCGGATATCGCCGAGATCGCCAGCATCGGTGGCCAGGTGCGCGGCTGGCAGATCGTGGTCGATCCGCTGAAGCTCGCCGGCTACGGACTCACCGTGCCGCAGGTGGTGGCCGCGGTGCGCGCCGCCAACGGCGCCACCGGCGGCTCGGTGATCGAGCAGGGCGAGGCCGACCTGTTGGTCAAGAGCATCGGCTACCTGCGCACGCAGGCCGATTTCGAGCGCATCCCGATCAGCACCGGCAGCAATGGCATACCCGTGCAGCTTGGCGCGGTGGCCACGGTGCGGCGCGGGCCGACCGTGCGTCAGGGCATCGCCGAACTGGATGGGCAGGGCGAAGTGGCCGGTGGCGTGGTGCTGCTGCGCTCGGGCAAGAATGCGCTGCAGGCGATCGAGGCAGTCAAGGTGCGCCTGGCCGAACTGCAGCGCACGCTGCCCAAAGGCGTCGAAATCGTGCCCACCTACGACCGCTCGGAGCTGATCCTGGAAGCCGTGCGCAACCTGCGCGAGAAGCTGCTGGAAGAGTTCCTGGTGGTGGCCGCGGTGTGCGCGCTGTTCCTGTGGCATCTGCGCTCCTCGCTGGTCGCGGTGATCACGCTGCCGGTGGCGGTGCTGGCCGCGTTCATCGTGATGTACTACCAGGGCGTCAGCGCCAACATCATGTCGCTGGGTGGCATCGCGATCGCGATCGGCGCGATGGTCGACGCCGCGGTGGTGATGATCGAGAACGCGCACAAGCATCTCGAACACTGGAACACCGAACACGGCCACGATCCGCAGGGCGCGGAACGCTGGGAGGTGATCGCCACCTCGGCCGCCGAAGTCGGGCCGGCACTGTTCGTCAGCCTGCTGGTGATCGCGCTGTCGTTCGTGCCGGTGTTCGCGCTGCAGGGGCAGGAAGGCAAGCTGTTCTCGCCGCTGGCCTTCACCAAGACCTACGCGATGGCCGCGGCCGCCGCGCTGGCGGTAACCCTGATCCCGGTGCTGATGGGCTTTCTGGTGCGCGGGCGGATCCGCCCCGAGCACGCCAATCCGATCAATCGCGGGCTGATCGCCGGCTACCGGCCGCTGCTCGACGGCGTGCTGGAGCATCCGCTGCCGGTGCTGCTGGTGGCGGCGCTGGCGCTCGCCGTGACGGCGATTCCGATGTCGCGTCTGGGCAGCCAGTTCATGCCGCCGCTGGGTGAGGGCACCCTGCTGTACATGCCGACCTCGCTGACCGCGCTGTCGGCCGGCAAGGCGGCGCAGTTGCTGCAGCAGACCGACCGCATGCTGAAAACCGTGCCCGAGGTGGCACACGTGTTCGGCAAGGCCGGCCGTGCCGAAACCGCCACCGATACGGCGCCGCTGAACATGTTCGAGACCACCATCACCTTCAAGCCGCGCAGCGAGTGGCGGCCGGGCATGACGATGGAAAAAGTCGAGGCGGAACTCAATCGCGCCGTGCAGGTACCGGGACTGTCCAATCTGTTCGTGCCGCCGATCGCCAACCGCGTGCTGATGCAGTCGACCGGCATCAAGAGCCCGATCGGCATCAAGGTGGCCGGGCCCGATCCGGTCGAGCTGCAGCGGCTGTCCGTCGCCATTGCGGGTATTGCCCAGAGCGTGCCCGGAGTCAGCTCGGCGGCCACCGACTACAGCTCCAGCGGCGGCCGCTACGTCGACGTGCACATCCGCCCCGACGCGGCGGCGCGCTACGGCCTGACCCAGGCCGATCTGCAGGATCTGATCGCCACCGCGGTCGGCGGCGACGCCATCGGCGAGACCGTGCAGGGCCGCGAGCGCTTTCCGATCGTGCTGCGCTATCCGCGCATCGACCGCCAGACAGTGTCCGCGTTGCGCCAGTTGCTGGTGTCGGCGCCGGACGGCGTGCAGCTGCCGTTGAGTGCGGTGGCGGATATCAGCGTGCAGGCGGGGCCGTCGATGCTGACCAGCGAAGGCGGCCAGCTGGTGAGCTACGTCTACGTCAACAGCACCAGCAGCAATCTGGGCGGCACGGTGAACGCCCTGCAGCGCGCGGTGGCCCGCCAGTTGAAGCTGCCGCTCGGCTACACGGTCGGCTGGTCCGGCCAGTACGAGTCGCTGCAGCGCGCCGAGCAGCGTCTGCGCACGGTGGTGCCGGCGGCGCTGCTGATCATCTTCCTGCTGATCTGGAGCGTGTTCCGGCGCGCGGCGGAGGCCACACTGGTGATGCTGGCGCTGCCGTTCGCGATGATCGGCGGCGTCTGGATGGTGTGGCTGCTGGGTCATCCGGTGTCGGTGGCGACCATGATCGGCTTCATTGCGCTGGCCGGGCTTTCGGCCGAGTTCGGCGTGATCATGCTGCTGTACCTGCGGCATGCGTGGGAGCGCCGCGTCGCCGCCGGCGAGAGCAGCGAGGAGTCGCTCAACGAGGCCATCCGCGAGGGCGCGGTGCAGCGCGTGCGGCCGAAGGCGATGACCGTGGCGGTGATCCTGGCCGGCCTGCTGCCGATCATGTTCGGCCACGGCGCCGGTTCCGAGGTGATGCGCAGCATCGCCGCGCCGATGGTCGGCGGCATGATCACCGCGCCGCTGCTGTCGATGCTGGTGATTCCGGTGGCGTTCCGCCTGGTGGAACGGCGGCGTTTGCGCAGAACACAGCGAACCGACTCTCAACTCATTTTGACCAACAAGGAAACTGAAGCATGAAGAAATTTCCGATGATTCTGGCATTCACCGGCACGCTGATCGCCGCGTCAGCCTTCGCCAGTCCGCAGCAGATGGATCCGAACATGCCCGGCATGGCTGGCATGCAGCACGCTGCCAAGCCGGCTGAAGCGCAAGGCGTGGGCGTGGTCAAGGCGATCGACACGGGGAAGGGCACCATTACGCTGCAGCACCAGGCGATCAAGGCAATCGGCTGGCCGGCGATGACGAGGACCTTCCGGGTCGTTTCGCCCGACCTGCTCAAGGGCGTGAAGGTCGGCGACAAGGTGCGCTTCAGTCCGCATCCGGCCGGCATGGCCAGCACGATCACCGCGATCACCGCGATTCGTCCTGTGCAACCGTGAGCATCGCCTGCCGGTGAAGCGGTTTGCGAACACGCTTCACCGGCAGGTCGTCAGCACGGCCGCGCCGCGCACCAAAGCGGCTGCGCGACCTATTGGAGGATACCCATCATGAACATCTTCAACCGCAATCGAATGGCCCTCAGTCTCGTGCTCGTTCTGGCCGTCGGCACGGCGTGGGCGCACTCGAAGTGCGCGCCTCTGCAGGCGGCCAATCCATCGACCCAGCCACATTTTGAATGAGATAACGCGAAATGCTCTCTGTCAACACGATGGGTGTGGCCACTGCCTTCATGGCTGGCATGGCGTCTTTTCTTTCTCCCTGCGTGCTACCGGTCGTCCCGGGCTACCTGTCGCATTCCGCGGGTTATTTCATTGACAAGCCCGGTGGCAGCTTCCGTCGGCGGATACTGGTCGCTGCAGGCAACATACCTTTTGTTGCAGGTTTTTCGACAGTATTCGTCCTGATTGGTCTGGGCATAAGCGTCTTCAGGAGATTTACAGCAATCGACCCGGTGATCATGAACTATGTGGCCGGGGGCATTGTCATGGTCTTCGGATTGCTCATGACGGGCTTGATCCACATCCCCTGGCTCAACCGCGACCTGCGTTTCCATCCGACCGCCGATCCAAACAAGAGAATCCTCGGCGGTTATGTACTTGGCGTAGGTTTCGCCCTGGGCTGGACCCCTTGTATCGGGCCGATTCTTGGCTCGATCATGACTCTTGCCGCAGCCGGAACCATGGGCAATGCCACGACACTGATGTTGGTGTATGCCCTTGGTCTGGCTGTTCCATTTCTACTGGCTAGTGCAACCCTGGATTTCCTTCTCGTCCGCATGAATCGAGTTGCCCACATGGGCGCCTGGATACAGCGAATTGCGGGTGGCTTGCTGATACTCACCGGCATCGCCATTGCGACAGGGCAGATGACCTCCGTATCTTCCTGGCTCGTCGTTCAGTTTCCGCTGCTGTCGAAGCTAGGCTAGGAAATGTGTCGGAAGATGCTCTCATCGAATGACCAGACGTTCGAGAAGGTGCGTGGCGATCACCGGCGGAAAGCTACGCCGTCGCACGGGAAATCGTGCGTATGCATCAGTCGAATTCGAGATGCAGGCGGAGGTTAGCGACAACAGCCGAAGGCAAATTCCCGCCCGGCTTATTCACGTACTGCAGATCCGGCTGCAGCGAAACGTGCGGGGAGAGCGCGACCAGATAGGTGATCTCATAAGCCGTTTCGACGCCAAGTCCCCGCAGATCGGCGCGTGCGATCCCCAGGCTGAACTGATCCCGGGGACGCCAACGCAACGGCCCCGGCACAAGGATGCCGGCCTGCAGGTCGTGGCCGACGGCGCTTGCCACCTTTGGACTCCAACCCGCCCGTAGGAACGCGCTCGGCGCGCCATCGCCGCGGCCCAGGGGATAGTCGGCGCTGAAGTAGGTGCCCCAGGTCGGTGGGGAAAGCACCGTCTCCTCGGGACCGTGGGGACGGTAGCTCCAGACGCCGAGCTTGTAGACCCCCTCGCCTTGGTAGGCTACCTCGTCCATCAGCAGTGCGCCGCGGCGCAGGGCACTGGCGCGGTCCGCCGGATCGGCCTGGAAGATTCCGGCGCGGTTGGTCCACGCCCCGACTCGCCAGGTGGCCATGATGCCGACACCGGCGGTGGGAAAGATGGGCGCCACGGTGTTGCCCGACCAAGTCGGCTGGACGCCGAAGCTGCTGTTGAGCAGCAGGCTGGCGCTGTCCACGGTATCGAAATGGGCGTCGGCAGCGATGAGGCCGGCCCGGACGTCCCACGGTTTGCCTACGTACTGGCCGTACCAGAACTCGTACACCCGGCTGCGCGCCTCCGCTTCGATGTTGCTGACGCTCTGGGAATCGCCGACTCGGGTCGCCGACGGCAGGCCACTTTGGGTGCGGGCGAAGGTGGCGTGAAACCGGGAGCCGTCGGGCAGCCCCAGCGCAGCACCGTCCAGCCGGGAGTTCAACCTGGCGAGATGGTCGCCCATGCTGCCCGGTGCGATGCCGCCGCCGAGGTTGTCGACAACTTCGGAATCCAGGGAAAACGACCACCGCAGCGGCGCACTGCCCGCTGCGGAATCGTAGGAATTCGCGGCACAGGCTGGCGCCCCCGACAGTGCCGTCGCCAGCGACAGCACAAGGCCGAACAACCTTCGGGCGGATCGCCCGCGATCTTGCGCGTCGCGCGTTGACCACCTTGGCCGTTTGGGTCGCCCCTCGCAACGTGTTTCCTGCCTTGATTCGCAGGTCCAGCCCATGGCATCTCCTTCCCCGTTCCCGGGAAAGTCGCTCGGCTGGCAGGAACCGCGACGCGCGAAGACGCGTCCCTGCGGCGGGGCTGGCTGACGACGTGGTGTTCGTTCACTTGCTCAAGATGAGCTTTCCATTACGGGTCAGGCGCAGGAAGTAGCGCTCGGTCCCGTGTTCGATGACGCGCACGCGGGCGCCCGCCAGGAGCGCCTGACTCTGCAGCGGCGGCGGCTCGGATCCGCCAGCGCGGCCATGGAGTGGCGCATCTGCCGCATGCCGCGTTGTGGCTCCTGCGTTGCGAGTTGGCATCAGGCCTTCCATCGGTCAGTAGCCGCCCTTGTGCCCGATGCCGCCGACGTAGGTGAAGTCCCAGCTTTTCTCGATCGGAGCCCACCAGTCCGGCACGCCGGTTTCCTTGTCGGTGTGGTGGAAGAAGGCGCCGTAGGGCGGCGGCTCGATGCGGAAGCTGGCGCGGTACTTGCCGGGCCCGTCGAACTTGATGTTGGCGCCGTAGTGCGGGCCGTCGTTGGCCGCCATCGCCATCAGGGTGCCGAACGCCGTCCAGTGGGTGCCCAGCTTCTGGATCTGGTAGCTGACGGTCAGATAGGGAATCCACGCGCCCGGATCGAAGCCCTGCGGGTTGTTCTTGTCCGCGTGGATGTCGATTTCGAGGTGGGCGTCGGATTTCGCTGCGCTCATCCCGGGCAGCATCGGCGCCATGTCCACCGGCTGCAGATACACGGGGTGGAGGATCATCCCGTCGATGACGGCGGGGTTGCCCATGGAATGTTCGGCGGCCGAGGCCGGAACAGCGATCGCCGCGGCCAGGAAGGCCGCGAGCGTAGTGACTTGTTTGCGCATTTTTTGTTTCCTTTCAGCAGTCAGAAATCCAGACTTGATGGGCGTGTCAAAGCCCGAAGATGGCCGGCCACCAGGCCAGGCCGAGGATCACGACCCCGGCCAGCAGCGGCAGCAGCGCGGCGGCGCGACGCGTGCCTGACAAGCCCTGCGCCCCGAGCAGCCGACGGCCCAGTGCGAGGCTCCACACCATGCCGAGGACGAACAGCACGGCCTTGAGCGCAGCAACCGCCTGCGTGGGACTGCCCGCCAGGATCAGAGCGTCGAACAGCTCGCTGCCGAGCCCGACGACCAGCGAGACCATCGCCACCGGCATGTAGGCGTAGGCCTGCTCGACGAAGCGCCGGCGCAGATCCAGGTCGGCCCCCAGTCGCCCGGCCAGCCAGCTCGAGAGCGTGGTCAGCAGCGTCAGCACGGCGGTCAACGCCAGGGCGCACGCGAGCATGAAGCCGGTGATCATGAAAAAGTCGAGCCAGGTGTAGACCTCACGGCCCTGGCGGTGCACGGACATCAGCCACCAAGGCCCCGGGTTGCCGATCCAGTCCCAGCCGCGGTCGATCGCCCACACCCCCACTGCCTGGCGCATCGCATCGTACTGAGGCAGGATCAGCCAGAGGAAACCTCCCAGCGCGAGGCCAGTCGCCACGAAGAGGAACCACACCTCGGCTGCGTTCGGGTTGTGGCGCCGGATCTCGGCAACTTCCTTGCCCGGCTTGCGCAGCACCAGCGCCAGCCCGCCCTGCGCCCTGGGGCTGACGCAGCGGAAACACTCGATGCAATGTCGCGACTCTTGCTTGCGCTTGATGTCGATCATGGTGGGGCACACGCCCTTCTCGGCGTAGGCGTCGCCCCCGGGCTGCGGTAGCTTGGGCACGAAGTGGACTGCGCCGATGCGCGAGAATACGCCCAGCATCAGCCCGATCGGGCACATATGGCGGCACCACGGCCGCTTGTTGCGCCCCTGGCCGTAGACGAAACCCAGCACCACAGCACAGGCGAAGGCCAGCCCGAACACCACCGCGATGCCCTGCGGAAAGCCGCGCGCGTCCACCGTCTGCGCCAGAATGGTAATGACGACGAAACTGACGACAGGTGTGCCTTCCCAGCGCACCCAGCGCGGCACCGGGCGCTTGAGGCCCACCCGGTTGGCCCATTCGGAGCTCGCCCCCATCGGGCACAGGATCCCGCACCAGCTGCGGCCGGTGAAAATCACCGACACGAACACCAGGGGGAACCACAGCCCCCAGATCACGAAGTTGGCGAACAGGGTGAAGTTGTCGCGGAAAGTGGCCGTGTCCGGTGGCTGTGGCAGGATCAGGGGCACGACCATCAGCGCCATGAAACCGAAGAACATGCCCACGTGGATCCACGTGAGCTTGTCCCTGTAGCGCGCCGCGAACGCCTCCACCCGGGCCACCCACGGGCTGCGTCGGCTCCAGCCGCGCCCCGTCTCGACGCGCACGGGAGTCGGGAACGGTCTCTGTCGCGGAGTGCTGCTCACGACGTGCCCGCCGCGCTGGCGGTACGGACGGGGCAAGGCCGGTCGAGCAGCCACATCAGGCTGCCGGTGGTGTCAGGGTTGCGAGAGAAGATGATTGCCGTAGCCAGCATGGCGGGGGACTCCTAGCGCTTGGGCTGCTCGACGACCAGGGTGCCGGTGCTCGCCGGGTGGAAGTCGTTGAAGAACTTGTAGGTGCCGGGCTTGAGCGGGCGGATGTAGACGGGCAACGCCGTGCCGCCGGGGATCACCTTTTCCTGGTTGAGGTCGCCGCTCTCGAACTCGGCTGGAAGCGCGTCGTCGTTCTTCACGACGATCTTGACCTGCTGCCCGGCCGGAATCGTCAGCGTCCGGGGCTGGAATGCCTGGCCGCGGATGGTGAGCATCGAGGAAACGCCGGGGGCCTGCGCCCACGCCGCCGGCAGACCCGCGGCGGCCACGATCACAACGAGCGCGCCAATCTTCGACGTTCCGCAACCCTTCATTGCTGTTCCTCCATTGACTATCCCGAAGGCAGGGTGCCTTGGCCCCTGCAAAGGCTACACGTTCGCAACATCGATGTAAATGCGACCCATTCCTATCTAAGAATGAAATAGAAGTGCGCGTTTCGATGGCTGATGGTCAGCGTTGCCTGTACGAATCGCTGTGTCTGGTGCAGAGCTAGCGGGTGCGCGAGGCACTCGCCAGCAGCAACGAGCAGTCGCTCATCGTGGTGCTGTCGGCGTTGCTGCGCCACCGTGATGGCCGCGGGCGAGATGTCGAGCACGCTGAGTTTTCGATAGCCACGGGCCAGCAGCTGGCTGGCGGTCGGCGTGGGCGCGGCTGGGTCCTGTGCAGCCGGTAACTGCAACGCATGGAGCCATGTGGTGGAATGTCGCACTCAGATTAAACAGACAACACTTTCCCGGACGAGTTCAACGACTCGAAGCAATTGGTCTCAACCGCAAACGCCATTCAAAATGTTCCGAGCTGCTGGTGACTCGCCGCGTGCGGAACCGCATGTGCCATGGCTTGGGATGTGGTGAGCGACAGCGGCAACCCGGCTCTCTTCATGCTCACTGCTGACCTCGCAGTTACACAAAAGTGGCAGATCGGGTTGGTTTTGCCGAAGCAAAGTGAGGGTAGCCCACGAATCGTAGAAATTTGACCTAAGTCAAGAGGAACGTATCGCCATAACCTAAAATTTATCTATGTCTCAACGCATCCACACGCGAAGCACAAAACAGCATTACCTGATGTTGCTGGTGGCGTTGATGATGCTTTGGCAGCAGACGGCATTTGCGGAAAATATATGTCCGATGTCCGGGCACACCCTGCTCTCCGCAGGTATGTCGGTTATGCAGCGGATCATGCCCTCTGCTGCAGCCATGTCCATGTCGGCTATGCAGCGCACCATACCCTCTGCAGCCATGCCGGCTATGCACCGCACCTTCAGAGGTAGCCAGCTTGCTCATGCATGCGTGCGGTCTTGCGTAAGTGGTGTCTTGGTTCGGCCGGACGATACCTCGCCAAGTGTGCCTAGATCGTTGCTATTGCCATTGGCCCCCGAAGTATCGACCATCGCCAAGTTGCCACGCGTCGAGGCGTCGTTTGCATTAGTTCATCA
>SCRF01000088.1 GCA_004322005.1 Rhodanobacter sp. | reverse complement strand
CCCGTCGGCCATGGGTGGCAAGGATCAGCAGCCGGTGGCGGTGGATCCGAGCAACCCGCAGGTCTTCTTCGTGCCGACCAACCAATGGTGCATGGAGGATACGCCGCTGAAGCGCACCAGCACGCAACAGGGCTCGGGTTACGCGTTCGCCAATGTGTACATGTACGAGCCCACAGCTGGCCTTGCGGGCCAGTTCCAGGCCTTCGATGTCGACACCGGCAAGATCGTCTGGAAGATCCCCGACAAATACCAGACTTGGGGTGGTGCGCTGGTCACGGCTGGCGGCGTGGCCTTCTATGGCGACATGGTGGGTGATTTCCGGGCCGTGGACGCCAAGACCGGCAAGGTCCTGTGGCAGCGCAAGCTGGGTTCGGGAATCATCGGCAACCCGATCAGCTACGCCGTCAATGGCCAGCAGTATGTGTCGGTGTTCGCAGGGATTGGTGGCTGGAGCGGCCTGCCGGTTGCCGCGGGTCTGAACTTCAGCGACAAGTTCGGCGCGATCGGTGCGACCGCCATGGCCAAGACCACCAACCTGAACCTCGTGCCGCAGGGTGGCACCCTGTATACGTTCCGCTTGGGCGGAGCGGAGCACCCGAGCATCGCGGACGCCGAGACCCCGAAGTGACGGTGCGTGCACGGTTGAGTTGTAGATGTGTACAAACCACTGTTGGATGGTGAAGTCTGCCGGGGTTGCCTAATGCAACCCCGGCTTCGATGCCGAAGCGTCGCGTGCCAGCAGCGAACGTGAGAGGTCCTTTCAAAGTGCAATGCATGACATGAAATTCGGTATCGCGATATCCCTTGGATGCCTCGTGCTGATGGTGGCTGGGTTGGCGTCGGCGCAGGAAAAAACCTATTACAACCTCGACTTGAAATTCAGCGAGATGACGGCGGCCGAACGGAACGCCGCAAAAGAGGCCGCGCTACATCAGCAGGTACGGCCGCTGACCGTCTGTGCGGACCCTGCGAACATGCCGTTTTCGGACCGCAATGGTGACGGCATCGACAACCAGATCGTCAAGGTGCTGGCCGCGGCCATGCATACGACGGTGAGGTTCTACTGGATGTCGTACATAAACTATGGGTTCCTGAAACGGGCATTCGGCACCGCGGCCGAGCCGCTGGGAAACTGCGATCTCGTGGTTGACATCCCGGCAAGTGTCTCGGATGTGCTGATGACTGAGCCGATCTACCGGTCGACATACGTTTTCGCGTCTCGCAAGGGCAGCGGAATCCATATCAAGAGCCTCACCGACCCTGCGCTCAGGAAACTCCGCGTCGGTGTTTACCAGACCTCCGCTTTGCGCCAGGCGCTCGCCGAAAACGGGATCAAGAACGGTGTCCACGTCCTTACGGTCAGCTACGACACCGCAAGCAACGGTGGTGCCCTGCAGCAGTGGCGACAAGTTGAACAGGTAGTGGACGGCCAACTCGACGTGGTCGGGGTGTGGGGCCCGTTTGCCGGTTACGCCAAGGCCAGGAAGCACGCGCCGATCGTGCTGCAACCGGTCAATCTGATGTCCAACGACGTGCAGTTGGAATACGCAATGGCCATCGGCGTGCGTGAAAACGACGTGGTTCTGAAATATGCATTGGACAACGCGCTGAATGTATCGGCGCGCAAGGTCAAGGCCATCCTCGACGAATTCGGCGTTCCGTTGGTGCAATGCAGCGAATGCGTCGTTCAGGGCAACCTGCCCGCGCACGGTTCCTATTCCATGGGCGCCAGCGCCTACGCGCGCTACCAAGAGCCGCTGGATCCGGACCTGACCCACATCGACAAGTCTCAAACGGCTCCAGGCGAGATCGTCACGCTACAGGACGTGAAGAAATCGCTTGCGGCAGGCGCCAATCCGAATGCTGAGCTGGCGCAAGCGGTGGTGGCGTCCGACGCGGCGCGCATCAAGTTTCTGGCCGCACATGGGGCGGAACTCAACGCACGCGACTCCATGGGCTCCACGCCGCTGATCAGTGCAGCCAGCGCTCGCGATTCCGCGACCGTCAAGCTGCTGCTCGAGCTGGGCGCAAACGCCAACGCACGCAACGGAGATGGTTTGACGCCGCTGATGGAGGCGGCTTACCGCGATCACGTGCCGTCGGTGGAGGTGCTGTTGCACCACGGCGCCAGCCTGACCACGAGGGATCCCAGGGGATTGACCCCGCTCTGCATCGCGCTCGACAACCGCAGTTTCCGGGCCGCCATGGCGCTGCTCAATGCGGGGGCCTCGCCCAACGAGTCATGCGGCGCCAATCGGTTGACGCCATTGATGATCGTGGCGAGGCATCTGGAGGCGCAGCAGAGCGGCAACGTTCCGGTCGACGACGGCCTGTACCTGAGCGACGGGGTTGCCCCGCAAGAGGTTGGCAAGTTGCTGCTCAGCAAGGGTGCTGACGCGAACACCCGGAGCAAGAGCGGCCTTACGGCCCTGATGGTCGCGGCCGGGCACGATAACGCGCCCCTGATCGGTTTGCTGATCCAGGCCGGGGCGAGAGTCGATGCTCGTGACGATGACGGCAAGACCGCGCTCGATGTCGCCAAGGACAATGGCAGCGATGCGGCGATACAGACACTCAACGTGATGACCCGGTTCGCGCCTGCGCCAAGTTCGAGCGGTGCTGCGGTGGAGCCGCCACGATGAAGCGGGGTATCGCCACCATCGTCGCAGCCGTGTTGGCATTGACATTGGCTGCGGCAACTTCAGCGGCGCCATCCGATGCGCAAGGCGCGAGCGGCAGCACGGCGAAGAGCAAAGAAGTCGTCACGCATTACGCGTATCTGGGCATGGAATACCGGGAGCCGGCGCCATTGTCGCTGCTCAAACCCGCCGTCATTCCTGACGAAGGGCTGGCAGGTGTGCGCCTCGGAACCAACTACAACAACCTGGCGGGAAAATTTCTGGGGCTGAAGTTTGTGCTGGATGAGACGATGCTGCCGCAAGGTGGCGACGTGGTCGCTGCGGCAAAAAAATTGCTGGCTTCCGGTCAGCACCTCATCATCGCTGACTTGAAAGCCCCGGATTTGCTCGCGGTCGCCGATTTGCCGCAAGCAAAAGACGCGATCATTCTGAATATTCGCGCGCGGGACGACGTGCTGCGCCAGACCCAGTGTCGCCGCAATGTCTTCCACCTGATTCCGAGCGACGCGATGCTGACCGACGCATTGGCGCAGTATCTGGTGTGGAAGAAGTGGACGCGGTGGTTTCTCGTACGCGGCAAGCACCCCGCCGACATCGAGTACGCCAATGACATCACGCGTTCCGCCAAGCTCTATGGTGCCAAGATCGTGGCCGAACGCGCGTACGAGCTCCAAACCGGCGCGCGCCGCGTGGACACCGGTTACCAGGAGATCCAGACGCAAATGCCGATGCTGACGCGCGGCGTACCGGATTATGACGTCGCATTCGTGGCCGACGAGACCAATTCATTCGGGCTCTACCTGCAATATCGGACCACCGATCCGCGGCCCGTCGTGGGCACGGACGGGCTGGAGGCAACGGCGTGGGGCGCCGCGTATGAGTCCTACGCTGCGCAGACGCTGCATGACGATTTCCGGAAACTTGCCCATCGTGAGATCACGGTGCGGGACTACGAGGGCTGGCTTGCGGCCCATCTGTTGGAGATGGCCGTGAAGCATGGCAACGCCAGCAATGTCGATGCGGTCCGGAAGTACATCACCTCGGACAACCTCAAGCTCGCGGGGTACAAGGGCGAGGGCATGAACTTCCGCTCGTGGGATAACCAGTTGCGTCAGCCGATCCTGCTGATGGATCAGTTATCCCTGGTGTCGATCTCGCCACAGCCGGGTTTTCTGCACCCTACGTACAACACCGATACCTTGGGGTTCGACCAACCCCAAAGCCTGTGCAAGTTCTCGAAATGAAGACAGTCAACCACAATGGACGGCACACGCGGGTTGCCGCGATGTGTTTGCTGCTACTGGTGCTGGCGCCGCCGCCCGCGTGGTCCGCGATGCTGTTCGTCAGCAACGAGCGCGGCAATACCGTGACGGTGCTGGACAGCAACACACTGAAGACGATCAAGACCATACCCACGGGCCAGCGTCCGCGCGGCATCGTGGCAGGGCCCCATGGCAAATGGGTGTACGTGTGCGTGGGTGACAGCAACCGAATCGATGTCATCGATGTGTCCAAGCTCGCCGTGACGCGACATCTGCCGTCGGGGGCGGACCCGGAATTGCTGGCTGTGGGCAACAACGGCAACCGGGTCTACATCGCCAACGAGGACAACGCGCAGGTCACCGTGCTGAACGCGGAGACCGGCAAACTGCTTGCGGAGATTCCCGTTGGCTCGGAACCCGAGGGCATGCGCGTCAGCCCGAACAATCAGATCACGGTGGCAACCTCCGAAGGCAGCAGCCTGGTCCATTTCATCGACAACAAGACGCTGAAATTGGTCGCCAGCGTACTGGTGGGTACGCGTCCGCGCGTGGTCACGTTCACGCCCGACGGCCGCTACGTCTGGGCATCTTCGGAGGTCGGCGGCACGGTATCGGTGATCGATGCGAGTACCCACCAGGTCGTGCAGACGATCGGCTTTGCGATCCCCGGGATGCGAGCCGAGTTCATCCAGCCGGTCGGCATCACGATGTCGAAGGACGGCTCGGAAGCGTTCATCGCGCTCGGACCGGCGAACCACGTTGCCGTCGTCAACACCAAGACATACAAAGTGAGCGACTACATCATCGTGGGACAACGGCCGTGGCACATGGCGCTATCTCCCGACGGCTCGAAGCTTTACAGCGTCAATGGCTTCACCAACGATGTGACGGTGGTCGATGTCAAATCGCTCAAACCCGAGGTTTCGGTACACGTCGGTCGCTTGCCATGGGGCATCGCTGTCGTGCCCTGAGCGGTTGCCTCGCGACGTGGCGTCACGGTGGTGCGGAAGCGCCAGCAGAAGATGGTTGATTCGTATTGGTATTCACAAAGGAGAGTCAAATGTTCCGTAAGACCGTGTATGGCTTCACTGCTATCGCCGTGGCCGTGGCCGGTATCGGCCTGGCGCTCGCCAATCATAGCCCGGTCAGTTCGGCGGCTGCTCCGGCCAGGGCCGAAAGCGTCCACGTGCCGGCGACGTACGACTCGATGGACACGAGCCACGACGGTATGGTGACCGAAAAGGAAGCCATGGCCGCCATGCCGAACCTGAACTTCAAAGCCGCCGATACGAACGGTGACGGTCAGCTGGATCGGGTTGAATTTCTGGATTTGCAGGAAAAAATCGCGAACGGGACATGGACAAACGCGGTTCCCAAAAAGGAATTCGTAAAGCAAATAAAAGGCTACGATGAAGACCCGGTGGACGTGGTCACGAAGGCCCCGAAGGGTACCTTGAAGAACCCGTACGATTCGGCAAACATCACCGTAGTCGCTGAGGGTTACCAGCAATTTCTCAATCACGGTTGCAATGCCTGCCATGGCGGCAATGGTGGCGGTGGCATGTGTCCGCCACTCAACAACGGCGTATGGATTTACGGCCCGAGCGACGACACTTTGTTCCGGCTCGTTTCACTGGGAAGCAAGAAACTGCAGGAAGCAGGATACTCGAGAGTCAATAAGGAGACCCCGGCCTTGATGCCGCAGCAAGGCGGCACGACCCTGACCAAAGCCGGCGACCTTTGGAAAATCATCACCTGGATCGATTCGATGAACATGAAGAAGGGCAACTAGACGAGCATGGCAGGTGCCCCGATCCGGTTTCGGGACTCTCGACGGTCCCGCGTGGGTGACAGCCTCCGCCAAGCGGGATTGATCGGAGGCGCTGGCTCGGCAGTACGACGCGATACGACCGGTCGCTGGCGGTGCACGCGCCTGGCAGCAACGCGGGAGGGGCCGGTACCCAAGCCGGCAGTCCGCGAAATGTCGCGGTTATGGTGGGCGCGGCACCGAATCCGTAGCGGATGGACGCGCGTTTTTGCGCTGATTTGCGCCGCGCTCCTCACGATGATGCCAGGTGCCGCCGCGCGCGCGGAGGTTGCGCATGGCCTCCCCGAACTGCGGGTCGGGGTGCTTGAGTTCGGCACGGTCGGCTGGGAAATCGATACCGTCCAGAGGCTGGGTCTCGCACGCAGACACGGCATCCGGTTGGAGGTGGTGCCACTGGCTTCCGAGAACGCCATGAAGGTGGCGTTGCTGAGCGGCAGCGTCGACCTTGTCGTCTCGGACTGGTTCTGGGTCGCGACGCTGCGATCCCGCGGTCAGGATTACCAGTTTGTCCCGTTTTCGAAGGCGGTCGGTGCCGTCGTCGCCAATCCGAAGGCGGGAATCAGGTCGCTCGCCGACCTCAAAGGCAAACGATTCGGCGTCGCCGGCGGCCCGGTGGACAAGAGTTGGCTGATCGCGCGTGCTTACGCTCGCAAGGAGTACGGGATCGACCTGAATTCCGCCGCGAAGCCACAGTTCGCGGCAGCGCCGCTGATCAATCACCTGATGCTCGACGGTGAGCTTCCGGCCGCGATCAACTTCTGGCAATACAGCTCCCGCCTCGTTGCACAGGGGATGCAGCCGGTGATTACGGTGGAGCAGATGCTCAAGGGATTGGGCGTCAAGACCGTCCCGCCGCTGCTGGGTTGGGTGTTTTCGCAACGTTGGGCGGAAACCCACGGCGATGCCTTGCGGGCCTTCATCGCCGCCACGTACGATGCCAAGCAGGAGCTGGCTCGCTCGGATGCAGCCTGGCAGCCGCTGAGGAGCGAGGTCAAACCCGAAAACGACGCGGTTTTCGCCGCGATCCGACAGGGTTACCGGGACGGTATCGTCGACCACTTCGGCGCGCCCGAAATCCACGCGGCTGGACAACTGTTCCATCTGGTCGCTGAAGAAAGCCACGGCGAACTCACCGATGGAACGAGCGAGTTGCCAGCGGGTGTGTTCTGGAGCGGGTTTCGTCGGCCATGAGGTTTATCCGTCGTCGCGTTGGCGCGGGCGGCCTGCCCCGAACCAGCGGCAGGAGCGAGCCACGCGTGGCGGCGCGGACGGGGTGGCGCAGGTTCCGACTACCGTCGCGGCGCGGCTGGCTGTGGCGGAGCGCATCGCTGACCGGCCTGGTGGCGGTTTGGGAAATTGCGGCACGACTCGCGGGCAGCAACATGCTGCCGACGCCGGTCGCGGTGCTCGCCGCGGTGTATCGCTACACCCGCAGCGGCCAGCTTCCGCTGGAGTTGGGGATCACGCTGGCGCGGGTGGGCGCTGCGTTCGTCGTGGCCATGACCGTGGGTACCGTGATCGGCTTCATGATGGGCCGTTCGCGCAAGCTCAACCTGTTGCTGGATGGCCCGCTGGTGCTTGCGCTCAACATCCCGGCGCTGGTCATTATCATTTTGTGCTACCTGTGGCTCGGGCTCACGGATGTCGCCGTGATCGTGGCCGTGGCCCTCAACAAGATCCCGGTCGTGGTCGTGACAACGCGCGAAGGTACGCGGGCCATCGACTCGCGCTTGCTGGCGGTGGCGCAGGTGTATCACGTCCCGCGTACAGTGACGTTGTATCGGGTGATCCTGCCGCAGCTTTATCCGTACCTCATAGCCTCTGCCCGCAACGGCCTGGCGTTGATCTGGAAGATCGTGCTGATTGCCGAGCTGCTCGGACGAAGCAATGGCGTCGGTTTTGAATTGTCCGTATTTTTCCAGTTTTTCGACATCACCAGTATTCTGGCGTACACACTGGCGTTTGCCGTTGTCGTCATGGCCATCGAAGCCGGTGTGATGCGGCCTCTCGAAAAACGCTTGCTGCGGTGGCGCGGATGAAAGGGTTGAACATCCATGTCATCGAAAAACGTTTCGACAGTGTGGTGGTGCTGGCCGATATCGACGTCACCATCAGCGGCGGCGAATTTGTCGCCATCGTCGGGCCGTCCGGTGTGGGCAAGACCACGCTGCTGAGCATGGTTGCCGGTCTGGACGCCGACTATACGGGTGCGATTCGCTACGACGGAGTGCCGTTGGCCGAGCCCGGCCAGTCGCCCCCTGGCCTGGGCATGGTATTCCAGGAGCCACGGCTGATGCCGTGGCTCACGGTCCGCGACAACGTGCGGCTGGCGGAAGCCGAGCGTCTGGCGCGTGACCGAAGCTATGTTTCGCGCGCGGACAGCTTGCTCGACGAGGTCGGACTACGCACTTCCGGAGATGCCTGGCCGAGCCACCTCTCCGGCGGCATGCAGCGTCGCACCGCGCTGGCGCGGGCGTTCGTGGTCGAGCCCTGGTTGCTGCTGATGGATGAGCCGTTCGTGTCGCTCGACCTGCCGGCAGCCAACCAGTTGCGCGAGCTGCTGCGGCGGCTGTGCGCGCGAGTGCGGCCACTGGTATTGTTCGTTACCCACAATTTAAGTGAGGCACTGGTGCTCGCCGATCGCATATTGTTTCTGGGTGATACGCCGGCACGCGTTGTACTGGACTATCGTGTCGAGCAAACGGGTAGTCACGATCTGAACAGTCCTGAGGTTGCTGCTCTCAGCCGTCGGCTGCTGGCACGCCATCAAGGGCTGCTTTCCGACGTGGCCGGGGTTGACGTGGACGAAGGCCGGCGTGGCAAGGAGGGTCTGTGAAGTCTGGTGCCTCGGTGTCGTTGTTGGCGCTGTGGGCCGCGCGCCCGCGGCATGGCGTACCGCGATGAACGCGCCGAGCGAGGCATCCATGCCCGCGTCGCCGCTACCGGGACAGGCCGCACTCGCACTCGCGGTGGAGGAGGTCAGCAAGTCCTACGGCTCGGTCAAGGCGCTGGACCGGGTGTCCCTGCACGTCGCACGCGGCGAGTTCGTGGCCCTGCTCGGACCGAATGGCGCCGGGAAAAGTACGCTGTTCCAACTGCTCACCGGATTGTTTGTGCCCGACGCCGGTCGCATCGAGGTGGCGGGCTTCGACATGCGCCATCAGGCGCGGCGGGCACTCGCGTGCCTGGGCGTGGTATTCCAGCAGGCGACGCTGGACCTGGACTTGAGCGTCGTTGCCAACCTGCGTTTCCATGCGCGGCTGCATGGCATGGGACGTGCAGCTCGCGCCCGCATCGATGCGGAGCTGCACCGCACCGGCTTGACCGAGCGGGCCAGAGACCGGGCGCGGGCGCTTTCTGGCGGCAATCGCCGCAGGGTCGAACTGGCCCGCGCACTGCTGCACGACCCGGTGGTGCTGCTGATGGACGAACCGACGGTGGGGCTCGATCCCGCCTCGCGCGCGCAACTCGTGGAGTATGTCCACTCGCTGTGCACGCATCGCGACGTCGGTGTGCTGTGGGCGACGCACCTGGTGGACGAGGCCGAATCCGCCGACCGGGTCATCATCCTGCACAAGGGGCACTGGATCGCTTCCGGCACCGCCGCGGAATTGCGCGAGCGCACCGGCCGGCGTTCGCTGCGCGACGCCTTCCTCGACCTGACCGGGGAAGCTTCGGTGGAGAAAGAGGAGGCGGTCTGATGCATGCGAAGCGTGGATCGCGGCGAGGCACGTCCGGCGGCGGTCCGCCGCAGGAACGTGACTTGGCGGCTCCCGTTCCACCGGCGCCCCGGGCCGGGTTGGCTGCAGGCAAGCCTGCAAGGGGCTCCGCCATGTCGATCGTGAGCCACGCCCTGCAGGCGCTGGTGGCGCTTTCCTCGCGCGAAACGGTCAAGTTCATGCACCAGCGCGGGCGATTGCTCTCCGCGGTGGTACGGCCGAGCCTGTGGCTGCTCATTTTTGCGGCCGGTTTCCGGGACGTCTTTGGCGTCTCCGTGATTCCGCCGTACTCAACCTATATCGAGTACCCGGTCTACGTCGTGCCAGGGCTGGTGGGCATCGTCCTGTTGTTCAATGGCATGCAGTCTTCGCTGGCGATGGTCTACGACCGTGAGATGGGCTTGATGCGGCTGCTGCTGACGGCACCGCTGCCGCGCTCGGTGTTGCTGACGTGCAAGCTGCTGGCGGGTACCTTCCTGTCGATCCTGCAGGCGTATGCGTTTTTCGCGATCTGCGCGCTGTTCCAGCTCGACCTGCCGTGGTGGCCCGGCCTGTTGCTGGCGTTGCCGGCCATGTTCCTGACCGGTCTGATGCTGGGCGCGATGGGCCTGCTGGTGTCCGTTTATATCAAGCAGATCGAGAACTTCGCCGGGGCCATGAACTTTGTGATTTTTCCGATGTTCTTCCTGTCGCCGGCGCTGTACCCATTGTGGAAGTTGCAGGAATCCGGGGCCCAAGTCGTCTACCAGTTGGCCCGCATCAATCCGTTTACCTACGGCGTCGATCTGATCCGCTACGCCATGTACGGGCAGATGAACTGGCATGCGTGTGGCGTGGTTGTCGCCTCGCTCATCGTCTTTCTGGGGCTGGCCATATGGGGGTACGATCCGCAGCGCGGCGTGGTGCGGAACAAGCGCCAAGGTAGCTGAGCAACTCCTGAAAAGCTGTCGTGAGCGACAGCACCGCGCGCCCGCGTCGGTGGCCGTGCGTATCCGTAGTCGGCAAAGGCGTACCGTGGCGAGGCGTCCGGATTCCGCAGTTCAGCCGCCGAACTACTGTTTCACAGTCGCTCCCATCCAGCAGTGGCAGGGACAGGGATTTACATGAAGCCTGTCGTGAAAGTCGTGCAGTGACTCCCATGGTGGCGGCTGTACCGCATGCGGCACACTCCTCTGTCACGAATCTGATGCTGCACGCGGGACAGGCCGCCATGTGATCGCTTCAAGTGACTGAATCACCAGCTTGCAGACGTCTGCGGAAACTGGCATCTGATGTGCATGGTACCTGCTTGGCGGCCCGCCTTGGTGGAGGGTTGACGGTTATGAGGAACGATTGATCATGAAGACACGCGCAGCGGTTGCGTGGGAAGCGGGACAACCACTCAGCATCGAGGAAGTCGACGTTGCTGCTCCGAAAAAAGGTGAAGTGCTGGTCAGGATCGTGGCGACCGGTGTCTGCCATACCGATGCATTCACCTTGTCCGGCGCCGATCCCGAGGGATTGTTCCCGGTGATCCTCGGGCACGAGGGCGGCGGTATCGTGGAGGAGATCGGCGAGGGCGTGACCTCGGTCAAGGTCGGCGATCACGTGATTCCGCTGTACACGCCCGAATGCGGCGAGTGCGAATACTGCCTGTCGGGCAAGACCAACCTGTGCCAGAAGATTCGCGTCACCCAGGGCAAGGGCCTGATGCCGGACGGCACTTCGCGCTTTTCGATCAACGGCAAGCCGATCCTGCATTACATGGGCACCAGCACGTTCTCCGAGTACACGGTGGTGCCGGAGATCGCCCTGGCCAACATCAGCAAGCGGGCGCCGCTGGACAAGGTCTGTCTGCTCGGCTGCGGCATCACCACCGGCATCGGTGCGGTGCTGAACACCGCCAAGGTCGAGCCCGGTTCCACGGTGGCCATCTTCGGCATGGGCGGCATCGGCCTGTCGGTGGTGCAGGGCGCGGTGATGGCCAGGGCCTCGCGGATCATCTGCGTGGATCTCAACCCGGACAAGTGGGAGATGGCCAAGGCGCTGGGCGCCACCGACTTCGTCAATCCGAAGGACTATCCGGATACCCCGATCCAGCAGGTCATCATCGACATGACCAACGGCGGCGTCGACTACTCGTTCGAGTGCATCGGCAACGTCCACGTGATGCGCTCGGCACTGGAGTGCTGCCACAAGGGCTGGGGCGAGTCCACCATCATCGGCGTGGCCGGCGCCGGGCAGGAGATCTGCACGCGACCGTTCCAGCTGGTCACCGGGCGCGTGTGGCGTGGCTCGGCGTTCGGTGGCGTCAAGGGCCGTTCGCAGCTTCCCGGCTATGTCGAGCGCTACATGAAAGGCGAGATCAAGATCGACGAAATGATCACCGAAGTGATGCCGCTGGAAGACATCAACCGTGCCTTCGATCTGTTGCACGAGGGCAAGGTGGTGCGTTCGGTGATCAGGTATTGAGCCGGCCACGCCACTGTCACTCATCATCGTTGGAGGTAACCCATGGCAACCACTCAGATTCACCCATCGGTCGACAATGGCGTCAAGCCGGGCAAGGACAATTTCGGCGGCGGCACGCTGACCTGCAAGTGCACCGACAAGCCGGTCAAGGTCAGGGTCGATGCACAGACGGCACACAATCACGTTTGCGGTTGCAGCAAGTGCTGGAAGCCGGAGGGCTCCCCGTTCTCGATGGTCGCCGTGGTGTCGCGCGACAAGGTCAGTGTGACCGAGAATGGCGACAAGCTGGCGGTGGTGGACACCAGCGCGACCATCCAGCGGCATGCCTGCAAGGCCTGTGGCGTGCACATGTATGGCCGCATCGAGGACAAGAACCATCCGTTTTATGGCCTGGACTTCGTACATACCGAACTGTCGGCGCAGGACGGCTGGTCGGCACCCACGTTCGCGGCGTTCGTATCCTCGATCATCGAATCGGGCGCCAACCCGGCCAACATGGACGCGGTGCGCGCGCGCCTGACCGAGCTCGGCCTGCCACCGTACGATTGCCTGTCGCCGCCGTTGATGGATGCGATCGCCATCCACGTGGCAAAAGCCAAGGGCACGTTGTACGCCGGAGCTGCCTGACGCATCGCTCTTCGCGATGTCGCCGGGTGCGGGTGACGCACCCGGCACGCAGGGTGGCGATGGCGAACGGCATGCGGTTGCCGTAACGTCGTCCCTGTGCTCGACCGACACGGCAGCGCAAGCGCAAGCCAGGGAGATGCCCCGATGCCGCCCACATCCAGCCCATGGCGGCGTCGCGGAGTGACCGTCGCGCTTCTGCTCGTCCTCGCGCAGAGCGCGGTGGCGCTTGCCGATCCGCCGGTGCAGCAGTTGCGCGAAGTGAACGTGATTGCCGTCGCCCCACTGGCCGGCTTCGACGTTCCGCTGCTGCAGATTCCGCTGAACGTGCAAAGCGCCCAGGCCGACGACGTCCGGCAGACCCACGGGCAGTCGATGACCGGGCTGCTGCAGCGGAATTTCCAGGGCGTCAGCATGACCCAGTCGCAGGGCAATCCGTGGCAGGGCAATTTGTATTTTCACGGCTTCGTCCTTTCGCCGCTGCTGGGTTCGCCCGCGGGCATTTCCGTTTACTTGGACGGCGTGCGGCAGAACGAGCCATTCGCCGAAACCATGAACTGGGAGGCCATCCCCGATTTTGCCATTCGCGATGTGGAACTGGTTCCCGGCTCCAACCCGCTGTACGGCCTCAACACGCTGGCCGGCGCGCTGTTGCTGACCAGCAAGAGCGGCTTCACCGATCCCGGCGGTTCGCTGAACCTGTCCGGCGGGTCCTGGGGGCGCATCCAGCTGGATGCGGACATCGGTGCCCACAGCCGCCGTTTCGGTATCTACCTCGGAGCCGGCAGCGACTTCGAAAGCGGCTGGCGCGACTATTCATCGAGCCGCGTGCAGCAAGCCTTCGTGCGCGGCGACTGGCATCCGGACGAGGACACCGTCGTCACCCTGAGCTACACCGGCGCGCACGGCCGGCTGTCCGGGACCCAGTCGCTGCCGGTCGAATGGGTGCGGACACCGCAGGCGGGATACACCTGGCCGGACCATTTCAACGACAACATCAATACATTCAACCTGCAGGGCTCGCGCCAGCTCGGGTCGGACTGGTCGGTGCAGGCCAATGCCTACCTGCGCATCTCGCAGAGCCGCAGTTTCAACAGCAACACCAACAACTTCAGCGGTTATGACGCAAGGGTCGACGGCCCGCTGGGCTATGCCGCCAACGGCCCCTACAACCCGGACTCGATCGGCCAGTTCTATTATTCCGGGCTTGCTCCGGCCTTCGACGCCAGCCACCCGGCGGCCACGATCAACAACGTGCCGGCCTCGAACGTGCTCGGCAATGTGCACACGCGCGGCTACGGCGGATCCCTCCAGGCGGTGGATAGCGGCAGCCTGTGGGGACGCGACAACCAGTTCACCATCGGCCTCACCCTGGATGCCGGTGAAAGCGCGTTCAGCCAGTACGCCCAGCCGGCCTATTTCCCCTCCAGCGTGGCCCGGCGCGGGGATGCCGTGGGTCTGCGGCCGTTCGGCCCGGATCCGGTCACCGATGCGGGTACGTCGAACCGCAGCCAGGGGTTCTACTTGATGGACGTGCTGGCACTCCCGCGGGGCGTGCACCTCAGCCTCGGCGGCCGCTACAACCACAGCCAGCTCACGGTAGCCGACCGGACCGGGGGCGCGCCGGCCATCGATGGCCGGCAGACGTTTCACCGCTTCGACCCCAGCATCGGCGCCACCTGGGCGATCGGCCCCCGGCTCGGCGCCTACCTGAACTACGACGAAGGCATGCGTACGCCGACCCCGATCGAGTTCGAGTGCGCCGATCCGGCCGCGCCGTGTTCCTTGCCGAACGACTTCAGCGGCGATCCGCCGTTGCAGCCGGTGGTGGTGCGAACGTTGGCCGGCGGCCTGCGCGGCTCCTTCGCCAGCGGCAACCTGCGCTGGAACGTGTCGCCGTACGACAGCCGGGTCAGCAACGACATCCTGACCATCTACACCGGCGGCAGCTCGCAGGGCTATTTCGCCAACGTGCCCCGGACCGGACGCAAGGGCGTGGACATCGGTCTCGGTGGCCAGCACGGCCGGCTCGAATGGCAGGCCAACTACAGCTACGTCAGCGCCACTTACGGCGTTGCCTTCGATATGCAGAGCGCCGCGAACTCCAGCGCCGACGCGAACGGCGCGATCCACATCCGCCGCGGCGACCGGATTCCCGGCGTGCCGCACGACCTGTTCAATTTTTCCGCTGAATACCGCCTCACCGACCGGTGGTCGTTCGGCGGCAATGTGCGTGCTTATTCGGGCCAGTACGCGGTGGGTGACGAGAACAACCGGGATCGCCACGGCATGCTTCCGGGTTACGCCGTGGTTGCGCTGGATCTGCACTATCGACCGACCCGGCGGCTGGCGTTCTTTGCCCGCGTCGACAATGCATTCGATCGGCGCTATGACAACGGTGGCCTGCTGAGCGACAACGTCTTCGATACGCCCAACCGTCTGGTCGATCTCACCGGTCCCGGCACGCCGACCCTGTTTGTCGCACCGGGTACGCCGCGCGCCTACCTGGTCGGCCTCAGCTACAGCTTCGGTGGGGCCGGCGACGACCAGTGATGCGGCCCACAAACAGCCGTGCTGGCAGCACCTTCGACTTCTGCGTTTTCCGATCAAACCCGCCGCCGATTCCACTCTCAAGCCGGCCACCCAGAGTGCTCTCGAACCGGCCAGCTGGAGCGCTCTCGAATCCGCCGCCCTGGCCTTCGTGAATCCTGCCCTCCGGCGACACCTTCGGACCGGCGCGCTTCTGACGAGAGGCCGGCGCGACGGGCAGAGCCAATTTCAGCCGTTCGCGGCGAGGCGGATCCGTCGGTCTCTCAATACCGAATAACGTTGCATATTCGCAAACCGTCTGAGAGGTCTGTCCCGCGCTTGGTTTGCTCCATCGCGCTGGCAATCCGATGGCATTGCACCAGATGTTCCAACGGAAGGATTCGGGATAGTTGAGCGACGTCCTCGCCATTGACGTCTCGCAAGATCGCGTACAACGGGCCGCGATGATTGATTACCCGGGCACGGGTCAACTCGCCCAAGCGATATTGCTGAGCTTCGCTGGTGAGCCAAGTTATACCTACAAACTTGATCTCTTGTGCAGCGTTGAAAAACGGAATCAGGTACGAGTTCGGTTGACCGATCACCAGCACCATACTTCCTGGTGCCACCGTCGTCCCAGGGTGGACATCGAAGGTCACATCAGCAAAGGGGGCATGGCCCCAATCCGGGTATCTACTGGAACCGATCAGCAGCAAGGCGATGGCTACCATGCTCCACAGTACAAGTCGCGGCTTTTGGGAAGTTGACAGGGAGTGGACCGTCAGCCTTTGCACGGTGACCATGATGAGAAGACCGGTCATCACCTCCAGCGACACGGCATAACGCAAGATCGAATAGAGCAAGAGCCACAAGACGTAACCGGTCACCATGAAGGTCAGCAAGAATCGCTCGCTCCTTGACCCCTGATCCTGGAGCGATCTCTGCAAAAGAAGCAATGCGCAGAGGATGGCGGCCGCGATCATGGCGGCCGCATACCGCGCATCTGCGAAGGTATTCCCTCCCTGCCAGTGGTTCTTGTGAATCCAGTAGAAGGGATAAAACAACCATTGAAGGAGTCCGCGGGGCATGAACTGGCGGTCGGTGCCTGCTGTTGCCGGCACCCAACTGGAATGGAAGATCTGGTTGAACATCGGAAAAACAGGATCGCCCGTGAGTTTGTACAGCTCCAATCCCCACCAGCCATACGCTACGAGGAATGCGGCAAACGCGACGATCGTGAAGATCAGGCTCAAGCGCCATGCCGTCGTTCGCGCACCAAGAGCAAGCCACAACGCAACCGCCATAGCCGGAGTGAACACAACGGCGGTTGGCTTCAGCCCTGCGGCCAGGCCGCATAGAAGTCCCGCCACTACAACCCTTCGGGTCGCATGCCCCGGCAAGTCGCGGGCACACAGCGGCAGCAAGACGTAGAACCCGAGGACGACCAATAGGGCCAGCGGCACTTCATTGGTGCAGGTGCCAGCTTGCGAGGCAGCCATGGTGCCCGTGATGCCGATCACCACCGCCAACAGATCGGGGACGCCATAGGAGCGTCCACGCACTTCAGCCAGCCTCACGCTGACTCGTAGCAGCACGAAGGCGAGCGCTCCATACCAGAGCCCCTGTACCGCGGCGAGAAGACGCGGCCAGTGATGCAACGGACCGACACCGAGCCAGAAGTAAGGCACGTCCAGCAGCGGATTGAAAAATCCCTGTAACCCTACCGGTGCCAGATCAATCGACAGCCGCCCGTGTAAAAACGCCCAAGCGTTATACAGGTGATAGTTCTTCAGATCCCACGCTGCATCCTGTCCCTTGTGCGCCGCATAGAGAGCGCCGACTAGGAGGAGCAGTATCAGAGTCCACGAACCGCCGAGTTTTCGCGTGTCGATCGAGCGTCTCACGCGGACTCGCCGGCATCGTCAAAGAGTGCATGGCCAAGATAGGCGGAATATTTTTGCTCGCGACGGCCTAACGTCACGGTGTCGAGCACCAGGCCGCACACGAGAAAGATACCGCCCAATAATACGAGGGAAGCGCTCAAGATCGCCGTGGGGAACCGTGGCACCAGGCCCGTCAGCAGGTACGTCCGAAATAGCGGCAACGCGAGCCCCACGGCCACCAGGACGCACACGGCGCAAGCGACCGAGAAGAAGGCCAAGGGTCGACCGTTCTTTGTCAGCCGGACGATGGTTTTCAGAATTCGCCAGCCGTCGCGATAGGTGTCGAGTTTGCTATGCGATCCTTCTGGTCGCGCGCGGTAGCGGCTCGGCACCTCCGCTACCGGCATGCGCAACTCCAGTGCGTGTATTCCTAGCTCAATCTCAGTATCAAAACCTTGAGCGTGGGCGGGAAACGACTTCACATAGCGGCGAGACATCACGCGATAGCCAGACAGCATGTCTGAAAATGTGCGACCGAAGATCCAGCCCGTCAGCCCAGTCAACGCCCAGTTTCCAAACTGGTGGCCTCGCCGGTAGGCAGCGTCTCCGTCGCTGACGCGACTTCCGACCACCAAATCCAGTCGATCTTCCATCAGGCGATGGATCATCGCCGGCGCATCGCCAGCGTTGTATGTGGCATCGCCATCGACCATCACATAAATGTCGGCATCCAGATCGGCAAACATCCGCCTCACAACATTGCCTTTGCCTTGCATGCGCTCGGTACGCACTTCCGCTCCTGCGTTACGCGCAACAATCGCCGTCGCGTCGGTGGAATTGTTGTCGTAGACCACCAGGCGCGCGTCGGGAAGCGCAGCCCTGAAATCGCGCAAGACATCTCCGATCGTGATCGCCTCGTTGAAACAAGGTATCAGCACGACTACGCGAGGCGGTATTGCCATACTGTATGCCCTGTACTTGCCCCGCGGGCAAACTTGCAGTCTAACCGAAAGACGACTAGCAGCAAAACGGCAAAACGGGCAGGCAAAACGTAGAATAACGAGAATAGCGGGACGGAGGAAGTTAAATTGCGGCGGGTAATGCGGCAAGGGATGGCGTTGGTGCTAGGTGACCGATGTTGCGGCCATCCTAGTCGGCCAGCGGACGCAGTTTCCAGCGGCTGTTGAGGTGTTCAACAAGGTCGGTTAGTGCCCGGTTGCGAGCCTAACGACCGGCAGCTTCTGGTATCGGTCGGTCGCCTCTGCTGGTCAGCGCTGCCGGCGAGGCTGGCCAGGTCCACTGGCATGGTAGTCAGGCTCGATGCCGGAAATGGGCAACTCGTTGGCGACGGTGGGCAGTTTGGCTGCCGGCCATGGTCAGTTTCGCTGGGCGAAGTTGGCCAGCCGCTGCGGTGAAGGTGGGCAGGCGGCTGGCGTTTTGCAACGATTATCCCGAGATCGTCGAAGGGCTCAGTCCGAGCCATCGGCCGGATGCAGCGGCATGCAAAGTGAGTTCGGCGCCGGGCAGATACAAGGCAAACGCATAGTGATCGGCATCGAGTTCGGCACCACGCCGGGTGGACACGCGCAAACGCGAACCGTCGGCGGCGACCACGCGCCGTCCGTGCCAGCGATGCGCATCGATGAGGGGCCGAGTCCGATCCAGCAGTGTCGCGTTGCGCCGTCGAACACCTGGGCGGAAAAGCCGCGACGGGTCTTCGCAAAGGCGTGATCGCTGCATTCGCGCTACCGTCCGGTGAGGCCGTGCGCTTGGGCAAACCTCTCGTCGAGTGCGGCTTGCACTGAGGTGCACATGCCGGACAACATCATCGCCAGCACGCGCGGCACCGTGAGTTTGCGTTGCCGGGTGAACGCCCCCGGGCGCAGCCGAAAGGGGGCGATGAGCGCAGGATCGTGAAGGTGGGCGGCGAACTCAGACAGCGGCGATGCAGGATCGAGTATTGGAGTTCATGGCGTTTATTTATCAATGCGTTATGCCACTCATTCGTAGCCGATGACGCAGGGATTTTCAAGCTGTTTCTGGGGTGTTTCGCTTAAGTTCGGAGCAATGGGAGAGTCCCTCCGCGATTTTTTCCGCAGGTCGGCAGCCTATACTTGCGGCCATCATGAATCTGAGCAAGTCCGAAAAATTGCGCCCAGCGCGAGCGGTATATCTCCTGGCAACACTGACGATCATCGCCATTGCCATGTTGGTGGTCTCTTTGCTGCTGAATATGCGTTCGCGCGATCTGGAGCGTTCGCGTCAGGAAACGGCCAGCCTCACGCGCATGCTGATGAGTCAAACCGAGCAATCCTTCCACAACGCCGACCTCGCCCTGCGAGGTGTCCAGGATCGATTGCAGACGCCGTACGGAACGCAGTTGAACCTCGACAGCCCGCTTATCCATCTGCTGCTGAATACGCGGATCACCGCATTGCGGCAAGTGTCCGCATTGTTCATCGTCGACGAAAACGGGGTGATCGAAAATTCATCGAATCAAGATCAAGTGCAGCATGAATCGGTTGTGGATCGCGATTACTTCAAATTCTTTTCTCGGGGGAAGGAAACCGGCCTTTTCATAAGCCGGCCTGTCAAAAACGATACTAAGGGGTCCGACTCTCATTCGGGCTGGACGCTCTATCTTTCCCGTCGTGTCGAAGGATTGAACGGAAAATTTCGCGGTGTCGTTGTCGCTATCGTCGACCTTGCGTATTTCGAGCAGTTTTATGCCGATCTGGAACAGGATTTCCAGAAGCCCATCGGGATGTATCTGAACGACGGTACCTTGATCGCCAGTCTGCCCCATCGTGAAAGCGACTTGGGCAAGCTCGCAGCCGAATTGCGGAGCGTGCGATTTGCGGCGACCAATTTCAACGTGCGCGATTTCAGCTACCGGGACAGAAACGATGCGAAACAGGTATTCACGCTAGGCTACGTGTCGGATTTTCCACTGCTGGTGAGCGTAACCAACAACGACGCGGAAACATTGGCGGCCTGGCGCGAAACGGCCATCACGGTCGTGCTCGGTGCGTTGCTGGTGTGCATTTTCATAAGTATCGCCGCAGCGCTGCTGGCAATTGAACTGCGGCGCGAAGGCTTGCTCAGCTCTGCCCTCCAGGAGGCAGACGACCGCTATCGGCTCACCATCGATTCGGTCATGGACGCGATCATTTCCACGGACGAAGCGCAGAACATCATCATGTTCAATACGGCGGCCGAACACATGTTCGGAATGTCCGCCACCCAGATCATCGGCAAGTCGCTGGCCAATTTGCTCCCGATACCGCGGCGCGAAGCGCACCATCGGCACATGCAGGCATTCATGACATCGGCTGTTTCTTCACGAACGATGGCACTGCAAATGGAGATTTGCGGGCTGCGCGCCGACGGCAGCGAATTTCCGATCGAATCGGCCATCTCGCAAACGGTCATCAACGGCAAGCCGCAGCTTACCGCCGTGCTGCGGGATATCACCGACCGCCGCCGCAAGGAGACTGCTCTGAACGGGATGAATTCGGAGTTGCGTCGGTTGTCCATCTCGCTGCAATCGGTTCGCGAGGAGGAGCGCGCGCGCATCTCGCGCGAGTTGCACGACGATCTCGGCCAGCAGCTGACCGGGCTCAAGCTCGAATTGGCGTGGTTCAGCGGGCGCCTCAAGGATGGGCGCGAGACAGCGCCGGAGATGCTCGATTCGATGCGCTGCATGCTGGACGGCGCCATCGTCTCCGTACGTCGCATCTCGACCGAACTCAGGCCGCGGATTCTGGACGATCTCGACCTGGGCGAGGCGATATCCTGGCAAGTCGAGGAGCTCGGCAAGCGCGGCAACATGCAAGTGGTGTGCAACCTGCCGGCGGCACCCCTGGTCAAGGGCGGCGCGATGGCCACGGCTCTTTTCCGGATCGTGCAGGAGGCGTTGACGAATGCCGCGCGGCATGCCGAGACGGATTGGGTGGAAGTCGGTCTGGTCAGAGAAAGCGACGATCTGATCCTGAGCATACGAGATTCGGGCAAGGGCTTTGTCCACGACCGCCATGGCAGCGGCATCGGATTGGTCGGCATGCGCGAACGCGCAACGGCGCTCGGCGGCAAATTCACCATCGTGAGCGAGCCCGGGCAGGGCACCACCATACAGGTACGGGTTCCGTTCGCTGTACCTTGGTCAATATAACTGCCAAAGGCCAGCTTTCGCGACACCGCCATAGAAGTACGGGTTCCGCTCGCTGCGGCGCCGGTGGGAGAGGAGGCATGATGAAGGTGCAGATACTCGTTGCGGACGATCACGGAGTCATCCGCAACGGCCTCAGGAAAATCTTCAACGACACGGCGGATCTGGATTTCGCTGGCGAGGCATGGGACGGCAAGTCCTTGCTGGAGAAGGTGTGCGAGCGCGACTGGGGGTTGCTCATGCTCGACCTGTCGATGCCGGGGCGCAACGGACTGGAACTGATCAAGCTCGTGAAAGAAGTACGGCCGCAACTGCCGGTCCTTGTCTTCACCATGCACCAGGAAGAGCAGTACGCGGTGCGGGCGCTACGTGCCGGCGCGTCAGGCTACCTGACCAAGGAATACGATGGCGATCTGCTGCTGTCGGCGATACGCAAGGTCGCGGCGGGGGGCGTCTATATCAGCGCCAAGGTCGCCGAACTGCTCGTCACCGATGTCTCGAAACCCCAGCAGCTCGCTGCACCGCATACCCTGCTGTCCAACCGGGAGTACGAAGTGTTCAGCCGGCTCGTCCGCGGCGTGACCCTGACCGGCATCGCCGAGGAATTCTCGCTGAGCATCAAGACCGTGAGCACCCACAAGTCGCACATCCTCGACAAGATGGGCATGGCCAATCAGTCCGATCTGGTGCGCTATGCGATCAACCATGGCTTGCTGGACGCGGCGCCGGACGATCTTCCGAAGCATCCTTCCGCCTCGATATAGCCGATAGCCGGCGCTTCAGATCGGCGCTGTTGCGCTGGACGATCGAGGGCGGAGTTCCGCCCTGCCTTGCATGGCCGCGTGACGCCTGGTAGGAGCGCACCTTGTGCGCGATGCTTTTGCGCAAGACCTTTCGCGCGCAAGCGCGCTCCTACGGTTTTCAGCGCAAATCGGGCAGCGTTATTCGAATGCGGGCATAGGGCGATTCCCATGTGCCATAGGAATAATCCTATGGCTATTTTCATCGCCCTCCGATGGCTTCGCTCCCATGCCCACGATCATAATTTATTCGTGCCTGTGGACGTCCATAAAGCCGCCGCAGGTCAATTCGCAGGCAATTCATCCATAAGGTGGAAATGACATGATTCAGATCTCGCGCGCCGTGCTGCCCGCCATTATCACCGCCGGTATCGCCATTTTTGCGCTCGCTCCCACGGCCCACGCCGCCGACATGGACGCAGCCAAGACGTTGGCAAGGGCGAACAATTGCTTCAAATGCCACGCCGTCACACGCGACAAGGATGGCCCCGGCTGGAAGAAAGTCGCGGACAAGTACAGGGGCAAGCCCGACGCCGAGGCGAAACTCATGCATCACCTGACCTCCGGCGAGATGGTCAAGCTTGCCGATGGCAGTCAGGTGCACCACGCAATCATCAAGACGGACCCGGCCAACAATACGGCGCAAATCAAGAACCTGGTGGATTGGATTCTTTCGCTATAGGGCTTGCTCGGCATGGCGCGGACCACCTGCGCCCGCACTATGCCGGCAAGCCGGATGCATGTTGCATATGTGATTTACCAACGAGGTTCAAGTCGACGTCTGCCAGCAATTGGATCATGCGGCAAACCGGATCCGGCAGAACTTGATTACCCCCATCGATAAGCAGGAAGGGACCTGATAAATGTATTTTCTAAAGAGACTCGCCGTTGGAGCCGTCCTGATTCTGGCCAGCTGGGTGGCCCCAGCATTGGCGGGCAGCCCTCCCATACAGCTTCCCGATCTGGGTACCAATCACTCAACCTCGGTCCAGACGTCCGCTGCAACGGCAGCGGACGCGCTGGCGCAAGACGCCAAGTGCACCCGGTGCCATGACGAAAACGAGCAGATGCCGATTCTGTCGATCTACCAGACCCCGCATGGCGTCAAGGGCGATCTGCGGACCCCGACCTGCCAATCCTGCCACGGCCCGAGCGAAAATCATCTGGCCGGCGACAAGACCGGCAAGGGCATTCCGCCGCCGGATGTGATGTTCAACAAGCACGACTATCCGATGTCCGATGCGGGCGACCGAGCTGCCGTCTGCCTGACCTGTCACAAGGGAACCCAGCGCAGCCATTGGGACGGCAGCGAACATCAGACCAACGGCTTGGCGTGCAACGACTGCCACAAGGTGCACAGCGCGGTCGATCCGGTGCGCAGCAAGCTGACCCAGCCGGAAGTCTGCGGCACCTGCCACAAGGACCGGCGCGCCGATATCCACAAGATTTCTCACCATCCGATCGGCGAAGGCAAGGTGACTTGCTCCGATTGCCACAACCCGCACGGTTCGACCGGTCCGCATCTGCTGAAAAAGACCACGGTGACCGAGACCTGCACGACGTGTCATGCGGAAAAGCGCGGACCGTTCCTGTGGGAGCACCAGCCGGTGGTCGAGGACTGCACGAACTGCCATACGCCGCATGGCTCGAATATTCCGCCGCTGCTGAAATCCCGTGCGCCGTTCCTCTGCGACGAGTGCCACGACGGCCCGCATAACAGTCAGAGGCCCTATGGCGCAGGTGCTGCCGGCTTGCAGTCGACCTTGTCGGGGTTCGCGGTCAGTGGTGGTCGTGCTCCCAACCCAAGCTCAAGTGCCAGTGGACGTGCGTGCCTCAACTGCCACGTGATGATCCATGGTTCAAACAGCCCGGCTGGTGCCTTCTTGCATCGTTAACTATTAGGGACGTGATATGAAATCCGTGAATGGAGTACTGTCCGTCAAGTCACTTGTGCTGGCGATCATGGCGGTTCTGCCGCTGGTTGCCTTCGCCCAGAGCGACGATGACGTGTCCATCCTGACCAGGCCCACCAACTTTATCGAGGTTGGCGCGGGGTACGCCGACCAGAATTCGGCCCAATTCGGTCAATACAATGGACTGAACAAGTCCCGCACCTATCTGCTCGGCAACTTCAGCGTGCGCGGTGGCGATGCCTACGGCCAGGGGGCCGGCACCAGTCTCTGGTCGATCACCGGCACGGACCTGGGAACGACCTCCCGGTCGCTCGGCGCCACCATCCGCAACCAGGGAAAGTGGATGTTCGGCGCCAGCTACGATCAGCTGCACCACAACATCGGCGACGGCGACTCCTATGAGACGCCACTGCAAGGGCCCATGGGCGGCAATGTCTTCACGATGCCGGCAGGGTTCGGTGTCGTCAGCACCGCCCGGCCGACCGTACCTGCCGCTTACGGGACACAGGTTCTCACCCCGGCGCAGCAGGCGTACCTGCACAAGGTGGACGTCCATAGCAACCGGGACAACTCGGGCTTCACCTTCGGCTACAACTTCAACCCGCAATGGAACGTGCAATTCAACTGGAACCACGTCGAGCAGTCCGGTGCCAAGCTGATCGGTACCGGAACCGATGAAAACAACACGTCCACCGCTTTTGACCTGGCTGGCTATGGGCCTGCGGGTGAAGCTATCCAGATCATCATGAACCCGACCGATTACACCACGGACAACGTGGATCTGGCACTCAATTGGGCGGGGGCGAAGGCGTTCTTCACGGTGGGCTACTTCGGCTCACGCTTCCGCGATCACAATCAGAGCGTCAGCTTTCCCAATCCCTTCACGACCACCAGGGTAGCGAATGGCACGACGCTGGCGGGCGCCTATCCGGTCGATGCGCTGAGCACTCCACCGGACAACAACTTCAATCAGGCAAACCTCAGCGGGGGCTACAACCTGACGCCCACGACAAAACTGGTGGGCGGCTACTCCTACGGCCGCAACATCCAGAATGTCGGTTATGTCAACCAGGACCAGATGCTGCCCGGCGGGTTGCCGGTCAACTCCCTCAGGGGCAAAGTGATCATCACGCACTACGACCTGAAACTGACCAACCAGACGACTAGGGACCTCACCCTGTCGATAGGCGGGAACTACGATAAACGCGACAACAAGACGGCATCGTATACGTATGAATTCCTCAATCTGGGTGCCGAAGAGCAAAGTGCCGTCAACACACCGTTGAGCTACAGCATCACCAAGGGAGCGCTCGCCGCGGATTACCGCCTCAGCAGCGATCAGCATCTTCACGCGGCCTACGAGTACGAGAAAACCGCCCGCTGGTGCAACAACGCTCTGGCCAACTATGCCCAGGGTGACGTTCAAGGAACGAATGCCGGTTATTACACGACGGCTTCCTGCGTCCAGGTACCGAGAAACGAGGTGAACAAGTTCGTCGTCAACTATCGTCTGACTGCCAGTGACGACCTCAATTTTAACGCCGGGTATACCTACGCCGATCGCAGCGCCACTGTGAACCCCTCCTTCTACAACCCGATGCAGATGCACAACGATACCGATGGATTCGAGAACTTCGGTTTCCGGGCCTACTTCGATGCATCACGCACACAGCACATGTTCAAGGCGGGGGCCAATTGGCAGGCGACACAAAAGCTGAGCTTCAGCCTGGATGGCCGCGGCACGTACGACAATTACAACGACTCGCCGCTGGGCGTGCAGCAGGGCCACTCGGCCAGCCTGAATCTCGACTCGACCTTCGCGGTTTCAGGCAAGGCCACCGTTTCCGCGTATGCCAGCTGGCAGCGCAGGACACGCGGCCTGCTCAGTGCCACCGGAAAGAATGCAGTGGCCCCGCTGCCCAATACGTGGACCAACGATCTGACCGACAAGGGCACCACCCTGGGCTTCAATGCGAAGCGCAGCGGACTGATGGCCGGCAAACTGCAGCTGATGGCAGACCTGTCCTATTCGCTGGACAGGACAGGTTATTCCACGGCGCTGAACTACACGGATGCATCGTGTACGGCACCCAGCAATGCCGGATACAGCTGCGGCTCCCTGCCAGAGATCCGCAGCGCACTGGCCCGGGCCAAGCTCACGGCCAACTACGTAATCGACAGGAAGAGCACGATCGCCTTCGGCTACATCTACGAGAAGCTCAATTCCAACGATTATTATTACAACTACTACCAGCTTGGGTTCACCGGAACCTCAACGATTCCGACCAACCAGCGGAGTCCGAGCTACACGGAAAATGTGCTGTTCGTGGCCTATCGCTACAGTTTCATGTAACAAACGCACGGTTTTACCGACAAACCTTTCGAAACATGTTCGTCCGCAGCGTGCTTGAAAGGTTTGTCGTGAACCGAACGCCGAAAATCGAGCAATCCTGAATTCCGCGAGTCCATCGGGCAGGGTTGAATTCATGCACAAAACCCGGGAAGTCGACAATGAATGATAATACGGTGCCAGGGCAAAACCGGTTGGCGGCCAGAATCTCCGGTCTGGTGCTCGGCGCGCTGACGGTCTTTGCGCCATGGTATATAAGCGGACCCCAGGCCACGCTGAATCGCGGCATCTTCTGGACTTACATCATTACCGGCGTCCTCATGATGACGGTCGCCATCGTCGCCTTGATCTGGCGTCGGGCCTTTTGGCCGGCGTGGGCATTTTTCCTGCTCACGGTGTGGATCATTCTAGCCCCCGATACGCTCAGCTCTGCGGCAAAAGACGTCTCCATCATGCACTTCATTCTCGGTGTGGCAGGCATCGTGGTATCCATCTTCTGGATACGGCGCATGTTCGGACGCATTCCGCGCGACCGGCCCGTGGTCAAGGGAAGAACCTTCCGGGAGTGCTCCAGCAGCGAACGCACACTGTACGGCCTGGTGATGGTCGTTCTTGGCCTGGGATATTGCATGGCCCTCGGCTACCTGTACCTGACCCATGCCGGCCTCAGCGGCAAGCCGGGGCTATCGGTGCAGGATATCGCCATAACGTATTACGGAAATCGCAGCGGTACGCGACTCGAAATGATGCTGCGCGGCCAGATGCGGGACAAGATCAGCCCGGATGAAATGACTCAGGTAGTCGCCTGGCTGAAGTCCGGCTCGACCGAAGATGTGTATGACGACAACATTTATCCCATCATGATGAAAAAATGCGTGAAATGCCACAGCAAAACTTCAGGTAAGAACCTGCAGGATTACAGCACTTATGAGGGCATTATTCCCGTGGCTACCGTCGATCATGGCTTGTCCATTGAGGCGTTGGTCAAGCTATCGCACATCCATATTTTCGGCATAGGCCTGGTTACTTTTGTTCTCGGGTTCGTGTTTACCTTTACGGCCTTGCCGGCCTGGTTCAAGAACGTGGTCATCGTCGCGCCATTCTTCGCCATGGTCACGGACGTCGCGACCTGGTATTTGACGAAGTGGGATCCGGTCTTTGCCTATACCGTGGTGGTTTCCGGCTTGATCTTGGGTACGGCCTGGGGCCTGCAGATATTCCTGTCCCTTTACCAGATAATCTTTCTGCCCGGGGGTCCCGAAAAAAAGGCAGTGCCGGATTGACAGCCAGATCGAATCGGCTGATCGAATCGGCTGGGCATCTGCATAGAGTATTATGTTTTCCATGGAATGTTTGAACAGGTTTTCCCCATCATGTCGGCTCTCGCCGGAATGACAACTTATTCGGGCATTCCCTGGAACGTTTCGACGTCGAGCTCGACATGCGAGGACGGCCATCATGTCCACCAGAATCCTGTCCATCAGAAACGCCATTTATGCGATGTCATTGGCAGCTTGTTCGATTACTGCCTGCGGCCAGCGCGAAGTAAGTTACAATCGCGACATAAATCCCATATTCCAGACCAATTGCGCCATTTGCCATACGCAGGGTGGCGCGGGATACAGCCAAAGCGGATTCAGCGTGGCGACCTACCAGGACGTCATGAAAGGCACCCGGTACGGGCCGGTCGTTTCGCCGGGTAGCAGCGTCGGCAGCACGCTGGTGCGGTTGGTGAAGCACCAGGCCGATGAAACCATCAACATGCCGAAAAATTACACGATCGATCTGGCGGCGCACGACAATATCATCATGCCGGGGAATAACGCGCGCCGCTTGCCCGAGCGGGAGATCGAGCTGATTACGAAGTGGGTCGATCAGGGCGCCAAGAATAATTGACGGGCGCCACAGATCAGCGCTTGGCGATCTCGAAATCCTTCTGCGCCACCGGCTTGCCGTCGAGCGAAATCTCGACCTTGTATTTGCCTTCGGGCCACAGATCCGGGTTCTGCACCTTGAAGGTGGGGTGAAGGTGGGCAGGCGGCTGGCGTTTTGCAACGATTATCCCGAGATCGTCGAAGGGCTCAGTCGTGAGGCTGCCAGCGCAGGTCGATGCCGAGCCGGAAGGTTCGTCCGGGGCCAGGCTCGAAGTAATGGCCGTCGTTGACGTTCACCGAGCCCATGTAGCGACGATCGAGTGCGGTATTGATGCGGCCGAACAGGTGCGCGCGCCCATGCGTGAGGCCAGCAATCGCCGTGCCAGCGGCTGGATCCGGTCGCGGCGGGGCCTGGCCCGGGCACCGGCCCTGCTGCCATGCCGAAAGCGGGACAACGTGACTGATGCCGTTTCCCGCCGCTGGTGCATTCAGCTCGCGGCCCGGGCAGGGCGACAGCGGATCATTCGGGCAGCACGATGTCGTGTTTGCGGATCTTGCGATACAAGGTATTGCGGCTGATTCCGAGTGTCGCTGCGGTGCGGCTGATGTTCCAGCGCATGCGCTCGAGTTCGCGCAGCAGGGCGTCATGTTCGGCCGTGTACAGCGGACCGGGCTCGTCGGTGCCGAGGGACGATACGGCGGTACCCGGCGGGCGGGCGGTGCCGGTGATTTCCTGCCCAAGGTGCGCGACGCCGATGCGGCCGGGGCTGCCGCAGAACAGCGCGGCAGCGGTTCGCAGCACGTTGCGCAACTGGCGAATGTTGCCGGGCCATGGATGGGCAAGCAACAACTCCAGGGCTGCATCCTCGATCTCCGGCAGCGGCCCGTGGGGCATCTCCTCGCGCAGCAGCGTCTGGATCAGCTCGAGCTTGTCGGTGCGTTCGCGCAGCAGTGGCAGTTCGAGGGTGATGCCGTTGAGGCGGTAGTACAGATCCTCGCGGAACGTACCGTGCTGCATCATCTGCAGCAGGTCCTGGTGGGTGGCGCTGATCACGTGCAGGTCCACCGGAATCGGGGTATCGCCACCGAGCGGCACGATCTCATGTTCTTCCAGCACGCGCAGCAGACGCGTCTGCAGCATCAGCGGCATGTCGCCGATCTCGTCGAGGAACAGCGTGCCTCCGCTGGACTGGCGAATCTTGCCGACATGTCCCTCGCGAGCGGCATCGGTAAAGGCGCCGCGGGTGTAGCCGAACAGTTCGCTTTCGATCAGCGATTCGGGGATCGCCGCACAGTTGACCGCCACGAACGGGCGGTTGGCCCAGCTGCTGGCCCGGTGCAGCGCCTTGGCGAATACCTCCTTGCCGGTGCCCGTGGCGCCTTGCAGCAGGATCGGTACGCGCCGACCGAACAACTGCCGCCCGCAATTCAGATTGCGTTGCAGGCGTGGATCGCTGCCGAGGTGCTGGCGGGACGGCACCGTCTCCGCCGACGCAACCAGAAACGGTTTGGGCGCCAGGGTCCGCCGGCCCCCGAGCGGGGCACGCGCGGTGGCGAAGAAGCGGCGGCCGTAGGCGATGTCGCGCATCGGCCACAGGGTCGTCGGCTCGCTGGTGGCGCGCTGCTCCAGCGTGTTGAAGTCCAGCGGCACGATCTCCTGCAGCAACCGGCCAACCAATTGCTCACGGGAGTTCATGCCCAGCTGCATGAGAGCGCTCTCGTTGACCGCCACGATGCGGCCGTCGCCGCCGACCGCAACCAATGCCTCATGCAGGAGGCCGACAAACTCGGCACGGCTGTGGAAGCGCAGGATCCAGGCGTCCTGGAACTGGCTGAGGAAATGGCATCGCGAGATGAGGTTGGCCGACATGTTGACCAGCGCCATGGTGTGGCTCTGTACCTGTCTGGTGTCGATCGGGCGTGCCGCCGAAGCATCCAGCACCGCCAGTACCTCGCCATTGACATCGAGAACCGGTGCGCCGCAGCAGGACAGGCCGGCGTTGTAGCGGCGGAAGTGCTCGCCGCAATGCACCGTCACCGGCATGCGCTCGGCGATCGCCGTGCCCAGACCGTTGGTGCCTTCGTTCTGCTCGCTCCAGACTGCGCCAACCCAGAGCCCTGCGTTGCGGAATTCGCGTTTGACATTGGGATCGGTGACGGCGCTCAGCACCACGGCGTCGGCATCGCTGAGGATCACCGCATAGCCGGAGCCGGCAATCTGCTCATAAAGATTCTCCATTTCGGCGCGCGCCACATGCAGCAACTCGCCAAGCCTTTGCTGACGGTCACGCACGGATTCGGCATCGAGTACGACCGTGTTGCGCTTGGCGTCCGGTTCCATGCTGTAGCGGTTGAAGCAGCGATCCCAGGACTTGGTGACGTGGGGCGCGACCTGGATCGTTCCCATACGTGCTCGAAGCAGACTGGCGATCTGCGAGGACGGCTGTCGGGCCGACAGGGCATTGCTCATGAGCGGTTCTCCCTTGTCACCCGCACACCACGGCACAAATCAACATGCCGATGCTGCGAGGATTCGCAACCTGGTGTGGGCGGACTTCAAGCATTGCGCTGCGCAGCGCCGGCTGCAAACTGCACTGCAACATTCCTCTCCGCGCCGCGTGCGGCATTTGGCACGGTATGTCACGGCCGCGCTGCGCCATAAAAGCAACAGTGCGCGGCGGCGTGCCCGGCATGCCGCGCCACGCCGCGAGTTGACCGGCCATCGATATTTGGCCCGCGTCTTGCCTGTGCAGGGTGGTGCCATGCGGGGGGCTGGCGCTCAGCCTTCGCACGGGTCGTTCGGCGCGCACGCCGATACGCAATTTCAGGCAACCAAGCGCGACGCACCGATCGAATCAGCGGTGCCATGCGCCATCCACGGGGAGAAGATCATGAACAAAGACACACAACGCAAGGGGACACGACAGCGTGCCGGCATCGTGCAGGCCGGCCTGTCGGCGGGGATCGTGCTGCTGGGTCTGGCCGCGTGTCCGTTGCCGGCCGGCGCCAC
>SCRF01000087.1 GCA_004322005.1 Rhodanobacter sp. | reverse complement strand
GGCGGCGCGAACAGCCAGCATCCGATCAAGCCGGCACCGAGGAACAAGCTGATCAACTCGGCGCGGAAGATCAGTGTCACCGTCGCGGCGATCGCCGCGAACAGCCACGACGGTGCGCTGCGCTTGAGCGTCTTGCGGCCGAGGTTCCAGCACGCCTTGAGGATCAGCGCCACGATCACCGGCGCTACGCCATAGAACACCGCGCGCAGCTGCCAGGCATGCTGGAAGCGCCCGTACAGCGCGGCGATTGCGACCACGAGCAGGAACGGGGCCAGCGCGAAAGCGATCGCCACCAGCAGCGCACCCGGCAGGCCCCCGCGCACATAGCCGCAGTACACCCCCAGCTGGTAGGCCAGCGGGCCGGGACAGGCGGTGGCTAGCGCCAGACCGTCAGCGTATTCGCGCTCGCTCAGCCAGCTCCGCTTCTCGACCAGATCGCGGTGCATGGTGTTGGCCAGCGCCACCGGGCCGCCAAAGCCGCCCGCGCCCAGGCGCAGGAAATACCATGCCAGATCCAGGCGCGTGGGCAGTACCGGCGAAACATGATCGTCAGGCGGCTCGGGGTTCATGGTCTACCGCTCCGCGAGCGTCACGTGGGCGGCGTACAGATGCATGGCCGTCACCTCCCAGGGATGAAATTATAATTGTAGTGAATACTACGAACTCGTATTATATGCTACATGAATTCTTCTATGTCATGGCTCATGCTGGTGAGCAGCTTGCCCGGTCAGACCCAGACCGCCCGCATGCGGGTATGGCGCGCACTCAAGGCCGCCGGGGCCGGTGCGTTGCGAGATGGCGTGTATGTCCTGCCGCAGACCGATACCTCCCGCGCCGTGCTCGACGAGCAGGCGGTCGAGGTCATCGCGGCCGAGGGTGACGCCCAGATCATTGTCTTTGCCAGTCAAGACGAAGCTCAACAGCAGACTCTGGTGGCGCTGTTCGATCGTAGCGACGAGTACCGTGCGTTGTTCGGCCAACTCGACGCGCTGCAGGGGCGGCTGGCCACGCTGGAGGAGGTTCAAGCCCGGCGGGAGCTCGCCATGCTCCGTCGCGACCTCGCCGCGTTGGTGGCGATCGACTTCTTTCCGGGGCCATCGCGGCGGCAGGTGGAGAGTGCGCTGGCCGATACGGAGGGTGCGCTGAATGCGCGCTACTCACCCGATGAGCCGCACGCCCGGCGCGGCGCCGTGCCGCGCTGCGATCCGGCGCAATACCGGGGGCGCCTGTGGGCGACCCGTGAGCATCTGTGGATCGACCGGGTGGCGTCGGCATGGCTGATCCGCCGGTTCATCGACAAGAAAGCGAAATTCGCCTGGCTCAAGACCGTCAAAAGTTGCCCGAAGGAAGCGGTGGGCTTCGACTTCGATGGCGCCATGTTTACCCATCGTGGCGCACGGGTGACGTTCGAGGTGTTGTTGAGCAGTTTCGGACTGGGCGATGACCGCGCTCTGGCGCGGCTGGGCACGCTGGTGCATTACCTCGACGTGGGTGGTGTGTCGGTGCCGGAGGCGGCGGGGTTCGCCGCGATCATGGCCGGGGCTCGCGCCACCCAGCCAGACGACGACACACTGCTGAAAACCATCGCGCCGGTGCTCGACAGTCTGTACGCCGCCTACGGGCAAGACCCCGGCCCCGCGCCCAGGCAAGCGCGGAAATATTGATTGTTTGCACCGCAGCGGGCGATTGCTCGTAGGCACGCTTGATTAGAGATGCACCACAACAAGCTCACGCCAATCGATCGCTATGACCCTATGCTATCGCTCGGAATGGTCCTATGCTGATGTGGCGGAGATCGTATGAATGCCGCCAGGATCATGAACCCGTGGCGTGCATGACAATGCTTTAGCAAGGGTTTGTCGCTATCCGCACGGGGCTTGCGGGTTTCCATGAGGCCGGTATTCATGCGCCTGATTCGCTCATGACGGACTATCGCTACTCGTGCGCACCGATCGGTTCCAGCCATGGCGCTGATCGCGCCCATCCGCGCCTTTTCCACGCCCGCACAGTTGCTGGTCTCACCGTTTTGCTGGTGGGGGCGGCTCTGGCGCCGGCACTCCACGCCCAATCGACGACCTTCAGCGGCACCGTGGCACTCAGCTCGCAGCTGGTCGACCGGGGCCAGGCGCTTACCCGCGATACGCCGGTATTGCAGGGGGCCGCATCCTGGACTGTCCCAGCCGGATGGGCGCTCGGGCTGGCCGCAAGTGCGGAAGTGCATTCGTCGAGCCACCTCGTGGGAGCCCTCGCCCATGTGTCCCGCTACTGGTCACTGTCCGGCGATTGGCAGATGCAGGCGAGCCTGTTCTACTACCGATACTCCGGCACGGCTCGCGCAAGAGCTTATGACCGGGTCGAAACCGGGATCGATTGGACTTATCGGGACGTGTTGACGCTGGGTGTGTCGGCCATCCATGTCATCGGTGCGAAGAGCGACCGGCCGCGCGGAGCAGCCGATCTCACCGTCCACTGGCCGTTGGCGGGGCAGCTGTCCCTTTCCGCGGGGGTCGGCGTCGCCCAGCTGCTTGCTTCGCCGTATCAGCGCTACCGTTGCCGCTGCGCAGACGCAGGCCGCGACAATGACCGCGATGACCGCAATGACTTTTACGGCTATGGCCAAGTGGGGCTGCTGTGGAGCAGTGGGCCCTGGCAGGTAGAACTCGATCGCCTCGCGGCCGACCCGGCAATACGCCGGCAAGGGGACGATCTGGGCGCCTCGCCCTGGGTTGCAACGGTTTCACGATCCTTTTGATGTCTAACCAGGCAACCTTTTTGCGCTGACACGGTACTTACTGAACGACTGGCCAACCCGCTTCGGGGGTCTCATGAACGAGTCCGACGCTGACGTCACCGACCGCATGCTGCTGCAGCGGGTGTCGATGGGTGATCGCGCCGCGCTCGCAGTGCTGTACCGCGGCTATCACGGCAGGCTGTGCCGCTTCCTGTCGCGGGTGACGCGGCGCGCCGACGTCATCGACGAGGCCATCAACGACTGCTTCTGGATCGCCTGGCAGAAAGCAGGCAGCTTCCATGGGGACTCGCGCGTTTCCACGTGGCTCATGGGCATTGCCTATCGCTGCGGTCTGAAGGCACTGCGGCAGCACGGTGACGAACCTTTTGACGACGACATGCTGCCGGGGCGACTCACTGCGGCCGAGAACCTGGATGACGATCGTGAGTTGCGCGATTGGCTGGCCAAGGGCCTTGATCGCCTGTCGGTGGACCAGCGGGTCGTGGTCGAACTGGTCTACGGGGTGGGACATACCCTGGATGACGTTGCCATCATCATGCAGTGCCCCGTCGGCACGGTGAAGGCGCGTCTGTTCCATGCGCGGGTCAAGCTGCGCAACGTACTACCCGCCTTGGCGGGAGACTTGCCCAGGCCTCAGGAACAAGCCTCAGGGAAACAGGTGTCATGACGTTCCGGATCGATTCCGACAAGGATTGCTCCCGTGCCTGGGACGCCATGCCCTGGGTTCTGCAGGAAAGCGCCACCCAAGAACAGCGCGAATGGCTGAAAGGCCACTTGGCGCACTGCGAATCATGCCGCACGGAGTTTGCGCAGCAGAGCCGTTTGCGTCTGGCCATGTCGCTGCCCTCGGACATTCCGGTCGATGCCAACGACGGACTGAGGCGCCTGCTTTGCCGTCTCGATGCCCCCGATCTCCAGGACGTGCGTTCGGGCGCGCGAGCGGGAAGCTGGTTGAACCGCGCCCTGGTCGCCGCGGTGCTGATCCAGATGCTCGGTATCGGCGCCTTGGGCGTGCAGTTGTGGTCGGCAAACCCGAGTGCCCCGTATCGCACGCTCAGCCAGGCAGCTTTGCCGGCACCCCCGGGCGCCATCCGCGTGGTGCCTGACGCGGCCATGACGCTGGCTGACTGGAACGCGTTGCTGCATGCCCTGCGGTTGGGCGTGGTAAGCGGCCCCAACGATGTGGGCGCCTACACGGTGGCGCCCGTGGACTCCGCTTCGACGGCGCAGCATGCATTGCAGCGGCTGCGCGCGACACGCGGCATCCGCCTGGCCGAACCCATCGTCGCCACGCCATGAGGTATGGCGCGCTCATCCTGACCGCCGTCATGGCGACCTCGAGTGCCTGCGCATCCGCGCGCCCCGCGACACACGGAAACGACCACGCCAGCCCCGGCCGCACCCCGGTCATCGGCGCATCCTCCATGGATAGCGAACGTGACATCGTGCTGGCGGTCGCCAATCCGATCGAGCCTCCCTCCGTGCACGCCGGCTCGAGTCTGCTGGGTTATACCCCGGCAAGGCGTTACGGTGCCGGCCAGCGCGCGGCCGCCGACCTGGCCGCCTTGAAACAGAAGTACGGGTTGCGCGAGCTGACGGGCTGGCCCATCAAGGCCCTCGGCTTGTACTGCGTAGTACTGGAGCCGTCTCCCGGCGTGGCCCGGGATCCGGTGCTCAAGGCACTCGCCGGCGACGCCCGGGTACGGCTGGCAGAGCCGCTGCACGATTATTCCGTCTATACACAGGAATCGCACGGCTCGCCGCAGGACAACGACCCCTACGTCAGCCTCCAGCGCGGCTTCATCGAAACCGATGCCGCCATTGCACACAACTTCACCCAGGGTACCGGGGTCCGCATCGCGATCGTCGATACCGGGGTGGACACGACGCACCCCGACCTTCGGGGGCGTATTCGCGATGTGCACAACATGGTCGATGACGACACCGTCGCCTTCAACCACGACAGCCATGGCACCGAGGTCGCGGGAGTCATCGCCGCGGATGGCGACAATAAACAAGGCATCGTGGGCATGGCGCCGGGAGCCACGCTGAGCATCTACAAGGCGTGCTGGTATCCGCCCACTCCGGCCGCCGCCGCAAAATGCAACTCCTTTACGCTCGCCAAGGCGCTGACGGCGATCATTGATACGGATATCCGCATCATCAATCTGAGCCTGGGCGGCCCCGCAGACCCGCTGCTCAACCAGCTGCTCGCGCGTCTGTTGGAGCAGGGCGACATCGTCATCGCGGCCATGCCGCCAGATGGGAACATCGATGGATTCCCGGTCGATGTGCCCGGCGTGATCGCCGTTCGCATGAGCGCCGTATCGGCAGCCCTGCCCGGCATCTTGAGCGCCCCCGGAAAAGACATACTGACAACCCAACCCGGGGGTGGTTATGACTTCACGTCCGGCGCATCCATGGCCGCACCGCATGTGACCGGCATCGCTGCGCTGCTGCTGTCGCTCACCCCGAAGCTGGATGCGCACACGATCCACGATCTTCTGCTACGAAGCAGCAAGGTCTCCAACGGGACGGTCCAGGTCAATGCGGCATCGGCGGTGGCCACGCTACGCAGCATGCACAAAGCCGGCTACTAGCAGCCTGCCGGGAGTCTGGTGTCACGAATCGAGCAAGGCCAGCACGGCCGCGTGCGGCAGCTTGCCGGTTTCGTTGCGCGGCAAGCTGGCGACCAGCCGCAAGGGGCGCGGCAGGAACAGCGGATCGATCGCCCGGCGCAGTGCATCGAGGATTGCGTGCTCGTCCAGGCCCGGCGCCACCACCAGCGCGGCAATGCGATGCACGCCGAGCGCATCGGCGCCGTCGAGCTGGAATACCACCCCGTCCTGCACGCCGGGTATCGCCAGCAGACGGCGACTGAGGTCGCCGAGCGAGGCACGCTTGCCGGCAATCTCCAGCATGTCCGCATGCCGTCCGCGCAGACGGAACCGGCGCCCTCCCGCCGACAGGCTGACAATATCTGCCAGGACTACCGGCGCATCCAACTGCGGCGCCTCGACCTGGGTGCCGTCCGGCTGTGGATGCAGATGCACGCCGTCGTACAGGATCCAGTCCTCGTCCACGGCGGGGCGGCGACTGGCGAACACGCAGGTTTCGGTGGAGCCGAACACTTCCAGCAAGGGAGCGCCAAAACGCTGTTCGGCACGCTGCGCCAGCTCGACCGACAGCGGTGCGGTAGCCGACATCATCGCCGCGAGCGGCGGCAGCGCCATGCCTGACTCGACCAGTGCGCGCAGGTGCACCGGCGTGGTCACCAGCACGCGCGGCGCCGGCAGCGCGGCCAGCGCGGCGGCGACATCGGCCGGAAAGAACGGCCGCCCGGCATGCACGCCGATATCGCCGAGCAGCGGCAGCAGCACCGACATCTCCATGCCGTACATGTGCTGCGGCGGCACCGTGGCAACCACCTCGAAATGCCGACCGACCGCCGCGTGCAGCATCGCCAGATTGCCGGTGGTGCTGGCGTGCAAACTGCGCCAGGTCTTCACGTTGGCGCTCGGCGTGCCGGTGGAGCCGGAGGTGTAACCGATCGCCACCACCTGGCTCGCCGGAATCAGCGGCCACGGCGTATCGGCGTCCAGCGACGGTGCGGCGTCCCATGCCGGCAGCCGCCGGTAGCCATGCGGTGCCGGATCGAGCGCCTGCTCGCCCAGCGCGTAACAACCCGGATGCGCAGCCATGACCTCGTCCACCGCCTGCGGCGCTCGCGAGGAAGGCAGCAGGTTGGCCTGGCCACGCAGCGCGATCGCGCAGAACGCGACCAGGAAGGCATAACGGTCCTCGCACAGGTTCACGGCCGCGGCGGCCACGGGCAGGCCGGCGGCCACCTGGTGCACGTGCGCCAGGAATTGTGCAGCGCTGGCCGGCTTGCCGTCGCGCCAGGCTAGCACCCGGCCCGGCACGGCCATGCTCAGCAGCGGCAGCCGTTGTGGCGCCTCGTGCTGGTAGATGTCATAAACGATGGCCACGCACTGTCTCCCTGACTCTTCGACGCTGCTCGCCTGGGGATAGCATCGCGCCAGCCGATGAACGGCGGCGTGAACGGCACGAATCATCACCCCGCCCCGGCGGTCGCATGGCGACTGCCGGTTCGCCCCCCTCTGCGCGCTCAGCCGCGGATGATAGCTCCCGACAAGGCATCGCGGATCACCGTGGGGCTGGCCAGTCCACCCAGTGGGGCGTCCAGCAGTCCATCCAGCTCATCGTCGAAATAGGTTGCCACGGTTTGCACCGAACGCGCCGGGGGCTGGCCATGGGGGTTGGCGCTGGTCGATACCAGCGCGCCGCCGAATGCCCGGCACAGCGCCGCGGCGGGTGCATGGGCCGTGACCCGCAGCGCAATGCCGGGATGGGCGCCGGCGATCCATCCGGGGACCTGCACCGAGCGCGGGAATATCCATGTGCTCGGTCCGGGCCAGCTCGCCCGGACTTGCTGCATGACCCCAGCCGGTACCGCGGCAAGCTCGATGTACCGCTCGACCTGCGCGAAGTCCGCGGCGATCAGCAATACCCCCTGCGTGGATGGGCGCCGCTTCAGGGCGAACAGCCGTTCGAACGCGATGCGGTCAAGCGGATCGCAACCGAGGCCGAACACCGCCTCGGTGGGATAGGCCAGCACGCCGCCCTGATGAAGCAGCGTCGCGGCGGCGGCAAGCTCGTCGATGTTGAAGCGCCGCAGCACTCAGGCCTCGGATGTCGTTGCCGCCGCCTTGCCGGTCCCCGTCTTTTTGGCGGCAGTCTTGTGCCCAGTCTTCTTTTTGACAGCGGCTTTTTTGGCAGCCGCTTTCTTTGTCGCCGGCTTCTTGACGGTGGCCTTTTTCGCCGCCGGCAAGGCTTTCTTGTCGGCGGCTTTTTTGTCCGCGGCTTTTTTGTCAACAGTCTTCTTGGCCGCAGTCTTCTTGCCGAAACGGCCCTTGCGCACCGGCGCGGCGGCTAGCAGCTCCAGACACTGCGCCTCGGTCAGCATCTTGGGTTCCTGTTCCTTCGGGATCCGCGCGTTCTTTTCGCCGTCGGTGATGTAGGCGCCGTAGCGGCCGTTCAACACCTGTACGCCATTGCCGAAATCGAGGATCAGCCGATTGGCCAGCATCTGTGCCTTTTCCTGCACGATCTGCAACGCGCGCGGCAGCTCGATCGTGTACGGGTCATCCTCGGGCTTGAGCGAGGCGTAGGTGCTGCCCTGCTTCACGAACGGACCGAAGCGGCCGATGCCGACGCTCACCGGCTCGCCGTTTTCCGCCTGACCGAGCTGGCGCGGCATCTTGAACAGCTCCAGCGCCTCGGCCAGGGTGATCGTGTGCATGCTCTGCCCGGTGCGCAGGCTGGCGAACGCGGGCTTGTCCTCGTCCTCCTTGGTGCCGATCTGCGCGAACGGCCCGTAGCGACCGAGGCGTACCGATACCGGCTTGCCGGTTTTCGGGTCGACGCCCAGATCGCGCGCCCCGGTGGCCTCGTTGCGGTCGACCGACTCGGTTTTTTCGTCCACCTGCTGCTTGAACGGCAGCCAGAAGCGTTCCATCAACGGCACCCAGGCTTCCTCGCCGCGGCTGACCGCATCGAGTTCGTCTTCCATCTTGGCGGTGAAGTCGTAATCGACGTAGCGGGTGAAGTGCGCGGTGAGGAACTTGCTGACCGCACGACCGACGTCGCTGGGCTTGAAGCGGCGGCTGTCGAGGAAAACGTATTCGCGGTTCTGCAGCACCTGGATGATGCTGGCGTAGGTCGACGGGCGGCCGATGCCGTGTTCTTCCAGTGCCTTGACCAGGCTCGCCTCGGAATAGCGCGGCGGCGGCTCGGTGAAATGCTGCTCGGCGACGATCTCGTGCAGCGGCACCTGTTCTCCCACGACCAGGCGCGGCAGGCGGCGGCCTTCGTCGTCGTCGTCCGCCTTTTTCTGGTCGCTGCCTTCCTCGTACACGGCCAGAAAGCCCGGGTCGATCACGGTGGTGCCGCTGGCGCGGAACGAAGCGTCGCCGCCGGAGACATCCTTCAGCGCGAACTCGACCGAGACGGTGTTCAGGGTGGCGTGGATCATCTGGCAGGCGACCGTGCGCTTCCAGATCAATTCGTACAGCTTGCGCTGGTCGTCGTTGAGGAACGCCGCGACCGACCGGGGCGTGTGCATCGCCGAGGTCGGGCGGATCGCCTCGTGCGCTTCCTGGGCATTCTTCGACTTGGTCTTGTAGACCTGCGGTGCGTCCGGCAAGGCCTTGGCGCCGAAATCGCGGGCGATCAACTCGCGCAGCTCGGCCAGCGCGTCGTCACCGAGCATGGTGGAGTCGGTACGCATGTAGGTGATCAGGCCGACATTGCCCTCGTCACCGAGCGCCACGCCTTCGTACAGGCCCTGCGCGATCTTCATCGTGCGGCTGGTGGTGAAGCCCAGCTTGCGCGCGGCTTCCTGCTGCAGGGTCGAGGTGGTGAATGGCGCGGCCGGACGACGCTTGCGCTCCTTCGAACCCACATCGCTGACGCTGAGGCGACCGTGCGCCGCCTGCTTCAAGGCATGCCGTGCGGCCTGCGCATCGGTTTCGTTGGTGAGATCGAACTGCTCGAACTTCTTGCCGTTGAGCCGGCTCAGGCGGGCCGTGAAGTCACCTTCGGCATGCTTGAGCTGGGCCTCGATGCTCCAGTATTCGCGCGCATTGAACGCCTCGATCTCATCCTCGCGCTCGACGATCATGCGCAACGCCGGCGACTGCACCCGACCGGCGGACAGGCCCCGCTGCACCTTGCGCCACAGCACCGGCGACAGGTTGAAACCGACCAGATAATCCAGCGCGCGGCGGGCCTGCTGCGCGTCGACCAGGTCATGCGACAACTGCCGCGGGTTGGCCACCGCGGCCTTGATCGCCTTGGGCGTGATCTCGGAGAACACCACCCGATGCATCCGCTTGCCCTCAATCAGGCCGCGTTCCTTCAGGATCTCGCTGATGTGCCAGGAGATCGCCTCGCCTTCGCGATCCAGATCGGTCGCGAGATAGATGTCGTCAGCCAGCCTGGCCGCCTTGGCAATCGCATCGACATGCTTCTGGTTGCGCTCGATCACCTCGTAGGCCATGGTGAAACCGTGCTCGGTATCGACCGCGCCTTCCTTCGGTTTCAGGTCACGGACGTGACCGTAGGAGGCGAGGACGTGGAAGTCCTTGCCGAGGTATTTGTTGATCGTCTTGGCCTTGGCCGGCGATTCGACAATGAGCAGGTTTTTTGCCATCTAGCTGGATTTCCGCAAACGGACCACCGTCGCCAGGCGACGGACATGTATATCTAGTTGAGCCATGCCGCTGCGTCGGATGTCAAGCATGAGCGTGCCGGACGCGACACTTGCACCGCATTGCAGCCGGTCAATGACCGGCCGCACCATCGGGCAATCGCTGGTAACGGTTGCCCGGCAAAGCTTCGATCCTGGCTTCCAGTTCCAGCATCAGCAGCATCGAGGACAACGCGGCTGCCGACCGCCCGGTTCGTTGAACAAGTTCGTCCATTGTCGCCGATTCATGCCCAAGTTCGGCCAATAATCGCTGATATTCCGGATCTTCCTGCCAAGCGAAGCGCGCCACCGAACGTTTTGCAGCGGCTTCGCCCGCCCCTTGCCGAGGCGCTTCGCTGGTGGCTGCGGGCTCCAGCCGCGCCGCCAGTTCAGCACCAAGCATGCGCGCTGCGGGCGCCAATGTCTCGATGATCTCGGCCGCGCTGTCCACCAATCGCGCACCATCGCGAATCAGGCGATGGCAGCCGCGAGCCAGCGGGTTATGGATCGACCCCGGCAGCGCGAACACCTCCCGTCCCTGTTCGCCGGCCAGACGCGCGGTGATCAGCGAGCCCGATTGCAGCCCGGCCTCGACCACCAGCGTACCCAGCGCCAGCCCCGCAATGATCCGGTTGCGCCGCGGAAAATGATCGGCACGCGCCGGTGTGCCGGGTGGAAACTCGCTGATCAGCGCGCCATGCGCGGCGATTCGCCGGGCCAGCCCATGGTGCTTGCGCGGATACACCCGATCCGGGCCGGTACCCATCACCGCCAGCGTCATCGCGCCGACCTCCAGCGCCGCCCTATGGGCCGCACCGTCGATGCCATCGGCCATGCCGCTGGTGATCGCGAACCCGGCCTGCGCCAGCGCCCCGGCAAACGCACGGGCATGAGCCAGCCCGCTGGCGCTGGCGCTGCGCGCACCGACAATCGCCACCTGCGGGTACAACAGCAAGCTGGCGTCGCCAACCACGAACAGCGCGGCGGGCGGCTGCGGGATATGCTCCAGTTGCGGCGGGAAATCCGCATCGGCGCATCGAAGCAGCCGATGACCGGGCGCATCCAGCCATGCCAGATCGGCAGCCAGCCGTGCCTCGTCCGGCCGCTGCAGCCAGTCGCGTGCCGGCTCGCCAAGCGGTGCCGGGCAAGCCCTGAGCCGTTCCAGTACCGTGCCGATATCCCCTCCGGCCGCATCCAGTCGCTCGCGCAGCCCGCCCGGGCCCAGACCCGGTGTGCGCAAGGCGGTCAGCCACGCGCGCTGTTCATCGCTCTCGTTCATGCGCCCAGTTTACGGAGCAGACGCATACAGAAACGGCGCGGTGATGGCCGCGCCGTGCTGTAGGGAAAGACCGATAGCGTCCGCTATTCGGGCATGCGCAGGCGGTTGCCGATGTGCACCGGTCGCAAACCATCCATGATCAGGCCGTAGCTGACCCGGTCAAACGTGCGGAACACCATCACGTGCCCGACGTATTCGTCCGGCAGGGTGACCCGCTCGCCGAAACCGCGCCGCATGCTGTTGCTGGCCACGTCGTCATGGATGGTTTCGCCGGGCTCGTAGATCGTGAAGGTCTGGCCATTGTCGACACCGTCCCTGGCACCGATCGACAACGCCACCACCTGACGCGAACCGGCGGCGTCCAGCGCATCGGCAAACGCGATCACATGGGCGTTGGCCGGCACCGATTTCGGTGCGTGCGGGTAGTAGTACGGGTCGTACGGCGCATCGTCGATCGGCATGATGCGATCGCCGGTGCGGATTTCCTTGGTCGCGTCGAGCAGCAGCAGGGTGGATGGATCGCCCATGCGCAGCGTCTCGGCGGTACCGATCACGGTGACCTCGACGCCAAGATCCTCGCCGCGGCCGTAATGGCCGTCGTTGCGGGAATCCTCGCGCCATGGGGAGTTGACCATGGCCGCATTGCTGTTCAGCAGGTGGCCCACGATGTCGGCATGGTTCGCATCGCCCTGGTCGAACCCCCGGAATATGTGGCTCGGCCGCACGATCGCCCAATGTTGCCCCGGCTTCCCTTGCAGGCCGCGCACGTAGATATTCTGGCCTACCGTGCCGCGCAGGCGAGCCTCTTCCAGGCCGACCACATACGGCGCGGAACTGACGGCTTTCGAATCCATGACCCGCATGTCCTTGAGGAACATACGCAGCTCGGACAACGGAATCGCCGGCACGGCTTCGCCTTCGGCGTGCACGCGCGGCTGCAGGGTCAGTTGCGGCCCGTTGATGAACGACAGATTGAGCACATCCCCCGGATAGATAAGATGCGGGTTGTGCACCTGCGGGTTGGCCTGCCAGATCTCCGGCCACAGCCATGGCTTGGAAAGGAATCGGGCGGATATATCCCAAAGGGTGTCGCCTCGACGCACGGTATAACTGTCGGGGTGATTGGCTCGCAGTTGCGCACCCGCCGCGTAGACAACGACGGTGACCAGCATGCCGGCCAGCAACAGGACAATTTTTCTGATCATTGGCGGGAATCCCCCTTCCCCAGATGCTCGGCCGAGTGTAACCGAATGGTTAACGCGCGCAACAGGTGCGAGTTGGCAAAAATCGACTGCACACACATGGTTGCCGACGTACAATGAGAAACATTCTAGATCGCGTCGGGGTGGATTTTTACCAAGCCGCCCGCATTTTCCGACGCCGAGGTGAAATCCATGTCCCTGCTGCCCATTCTTGAATTCCCCGACCCGCGTCTGCGCACCCGCGCCGAACCCGTCGTCGCATTCGACGCCGAGCTCAGGCAGTTCGTGGCCGACATGCTCGAAACCATGTACACCGCCAATGGCGTCGGGCTGGCGGCGACCCAGGTCGACGTGCACCGGCGCGTGCTGGTCGCCGACATGAGCGACGACCGTCGGCAGCCGCTGGTCCTGATCAATGCGCAGATCCTCGAAAAGGAGGGCACGCAGGTCTATCAGGAAGGCTGCCTGTCGTTTCCCGGCCTGTATGCCGATGTCACCCGCGCGCTGAAGGTGAAGGTCAAGGCACAGGATGTCGACGGCAACGAGGTCATCGTCGAGGCGGAAGGCCCGCTGGCCGTGTGCATCCAGCACGAGCTGGACCACCTGGACGGCAAGGTGTTCGTCGACTATCTGTCTTCGCTCAAGCGCGCGCTGCTGCTGAAACGGCTGGACAAGCAGCGCAAGCAGGCGGCGGGCGCTTGAGCCGTCCCGTATCGCGCGAACACTCGCTGCGCCTGGTCTTCGCCGGCACCCCCGAGTTCGCCGTGCCGTGCCTGGACGCATGCCGCGCCAGCGGTGCCGCGGTGGTGGCGGTCTATACCCAGCCCGACCGGCCGGCCGGCCGCGGCCGCAAGCTCACGCCGAGCCCGGTCAAGCAGGCGGCACTCGACGCCGGCATCGCGGTCGAACAACCCTCTTCGCTGAAATCCGCCGCCGCCCGCGCGACGCTGGCGGCGTACCGGCCGGATCTGCTGGTGGTGGTCGCCTATGGCCTGATCCTGCCGCGCCAGGTGCTGGCGATACCGCGCCTGGGCTGCTGGAACGTGCACGCCAGCCTGCTGCCGCGCTGGCGCGGCGCCGCGCCGATCCAGCGCGCGATCCTCGCCGGCGACGAGGAAAGCGGGGTCGACCTGATGCGGATGGAGGCCGGCCTGGATACCGGCCCGATCCTGCTGGAACGGCGTACCCCGATCGCCCGCGAAGACACCGCCGGCACGCTGCACGATCGCCTGTCGGCGCTGGGCGCCGAACTGCTGGCCGAAGGCCTGGCCCGGCTGCTGGCGGGCGCGGCCTTGCCGGCCCGTGCGCAGGCCGAGGCCGGCGTCGTCTACGCGCACAAGCTGGAGAAGGCCGAGGCACGACTCGATTTCAGCCGGCCGGCGATCGAACTCGAACGCCAGGTACGCGCCTTCGATCCGTGGCCGGTGGCCGAAGCCGAGATCGCCGGCGAGCCGCTGCGGATCTGGGCCGCGCGGGCCATCGAGCGCGATCATCGCGCCGCCCCGGGCAGCCTCGTGGCGACCAGCCGCGACGGCATCGATCTGGCCTGCGGCGAGGGCGCGCTGCGCGTCACGGCGGTGCAGCGCGCCGGCGGCAAGCGCATCGGCGCGCTCGATTACCTCAACGCCCGGCCCGAACTGCGCCCCGCCCGATGAAACACCCTCGATGACGATCGATACCCGCGCGCTCGCCGCCAGGGCACTGGCCGAAGTCGCCTTGCGCGGCACCTCGCTGCGCGAGGCGATGGAACGGCATGCGCCGCGGCTGGCCGATCCGCGCGATCGCGCGCTGCTGATGGCCTTGCTGAGCGAAGGCGCGCGCTGGTGGCTGCGCTTCGATGCCGCGATCGACGGCCTGCTGGAAAAATCCCTGCGCCACAAGGATCCGGCCATCCACGCCCTGCTGGTGCTGGGCCTGGTCCAGTTGGAGATCCTGGAACTGCAGGACTATGCGGCGGTAGCGGCCACGGTCGAGGCCACCCGAGCCCTGCAGCGGCCGCAACTGGCCGGGTTGGTCAATGCCGTGCTGCGGCGCTGGCAGCGTGAGCGTGAAACCCGGCTGGCCCGGCTCGATGCCAAGCCGCAGACCCGTCACGCGCATCCGCCATGGCTGGCCGCTGCACTGGTCCGCGACTGGCCGCAGCAGGCCGAGGCGGTCATGCTGGCCGACAATCGCGAACCGCCGCTGATGCTGCGCGTCAATCGCCGGCGCAGCGAACGGCAGGCCTTGCTCGAACAACTGCACGCCGCCGGTCATGCGGCCACCGCGCACCCCTGGCTGGTCGACGCGCTGGTCCTGCCGCACAGCACCGACGTCACCCGCCTGCCCGGTTTCGAGGAGGGCGCGTTCGCGGTGCAGGATGGCGCCGCACAGGTGGCCGCCGACCTGGCCGACCTGCGCACCGGTCTGCGCGTGCTCGATGCCTGCGCGGCGCCCGGCGGCAAGGCCTGCCACCTGCTTGAACGCGCCGACATCGATCTGACCGCGCTGGAAAGCGACGCCGGACGCGCCGAGCGCATCCGGCAGAACCTGATGCGCCTGCGCCTGAATGCGAAAGTGGTGGTCGGCGACGCCGGTGCACCTGCCGGCTGGTGGAAGCGCCAGCCGTTCGACCGCATCCTGATCGACGCGCCGTGTTCGGCCACCGGCGTGCTGCGGCGGCGGCCGGATGTGCGGCTGCATCGGCGCGAAAGCGACGTCGCCGCCATGCAGGCGCAGCAGCGGCGGATCCTGTCCGCGCTGTGGCCGTTGCTGGCACCGGGCGGGCGGCTGGTCTACATCACCTGCTCGGTGCTGCGCGCGGAAAACGAGGCGATCGTCGCCGAACTCGTGGCCGCGCACACCGATGCAAAACCCGTGGCGTTCACCCTGCCGGTCGGACAGGCGGCGGCGCCCGGCTGGCAGATCCTGCCCGGCGATGGCGATCTGGACGGCATGTATTACGCGGTGCTGCAGAAGCAGTCCTGAGCGAGATCGCGCGCGGTTGACCGATCGACATGCATGCCGATCGCGTTCGAACGATCCAGCATGCCGGGCTATGCTGACGACTTTGTGCGTGCCTTGGGAGCCTGCCCGCCGTGAAGCCTTGCGTACCTCTGTCGGCTGCGCGCCCGCTGTGGCTGCGCAGCGCCCGCCGGGAGCTGCTGCTGTTCGGCGTGTTCGCCCTGCTGCTGCTGGGTGTCGGCATCGGCCTGCGCGATCCGTGGCCGTCCGACGAACCGCGCTTCGCCCTCGCCGCACGGTGGATGATCGAACACGGCCAGTGGCTGTTTCCCCACCGTGGGCACGAACTGTATCCGGACAAGCCGCCGCTGTTCATGTGGCTGCAGGCGCTGGCCTGGATGCTCACCGGCAGCTGGCGCGTGGCGTTTCTGCTGCCGTCGCTGATCGCCGGCCTGGGCTCGCTGGCGCTGGTCTACGATCTGGCACGCCGCTTGTGGAACCACCGCAGCGCGCTATTGGCGGCGACCACGCTGCTGGTCACGATCCACTTCACCTACCAGATGCGCGACGCGCAGATCGATCCGCTGCTGCTGGGCTGGATCACCCTGGCCAATTACGGCCTGCTGCGCCACCTGCTGCTGGGACCGTCCTGGCGCTGGTACGCGGCGGGCTGTTTCTTCGCCGGCGTGGGCGTGGTGACCAAGGGCGTCGGGGTGCTGGCATGGCTGCTGCTGATTCCCTACCTGGTGGCGCGCCGCGGCCACTGGCGACAGCTGGCGATGCCGACCGGCGGCTGGCGCTGGTTCGGCGGCCTGGTGTGGTTTTTCGTGCCGGTCCTGGCGTGGCTGCTGCCGATGTTGCTGGCCGCCCGCGCCGATGGCGATCCGCAGCACGCGGCGTACGTGCAGAACATCCTGTTCCGGCAGACCGTGCACCGCTATGCGGCGCCGGGTGCCGGACACCTGCAGCCGCCGACCTTTTTTCTCGGCATCATCGCCGTCGACTGGTTGCCGCTTTCGCTGTTGCTGCTTTGGGCACTGCCGGCATGGTGGCGGCGGCTGAAACGCCACGATGCGCGCTACCTGCTGCCGCTGGGCTGGGTGGTGCTGGTCGTGCTGTTCTTTTCGATCAGCCCCGGCAAGCGCGACGTCTATATCCTGCCGGCGCTGCCGATGACGGCGCTGGCGCTGGCACCGTTGCTGCCGGGCCTGCTGCGCAAGCGCGGGGTGCGCACGGCGATCTTTGCGTTGACCGTGCTGCTGAGCATCACGCTCACCGTTGCCGCGACGCTGGCCATGTACCGGCATCCGGCCTGGGCCACCCGGCTCGCGCTGAACCCGCAGCTGTGGTGGCTGCTGCTCAGCGTGGGGCTGGCCGGCGTGGCGATCGCCGCGCTCACGCGGGTGCGCCGCGCGGCGCTGGGCTGGCTGGCGTTCGCCGGCACCCTGTGGGTGCTGTACGGACTGTGGGGCTATCCCGTGCTCAACGGCGACCGTTCGGCCGCCGACGTGATGCTGCGGGCGCGCCATATCGCCGGGCCGGGAGCCACCATCGGGCTGGTCGCATGGAAGGAACAGAACCTGCTGATGGCGCAGGGGCCGGTGGTCGAGTTCGGTTTCCTCAAACCCTGGCCGCAGCAGTATGCCGAGGCCACTGCGTGGCTGCAGGCCGCGCCGTCGCGGCGCTGGATCTTCAGCCTCGATACGGCGATGGGCGATTGCGTGAACCGCCGGAGGGCACGCCATGTGGGTCACGCCAACCGCCGCGAATGGTGGATGTACCAAGCCGATGCGGTGATGCCCGGTTGCGTGCCGGTCGCGGGTGGCAGCAACAAGAACGCGACCGATTGAGCGAGGCTCAGCGCGCCGCCAGCAAGGCGGCGTAAGCGGCCTCGGTGCTGTCGACGAAACGGGACAGGCCGAACGCTTCCTCGGCATGCCGGCGCGCCGCGGCACCCATCGCCGGCAACGCATCGCGCTGCTGCAGGAGTTGCTGCAGCATCCGCGCCATGGCCGCAGGATCGCGGGGCGGCACGCACCAGCCATCCACCTGCGGGCGAATGTTCTCCGGCAGACCCGCATAGTCGCTGACCAGCACCGGCTTGCCCATCGCCATCATCTCGCGGCAGGCGAACGAGATCGTCTCCACGTCCCAGGACAGCACGAAGCCGGCATCGATCGCAGCCATCGCCGGCCGCACATCCGCCAGCAACCCCGGAAAGTGCACCTGCTCGGCCAATCCCAGTTCGGCGATACGCTGCAGCCAGCGCATTTCCGGCGGCTGACCGGCAATCAACAGGTGTACCTGCCCACGCAGTGCCGGCGGCAACAGCGCCAGCGCCTCGACCAGATCCATCCAGCCCTTGTAGTTCGCGGTGCCGGCATTGCTGCCGAGCAACAGCGCGTGCGGATCGGCCACCCAGCGTTGCCGCTGCGCCTGCGCCGGCGCCGCCGGCCACGGCACGAAATGCGCGATGTCCACGCCGTTGTACACGGTGGCCAGCCGGCAGCGCCGATACGGCGAAGCGGCCAGTGCGCGATGCGTGTAATCGCACACCGCAATCACCAGATCGGTGCCGCGCCGCGCACGCCACCAGTGGCCGATCCCGGTCATCGGCTTGGAGTTGTGCTTGGTCAACACGATGCGCGGCCGGCGCGACAGCCCGTGCATGGCCGCCATCACCAGCCGATGGTCGGCCGAACCGTTCACGTGCACCAGATCGAAATCGTGCTCGCGCAGCCGCGCGGCAAGCTGCCGGCGCGCACGGCGGCGTGCGGGCAGTTTGTTCAGCCCATTCGGGAACGGTTGCGCCAGAACATGCACCTCGGGCAGAAGGCTGGCCTCGCGATACAGACGGCTTCCCGGCGGCGCCGCCACATGCACCCGATGCCGCGCCGCCAGCGCCCCGGCCAGCGCCAGCACATACGTGGTGTGGCCCCCTCCGTCGCCATCATGGAAATTGGTGAACAGGAGTTTCAAGACAGCGGCCCGCACAGATGAAATGAAACAGGGACGGCACCGGGTCGCGGCCAAAACCTGAACCCGGTCACTCTGCCTCTGCCTGCCCTGCATGGTGGCGAAGGCGGCCTAAAGTATCATGTGGATTCGCGTGGCATTCGCCGACAAGAGTGGAGCCTGTCGTGAAGTCTACGGATACCCTTTGGAAGGAAGGCCTCGGCATGGATGAAAAATGGAGCGCATGGCAGCTTGGTCTGGTGTCGCTGCTGGTTGCCCTGATGCCGCTGTCGTTCACCGTGTCCGGACACGCCAAGGCCCTGCCGTCGGTGCTGTTGCTGCTGGCCGGGCTGGCGCTGCTGTGGCGCCACCCGGCAACACGACGCAGCTATCGCCATGCATGGCCGGTCGTTGTCGTGTGCTTGCTGGGCCTGCTTTACCCGGCGCTGAATATCCTCGGCCATGGGCTGGGCTGGAAACAGTTCGACCGGCCCTCGCACATCCTGCTCTACGTGGCGACGGCGGCGGTCTTCAGCCTTCCGCTGCGGATGCGCTGGGTCTGGCTCGGCTTCAGCCTGACGGCGATCCTGCTCGGCACCGTCTGCATCGTGCAGCACGACGTGCTCGGCATTGCCCGCGCCTATGGTCTGAACGGCGGCGGCTGGGGTGCGATCGAGTTCGCCATGGTCTTGCTGGTGCTGTCGCTGCTGGCGTGGATTCGCGTGCTGTTTGCCTCCGGCAACCGTCTGGAGCAAGGGTTGCACGGCGCGGGTGCCGTGTTCGCCATGTATGGCGCCCTGCTGACGCAGAGCCGCGGCCCCTTGCTGGCCTTCGTGCCGGCGCTGCTGCTGTTGCTGCTGATCTATGCGCGCCGGACCCGTCACTGGCGCCGGACCCTGCTGCTGCTCGGGGCGATCATTGCTGGCAGCGTACTGGCTGGGGCGAGCGTGCATGAGGTGCTGTTGCACCGCCTCGCTGCCGTCGGCCCGGAAGTGGCAACCTACAATCACCGCGACGATGCCAACGGTGCCGTTCGCGAGCGCCTGGAGATGTGGCGCACGGCCAGCCACGCCTTCCTCGACCATCCGTTGGCCGGCGTTGGCACCGACCAGTTCGGGGTGTATGCACGCCAGCAGATTGCAGCCGGCCATGCCAATCCCGTCATCGCGAAGTACGACCACCCCCACAATGAATACCTGGATGCGGCTGCCACCGGCGGGCTGCCGGGATTGCTGGTGGTGCTGCTGATATTCGGCGTCCCGTTCGGTTATTTCGCCCGCCATCTGCGGCATGAGGGGGAAGCCGTGATGGCCCCGGCCCTTGCCGGCCTGGTCGTGGTGGGCATGTATGCGCTGTGCTCGCTGACCGACAACGTGTTTTACCGCACCATGCCGCACTCGATGTATTTCTTCCTGGTGCTCGGACTGGCCGTATTGATCGGTCGGCTCACCACGCAGCGGCAGGTCGCGCAGCGTGTCTGATCAAAAGCTCGCCGCACGCATCAATCTGATCGGCTGGAACAACGATCGTGGTCTGGGCCACGACATCCGCCTGTTGCGCGAGGTACTCCAGTCGCTGGGCCACGAAGTGCATTTGACGACCGTCGGCCCGGGCCGTCGCCGTCAGACCCTGGCCGCGCTGCTGCTGCGCATCCGGCTGCTGTGGCAGTGGTTGCGCCGTGGCGGCCGCTCGTCGTGGAAGTTCGACGCCAGCATCATGCTGGAGCATGTGCGTCCGGACTATCTGGGCATGGCGCGGCGCAATTTGTTCATCCCCAATCCGGAATGGTTGTCGCCGCGGGACGAACGCCACCTGCACCGGTTCGACGCCTTGCTCACCAAGACCCGGATCGCGACGTCCATCTTTCGGGCGCGTGGCTTCGATACGCGCTACATCGGGTTCCGCAGCACGGACTGCCGCATGCCGGAAATACCGCGGCAAATGCACTTTCTGCACCTGGCAGGCGCCAGCCGGATGAAGGGCACGCAACGGCTGCTGGCACTATGGCGGCGCCACCCGGAATGGCCGCCGCTGCTGGTGTTGCAGTCGCCGCAAACGGCGCAGGATATCCCGGGCCTGCCGGCGCAGGACAACCTGGAGCACCGGGTCGCCACGCTGAGCGACATCGGCGAAGTACGCCGCCTGCAGAACAGCCACTTCTTCCATCTGTGCCTGTCCGAAACCGAGGGTTGGGGGCATTACATTACCGAGGCGATGAGCTGCGGCGCGGTGGTGATCACCTGCGATGCGCCGCCGATGAACGAACTGGTGCGCCCCGAGCGCGGCCTGCTTGTCGCGGCCACCGCCGTCGGTACGTTGAACGCGGCGACGCGTTACCAGTTCGATGAAGGTGCGCTGGAAGCGACGATCGCGCAAATCCGCACGATGGATGCGGCGCAGTGTGCGGCCATGGGCGCCAGGGCACGCGCGTGGTTCGAGGCGAACGAGCGGGCCTTCACCGGCTTGCTGCGGGAGGCGCTGCAGCAACTGCTTTGATCGAATCCACCAGGGATTTTCCGAATAAGCCGTCATCGCGGCGAAAGCCGGAATGACGAACGGAAGCTCGTTCGGACTTTCCCAGGGCGAATCGGCCAGGACGGATCGACTAGAGTGGATCGGCTAGAATCCGCCCATGCCCACCCTGCCGCTGACCCTCGCCGTCATCACCCACAACGAGGCCGACAACATCGCGCGCTGCCTGGACAGCGTGCCGTTCGCGGCCGAGAAGCTGGTGGTCGACTCGGGCAGCGACGACGACACGGTGGCGATCGCGCAGGCGCACGGCGCGCGCGTGGTCCGGCAGGACTGGCTCGGCTTCGGTCCGCAGCGCAACTTCGCCACCACCCAGTGCAGCCACCCGTGGATCCTGGTGCTGGATGCCGACGAATACCTCACGCCGGCGCTGTCGGCGGAATTGCAGCAGCGCCTGCCGGCGTTGATCGCCGGCGATGCCGCCGCCGCGTATCTCAGGCGCAGCACGATCTACATGGGCGCGCCGATGCGCTGGTATCGCCCGGCCGTGGGCGAGCGGCTGGCGCGGTTGTACCACCGCGACCGCGCGCGCTGGACCGACGCCCGGGTGCACGAGTCGCTGCGGTTCGACGGCAGCGCGCCGACGCTGCGTGCGCCGTTCAACCACGTCAACAACCCGACCCTGCCGCACAAGCAGCTGAAGGTGCTGCGCTACGCCGAGCTGAAGTGCCGCGACTGGCGCGACAAGGGCAAGCCGGTGCGGATGTGGCAGGCGCCGTTCGTGTTCGCGCTGGCCTTCCTCAAGGACTACGTGATCCGGCTGGCCATGCTCGACGGCTGGCGCGGTTTCATGATCGCTTACACCGCCGCCGGCTACGCGCTGTACAAGCGCATGCGCTATTACGAGATGGTCAACAACCCCGAATCGGTCGCATCCGCGACCGATTTATTGAACAAGCATCACCTAGACCGCTGAAGCACAGGTTCGCCACGCGGCATGATCAAGCGAACCCGCACGGCACCCTTGCCTCCTCTCCCTTTGGGAGAGGATTGAGGTGAGGGTACCGGCTCACCGCAACTTTCATTTTGCAGCTCTTGCAATCCACAACTCGCGACTCACCCATGTCTTCCAAAAAGCGCTACCTCCTGTACGGCTCCGAACGCTACGCACTGGCGATCCTGCGTCCGCTGCAGGCGGCGATCCGCGCGCGCGGCGACGAGGCGGCATGGTTTTTCGACGGGCCCGGCGCGGAAGATCTGCGCGAGGACGAGCGCCTGCTCGACGTGGCCGGGGTGCGTCGCTGGAAACCACTGGCGGTGCTCACGCCGGGCAATCACCTGCCGCACTTCTTTCCCGGCGCCAAGGTGGAGGTCTTCCACGGTTTCGACGCGGGCAAGCCCAGGCACATCTATATCCGTGGCTTCTTCGACCTGTACTGCACCACCGGGCCGCGCGACACCGCGCAGTTCCAGGCCCTGGCCGACAAGCTGGGCCACTTCAGCGTGGCCGAAACCGGCTGGCCGAAGCTCGATCCGTTCATGCGCGAGATCGCCGGCCCGCTGCCGCCGGTGCGCCAGCCGCCGGTGATCCTGTACCACTCCACTTTCTCGCCCTCGTGGAGTGCCGCCGAGACGCTGTACGACGAGGTCAGGCGCCTCTCGCGCGATGGCCGCTGGCACTGGATCGTCACCTTTCACCCGAAGATGAATCCCGAGACCGTGGCGAAGTTCAAGGCGCTGCAGAACGAATACCTGCGCTTCGTCGAGAACGACAATATCCTCGAACTGTTCCCGCAGGCGGACCTGATGTGCTCGGACACCTCCTCCGCGCTCAGCGAGTTCCTGCTCACCGGCAAGCCGGTGGTGACGTACAGGAATCGCCGGCCGGGGCCGCAGCTGATCGACATCGACTCGCCCGCCCAATTCGAGCCGGCGATCGAACGCGCGCTGGCGCGGCCGCCGGAACTGCTGCAGGCCATCCGCGATCACGCCGATGCGATCCACCCGTACCGCGACGGCCGTTCCAGCGAACGCGTGCTCGATGCGATCGATGCCTTCGTCGCCGCCGGTGCGCGCAATCGGCGGCGCAAGCCATTGAACTTGTGGCGCAAGCTGAAGCTGCGCCGGCGGATCGGCTATTGGGGGCCGGCATGAGCGTGTGCCCGATGACCTTGCGCAGATCCGGCGCAGGCTAGAATCGTCCACGTCGTCGCCAAGAGTCCGCCTGTGTCTTACCGCACCTATAGCCGTTTCGAGCACCTGCGTGCCGTGTGGCCCTGGCTGTCGCTGTGGCTGCTGGCCGCCGGGCTGGCGATCTTTTCGCATGGGCCGATGCCGCTGTATTCCACCCGCACGCTGGCGGTGGCGTGGGAGATGTGGAGCCACGGCCACTGGCTGGTGCCGCATCTCAACGGCCAGCCCTACAGCGAAAAGGCGCCGCTGCTGTTCTGGTTGATCGGCGCCGGCTGGTTCGTGTTCGGCGTCAGCGACGTGTGGCCGCGCGTGCTGGAACTGCTGTGCGGTGGCGCCCAGCTGGTGCTGCTCGCGGTGCTGGCGCGGCGCCTGTTTCCGAGCCGGCCGTGGATGGCCAAGGCGGCGCCGTGGATGCTGCTGGCGCTGGGCTTCGCGTTCCTGTTCGGCCTGCAGATCATGTACGACGTCCTGCTTGCGGTATGGACGCTGGCCGCATTGTTGTGCCTGACGCCGAAAGCGCATCGCAGCGAACCGCGCTGGTTGCTGTTCGGCCTGTGCCTCGGCGCCGGGCTGCTGACCAAGGG
>SCRF01000086.1 GCA_004322005.1 Rhodanobacter sp. | reverse complement strand
GATGAGGGCATGCTCGCGGGCGTGCTCGGCATCGCGTACCGGCAGCTGCCCGGCGGCGGCTTCAGCCACAACGTCATGGTGTCCCTGCTCGATGCTAAAGGGCGCATCGTGGCCAGCGCGGATGCCGCCGGTGCGCTCGATCCCGCTTTCGTGAAAGCGATCATCGAACTGCACGCTGAGCACTGAGACACAGCATGCCTTGCGATACCGGATAGCGCGATGTTGGAGCCCGTACCCGATCTGGCTGCTGCGACAAATTGCCATCCGTAAAAAAATGGCTTGACTGATCCACGTCAAGACGAGGGATCGTCGATCGACACACCATGCGCGCATGGATTCGCAAGAGTGCGCAGTCGCCCCCCTGTCTCGCTGCGACGCGGTCATCGTCGGCGCCGGACCGATCGGGCTGTTCCAGGTGTTCGAGCTCGGCCTGCTCGGGCTCAATGCGCATGTCGTCGACTCGATGCCGCAGGTCGGTGGCCAGTGCATCGAGCTCTACCCCGACAAGCCGATCTATGACATTCCCGCGGTGCCAGTGTGCAGTGCGCGGGAATTGATCGAGCGGCTGCAGGAACAGATCCGCCCGTTCGCGCCGCAGTTTCATCTGGACGAGACCGTGTCTGCGCTGCGGCGCAGGGAAAACGGCCGCTTCGAGGTTTCCACCTGCAGCGGGAAAAGATTCGATACGGGAGCGGTGATCGTCGCCGCCGGACTGGGGGCATTCGCACCGCGCATGCTCGAGTTGCCGGAGGCCGCCGGCCTGGCGGGGCGGGCGGTGCACTACAAGGTAAGCGACCCCGCGGCCTTCGATGGCAAGGATATCGTCATCGCCGGCGGTGGCGACGCGGCACTGGATTGGGCGCTGGCACTGGTCGACCGTGCGCGCAGCATCGTGCTGGTTCATCGCTCCGCCAAATTCCGTGCGGCGCCGGCCCATGTCAGACGCATGCGGGATTTGTGCGATGCCGGACGCATGCAGTTCTTCGAGGGCGACATCGTCGGCTTGCAGGTTGCGGAAGACGAACTGCAGGCGGTTCGGGTGCGCGCCCGCAGCGGGGTGGTGCAGCGTATCGAGGCGTCGCAACTGCTGGTTTTCTGGGGGCTCCATCCCGCATTGGGGCCGATTGCCGATTGGGGTCTCGCGCTCGACCACCATCAGCTGATTGTCGATACCGCGACGTTTCAGACCTCGACCCCCGGCATCTTCGCGGTAGGCGACATCGGCACCTATCCCGGCAAGAAGAAGCTGATCCTGTCCGGGTTTCACGAAGCGGCGCTGTGCGCCTTTGCGATACGGGAATACCTCAATCCCGGCGAAAAAGTGCATCTGCAATACACCACCACCAGCCCGCTCATGCGCAGGCGCCTCGGCGTCAGCGCCAATCCCGACGATGAGGGGGAGGGTGGCGGCGCCACTCGGATCAGGCCCCCCGCAAGATCCGTCGCCGCCTCCTGAGCCGGGCCGCGGGACGCACGACGACCGGTTTACCGCCGTCAACCAGCCACCTACGGAGAACCACATGAAGAAGCCAATCGATCAGTTCAATGCAAGCCGGCGCACGCTGATCAAGCGGGGCGTCACCGCCGCTGCCGTCGGCGCCGTTGCCGCGACGGGCCTGCTGAAGCCCTCGCTGGTACGGGCGCAAGGCACCAAGTCGTCCAAGGCCACCATGATGTATCAGAGCACCCCTCACGGTAAGGATGAGTGCGCGAACTGCATTCACTTCGCCGCGGGCAAGACCGCCGCGGCCGACGGTACCTGCAACGTCGTCGAGGGCAGCATCGCGCCGCATGCCTGGTGTGTCGCGTACGCGCCGAAAGGCTGAGCGAAGAAAGGTGTAAGGCGATGCCTTGGGGATTTCGCAACGGTAACCGTGCCCGGGAGGGCGATATCGTGCTGGACTGCAATCCACGTTCGGCACTTGTGTCGCTGCCGCGTCGGAAGCTGCTCAAGACCGCCGCAGGGCTGGCGGCAATGGGTGGCCTCCTTGCCGGCGGCGGTTGGGTCGTGACCCGGCGCCATCGCAATCTGTTCGAGGTGCGCCGCGAACAGACGTTGATGCAGACGTCGGTCTCGATCACTTGCCTTGCCGACGATGTAGAGGCTGCCGGCGCCGCCATCGAAGCGGCCTGGCGGCAGATGTCGGCGGTGGTGGCTGTGCTGACCCGTTTCGGCGCAGACAGCCCCGTCGCGCGCCTGAACCGCGATGGCTACCTGTCGCAGATGCCCCCGCACCTGCGGACGGTGCTGCAGCGTTCGCTGGCCATTTCGGCACTCACCGACGGCGACTTCGACATCAGCGTGCTGCCGGTGCTCGCCTATTTCGAGTCCATGCGCCAACCTGCCTCGCTCACCGCGCGCGACCGCAGCAACATCGAACTCAGGGATCGCCTGATCGATTACCGCCGGATCGCGCTCGGCGAGCAAGACGTGCGATTTACCCATCCCGGCATGTCGGTAACCCTCGATGGGCTCGCCAAAGGCTATGTCATCGATCAGGGCATCGCTGCGCTGAAGGCGTCTGGAATCGAATATGCGTTGATCGATGCGGGGGGCGATATTCGCTCGATTGCAGGGGTGGATCCCGATCGTCACTGGAACGTCGGCATCGTCGATCCGAAGGATGCAAACAAGGTCGCGGCGGTCATTCGCTTGCGGAACGCGGCGTTGGGTACGTCCGGCAACTACCGGATCTTCTACTCCACCGACAAGACCCTTTTTCACGTCATCGACCCGCATACCGGTTACTCGCCGCTCAACTACGCCAGCGTGACGGTCATGGCGGACACCTCGGTGGATGCGGATGCGATGAGCGTCGCCGCCGCCTCGATGCCGGTGCCGCGATTGAAGGAAGTCATGGCCACGCAGAACCATCAATGGCTGGTCTTCTCCAGGGACTGCCGCAGCAGCTGGCGTTCAAGAGACCTTCCGCAGATATCCGGCCAGGCGCAGGTGGTCTGACATGCGCGTCCCGCCACCGGAATACCTGGGCGTGGCCCCGGGGACCCGCAGGACAAGTCTTGGCGGTGGGTTGCTCCTTGTGTGCATGGCCTGCCTGCTGGTCTTCTTTTCGATGGATGCCGTTGCCGGCGTCGATCGGCAATTTCCCGAAGTCCGCAGCTATTTCCCCACCGCAACTCGATTCGGGGACGTCTCGGGCAAGCCGCCGGCAGCGCCCGTCTACGACGGCGACAAGGTCATCGGCTACGTCTTCGAGTCGGTCATGGTGGCGCCGGTTCCTGCGTATTCCGGTCAGCCGGTCAATATTCTCGTGGCCATCGACCAGACCGGCAAGATCATCGGCACCAAGGTTCTCGAACAGCACGAGCCGATCCTGCTGGTCGGCATTCCGGTGCAGCGGCTGTACGATTTTGTCGCGCGTTATGTCGGCCACAGCGTCAAGGACAAGATCGTCGTCGGCGGCAGCAGCGCCTCCGGCAGCGTGAAGATCGATGCGATCAGCAGCGCCACCGTGACCTCGATGGTGGTGAACGAGACGATCATGAATGCGGCGCTGGATGTCGCCGTGTCGCGGCATCTGGTCGCCGGTACGCTGGCCAGCGAAAGCGCCCCGGCAACGATCCGCGCCGATTATTTCAAGAAGGCCGACTGGCAGCAGCTGACCGGGAATGGCGCCTTCCGCAGACTGCATCTCACCCGTGGGATGGTCGTCGACGCGTTCAAGGGTCAGCCCGACAGCGGCTTGATCGATGACCCCACGGCACCTGCGCCGGGTCAGGAAGGCGATACCTTCATCGACCTCTATTACGCTGACATCACCCCGCCGACGGTGGGCAGGAACCTGCTCGGAGATGCCGGCTACGCCGCGGTGATGCAGGGTCTGGGCCCCGGGGACGAGGCCATCGCCGTCGTCGCCAACGGCATCTATTCGTTCAAGGGACTGGGCTACGTTCGCGGCGGCATCTTTGACCGGTTGCACATCATGCAGGACGGCAAACTGTTCCTGTTCAAGGATACCGACTTCGTCGTACTGGATGATCCGGAGCTGCCGGGCATGCCGTCGTTCGGCGAGAAGGGCATTTTCATCCTCCACCATGGCATGCATTTCAATCCCGGCGCGCCATGGACCCTGCAACTGCTGGTGAACCGGCAGATCGGGCCGCTGAAAAGCATCTACAGCACGTTCACCGGCGGCTACCGGATACCTGCCGACTACGTCATCCAGCCGAAGGTCAGCGCAAGCCCGATTCCCGATGACGCGCCGCTGTGGGTGAAGATCTGGTACGGGCGTCGATTCGAGATCGCCGTGCTGGTGGCCGGGCTGGTCTTCCTGTCGCTGATCCTGGTTTTCCAGGACTGGGTGGTCAAGCGCCCGGCGCTGCTGGAGCGCTCGCGCGTGGGCTTTCTGATCTACACCGCCGTGTTCATCGGCTGGTACGGCCTGGCGCAACTGTCGGTGGTCAACGTGCTGACCTTCATCAACGCGGTGATCCATGGATTCCATTGGTCCACCTTCCTGATGGACCCCCTGATCTTCATCCTGTGGACGTTCGTGGCCGTTTCCCTGCTGCTGGTCGGCAGGGGCGTTTATTGCGGCTGGCTGTGTCCATTCGGGGCGCTGCAGGTGCTCATCAACAAGCTGGCGGTGAAGTTGAAGGTGCCGCAGCTGGAGCCGCCGCCGTATGTCCATGAGCGGTTGTGGGCGATCAAGTACATCGTGCTGCTGTTTCTGTTCGGGCTGTCGCTGCAGTCGGTGAACCTGGCCGAACGGTACGCGGAAGTCGAGCCGTTCAAGACGGCGATCAACCTGCACTTCATGCGCTCCTGGGGCTACGTGGGTTACGCGGTGGCCTTGCTGGCCGCATCCGCATTCACCAACAAGGTCTATTGCCGCTACGTCTGCCCGTTGGGTGCCGGCCTCGCCATCTCGGGGCGCGTCCGGCTGTTCGAGTGGCTGCGCCGGCGTCGCGAGTGCGGACGGCCCTGCCAGATCTGCGCCAACGAGTGCGAAGTCAAGGCGATCAACCCGATCGGGCAGATCAACTACAACGAGTGTCACTACTGCCTGGACTGCCAGGTGACCTACGAGAACGACTACAAGTGCCCGCCGCTGGTCGAACGCCGCAAGCGGAAGGAGCGCGCCGCCCGCCCACTACCCACACCCGTAATGACCGTGACAAGCGAAATGACGTCAGCAACACCAGCGGAACCGACCAAACCAGTGGATTGAGATAGTTGACTCCAACATAGAGAGGGATGCTGTGCCATGAACGACGAATCAAGCAAGATCCAAGAAAAGGCAGTCGACGCCAACATGCCGGCAGCGGACAACGAGACCGCGTACCCGCAGGAATTTCCGGGAAATCCGGCGCGCCGCAACTTCATGAAGGCCAGCGCCATGGCCGGTCTGGCCGGAGCGGGTGGTGCGCTGATGGGCGGACTGGCGCTTCCACACAAGGCACTTGCGGCTGAAGCCGGAGCCATCCCGGAAGACTACGTCGCACCGGGCAAGCTCGACGAGTACTACAGCTTTTCGAGCGGCGGGCAGTCGGGCGAGATCCGCATCATCGGCGTACCGTCGATGCGCGAACTCATCCGGGTTCCCGTTTTCAATCCCGACTTCACGATCGGCTGGGGAATTACCAACGAGAGCAAACGCGTACTGGGCAAGGATTTTCCGCCCGGTGGCGACTGTCATCATCCGCACATGAGCCAGACCCATGGCCACTATGACGGTCGATACATCTTCATCAATGACAAGGCCAATCCGCGGCTCGCGCGCATACGCTGCGACGTGATGCGGACGGACAAGATCATTGAAATTCCGAACGTGCAGGCTTTTCACGGACTGCGCGTACAGCGCGAGCCGCATACGGGGTACGTGTTCGCGAACGGTGAATTCATCATACCGAGCCCGAACGATGGGCGGGATCTCGACGACCCGAAGAAGTATTGGACCCTGCATACGGCCGTCAATGGCGAGACGATGGAGGTCGCCTGGCAGGTGCTGGTCGACGGCAACCTGGACAATACGGATTGCGACTACGCCGGCAAGTATTCTGCCGCAACATGCTACAACAGCGAGAAAGCGGTCGATCTCGCGGGCATGATGCAGAGCGAACGCGATTGGGTCGTGGTTTTCAACATTGCGCGCATCGAAGAAGCCGTCCGCCAGGGCAAATTCAAGACGATCGGAAAATCCAAGGTACCCGTTGTCGATGGGCGCCATGGTTCGCCATTGACCTTGTACATCCCGGTGCCCAAGAATCCTCACGGCATCAACGCAAGCCCCGACGGCAAATACGTCACGGCGAACGGCAAGCTGTCGCCGACGGTCACCGTGATGAGCTGGAGCAAGATCGACGATTATTTCGCCGGCAAGCTCAAGAATCCGCGCGATGTCGTAGTCGCGGAGCCCCAGCTGGGGCTTGGTCCGTTGCATACCGCCTATGACAACCGGGGCAACGCTTACACGACGTTGTTCATCGACAGCCAGATCGCCAAATGGAATATCCAGGACGCCATCGACGCGTATGCGGGAAAGAAAGTCAATTACCTGCGTCAGAAGCTGGATGTCGCGTATCAGCCGGGTCATTGTCACAGCTCGATGGGCGAGACGCGCGATGCCGATGGGCGTTGGCTGATTTCGCTGAACAAGTTCTCGAAAGACCGCTTCCTGCCGGTGGGGCCATTGCATCCGGACAACGACCAGCTGATCGACATATCCGGCGACCAGATGAAACTGGTCGCCGACGGTCCCGTGTATTCCGAGCCGCACGACACGATACTCGTCCACCGGCGCGTGCTGATGAACAAGATCAAGCGCATCTGGGACCGGAAAGATCCATTCTTCGCCGAAACCGTGGCTTTGGCGAAGCGCCACGGCATCACTTTGGAGAAAGACAGCAAGGTCATCCGCCAGGGGCGCAAGGTGTTTGTCTACATGACAAGCTCCGCGCCCAAGTACGGTCTGGAAAGCTTCAAGGTCAAGAAAGGCGACGAAGTCACGGTGACCGTCACCAACATCGATCAGGTCGAGGATCTGTCGCACGGATTCTGCATGTCGAGTTACGGTATCAACATGGAGATAAGTCCGCAGGAGACCTCGTCGGTGACGTTTGTTGCCAACAAGCCGGGTGTGTACTGGTACTACTGCACGTTCTTCTGCCATGCCCTGCATCTCGAAATGAGGGGACGGATGCTCGTGGAGGCCTGAGGGAGACCGCACCGCCGCGGCAGCCTGCCGCGGCGGTGCGCCTCGCCATGGCGGATGAGATATCCATTGAAAACACAAGGCAACCGGACCTGCGCCCTGTTGTTCCTCGTTGCATCATGGGCCATCTCGCCCATGGCCCATGCGGATGACGGACTGGAGCGCGCGATCGCCACGGCGGTGGCGGGCGCCACGCTGAGCGTGCCGCCCGGGATCCATCATGTGCATCTGCTGCTCGACAAGCCGATTACGCTCCAGGGCCAGCCGGGTGCGGTACTGGACGGCGACGGCAACGGGGATGTGGTACGGATCACCGCGCCCGGGGTGACGGTGCGCGACCTCACCATTCGTCATTCCGGCGACGATCTCACGGCGATGAACGCGGGTGTATTCGTGGAGGGCAAGGCCGCTGGCGCCACGATCGTCGACAACCGGATAGAGAACATCTTGTTCGGCGTCTACCTCGATGGCGCTGCCGGGGTGCGCGTGATCCACAACACGATCACCGGGATCGCCACCCTGCGAGTCGCGGATCGCGGAGACGGCATCCACCTGTGGAACGATACCGGTTGCACGATCGAGGCCAATGATGTCAGCGCGACGCGGGACGGCATCTACGACTACGTGAGCCACGACGATTTTATCGTCGGAAATCGCATTCACGGCGTCCAGTATGGCGTGCACCAGATGTACGCGCAGCGCGAAACGCTGCGGGACAACATCAGCTTTGACAATGTCGCGGGGATGGCGTTGATGAGTTCGAGTCACTTGCGGGTAGACGGCAATCGCATATTCAACGATTCGTCCTATGGAATCCTGTTCAATTACGATACCTACAATGACATCAGCGGCAACGAGATTCGCGGAATCACCGGAGAACTTGATGCCGACGGCAAGGTGATCGACGGCGCCGAAGGCAAGGCGATGTTCGTGTACAACTCCGAATTCAACGAAATTCATGGCAATTTGATAATGGATTCCCCGGTTGGCATTCACGTCACGGCGGGGTCTCAGGATAACAAGGTCTATGGGAATGCCTTCCTGAACAACCAGATTCAGGTGAAGTATGTCCAGAACGTTGCCGAGGAATGGTCGTTGAATGGCAGCGGCAATTATTGGAGCGATTATCTCGGTTGGGACCTCAACGGCGATGGGCTGGGCGATGTACCGTATCGTCCGAACGATGGGGTGGACGTTCTCCTGTGGAAATACCCTGACGCCCGGATGCTCATGTCCAGTCCGTCCATTTTGCTGCTCCGCTATGTGCAACGATCCTTTCCCGTGTTCACCCCCCCAAACATCCAGGACAGTCATCCACTGATGAGACTGCCTGCCCCATGGAGCGAGCGTGTCGATGCAAAACGCCATTGAAATCGCGGCACTTTGCAAACGGTATGAGCGCGTCACCGCGTTGCAGGAGATCAGCGCGACCGTTCCCAACGGGCAGGTCATCGGGCTGCTCGGCCACAACGGCGCCGGCAAGTCGACCCTGATCAAGCTGATCCTTGGCCTCATCGCGCCCACCAGTGGCCACGTCAAGGTTCTCGGTGAGACCCCGTGGGGTTCGCATACCCATCCGTTGCGTCGACGACTCGGCTATCTGCCGGAGAGCGTCGCCTTCTACGGCAACCTCACCGGGCAGGAAGTGATCGATTACCTGGCCAGCCTGAAGCATGCGCCCCGGCAACAGTCGCGACAGCTGCTCGAACGCGTTGGTCTCGGCCATGCCGCCGGGCGGCGGGTCAGCGGGTATTCCAAGGGCATGCGGCAGCGCCTCGGTCTGGCGCAGGCCCTGCTGAATTCGCCGGAGATCGTGTTGCTCGACGAACCCACCGCGGGGCTGGATCCGCAGGCGACCCGCGAGCTGTACGCGATCATCGGCGAGTTGCGGCAGGCGGGTCGATGCGTGCTGATTTCCTCGCATCTGCTGGCGGAGCTGGAGCCGCACATCGATGGTGCGCTGATCCTGCGCGAGGGTCAGCTGCTGGCTGCGGGCAGCATGATCGGCCTGCGCCGGCAGGCGGGGTTGCCGAGCATCGTGAGCGTTCGCCTGGATGCGCAGACCGATGGGTCGGGGCTGGCGCAGGACCTGGAGCATCTGGGTGTCGTGCATGCAATTCAGCCGGACGGGCGGCTCGAGATCCAGATACCGGAAGATGGCAAGGTGGATTTGCTCCGAAGCATTCTCGGGCATCCGATCATTGCCGATGTCGAAGTCAGGGAGCCGACCTTGGCCCGCTTGTACGACTGGCTGGGCGCCAATCAGCGGAGGAATGCGGGGGAGCTGCCATGAACAGCATGCTGGTGGTCGCCAGGAAGGAGTTCCGGGACGATTTCCGCAATCGCTGGACGATTGCCGTGGCGATCCTGTTCGCGTTTCTTGCGCTGGGCATTGCCTATTTCGGCGGCGCGGCGGCGGGCAAGGTGGGATTCACCTCGTTCGAGGCGACCCTCGCCAGTCTCACCACGCTGGCGGCGTTCATCATCCCGTTGATCGGCTTGCTGATCGCCTACCACACGATCGTCGGCGAGCGGGACAACGGTACCCTGCTGCTGATCCTCAGCTATCCGTTGTCGCGAGCCGAGCTGTTGACCGGGAAGTTTGTCGGGCATTGCGCGGCGTTGGGGGCCGCGGCACTGGCCGGATTCGGGCTGGCGGTGGCGATCATCCAGTTGATGCAGCCACCGACGCGTACCCTGGCTGCCTGGCTGCAGATCGGCAATTTCATCGCGAGTGCTTCGATGCTCGGCGCCAGCTTTGTTGCGCTGGCATGCGTGATCAGCGTCATCACGGACGACAAATCCAGGGCTGCCGGACTGGCGCTGGTGATGTGGTTTGCCAGTGTCGTGCTGTTCGATCTGGCTCTGCTCGCGGTGCTGGTTTTCAGTGGCGGCAACCACGCCGAGCAGGCGGTCTACCCCTACCTGCTGCTGCTGAATCCGATCGACGTGTTCAGGCTCATCAACCTGACCACATTGGGCCATGGCGCCGGCAACGATCTGTTCATGGGCATGACGGCTTCGCACGTCTATCATCCCGCGATGCTGTACCTGGTCATGCTGAGCTGGATCGTGGTGCCGTTCTGGATCGCGCTGTCCGTGTTTCGCCGGAAGGAAGTATGAGGTCGGGCATGAATGGCACTTGCTTGAAGCTCGTCATTCTCGCGAAAGCGGGAATCCAGCGCCTTTGGGGGCCTGAGGCGACGAGGAAGTCACTGGATTCCTGCTTTCGCAGGAATGACGAAATTGGGGCTTTCCGCTCAAGTAAGAGCCATTCAGTTCGGGGGATGAATCGTTCGATGTCGTCGCTACGCGGGCGCGCCGGCAAGGTCGGCTGCCTCATACTGCTGCTGGGCCTGTTGCTGGCCGGCTGCGGGGACAACCAGGCGCTGCCGCCGCAAAACGCGGTGGCGATCCGGAAAGACGATGTCTGTGCCGTGTGCGGCATGTACATCGCAGGGTCGCCCGGCCCGCGCGGCGAGGCGTATGTCGAGGGACGCAAGTTGCCGCTCAAGTTCGACTCGACACGCGATTTTTTTGCCTATGTCCTGCAGCCGGAAAACATGACTCGATTGCAACATCTGTTCGTGCAGGACAGCGCACGGATCGACTGGAGACATCCGAGCAATGCCGCGGACAGTTTCATCGATGCGCGCACGGCCTATTTCGTGGCCTGGCAACCCTTGCCCGGATCGATGGGGCCGACCCTGGCGTCGTTTGCGAAGCAGGCGGATGCACAAGCTTTTGTCGGGGACCATGGCGGGGAAGTGCTGGGTTTCCATGAGGTGACTCCCGAATTGATCTCCCTGTTGAGGGATGCCTGCCCTGCACCGGGAACGCCCGCCTTCCATCTGGCCCGGCACTGCCTGCCGCCGCAGTCGGGGGCAGGGACGGACAGCGGCGATCGTCACGGGCAACACTCATTTCCCATGGGGCAACACGACAACGAGCGGTAATCGCCCGGTGGTTCGGGCCCGAATCGGGCCGGTTCCCGTACTTGCCGCCGGCATGCCGATCCTGCGTCATCATGCCCGCCTGCGCGTTCGCGGCGAGACCGCCGCACTTGATATGATGGGGCGGACTTGAGCATGCGCCACGTGGCGCCAGCGGATGTTATGCCTTCGAAGATTCAGTACATCGTCGATCCGCGGCGTAACCCGATCGCGGACGATGGCGACGAAGTGCGCTTCTGCAGCACTTGCGCGTTTTCCGGCATCTGCATCGAGGCTGGCTACGACAAGGCCACGCTGCGCGACCTGCATGTGCTGGTCGAGCACGTCGGCGCGTTTCGTGCCGGCGAGCATGTGTTCCGCAATCACGAGCCGTTCAAGGCCATCTACGCGGTGCGTGCCGGCATGGTGAAGACGGTCAGCGTCGATCGGGACGGCAACGAGCAGGTGCTGGGTTTCTACATACCCGGCGAGGTGATCGGGCTGGATGCGATCTATCCGGAGCACTATCCCTGCGATGCGGTCACGCTGGAGACTTCCTACTTCTGCCAGTTCTCGTTTCCGGCCATCAGCTCGCTGGCGACGCGCGTGCCGGGGTTGCAGCGGCAGCTGTTCCGCCTGCTCTCCAAGGAACTGGGCATGACCGCGTTGCTGGCCGGCGACAATACCGCCGAGGCCCGCGTGGCGGCGTTCATTGTCGATCTGTCCGAGCGCTTCGAGAGCCAGGGCTTTTCCGGCACCAGTCTGCGCCTGAGCATGTCGCGCATCGATATCGGCAACTACCTGCGGCTGGCCTCCGAAACCGTCAGCCGGCAGTTCACGCGGATGCGCGACCTGGGGCTGATCCGGCTCGACGGCCGCCAGCTGGAGATCGTCGATGCCGCCGGCTTGCGCGAGCTGGCACGCAACGCGCGCGAGCGTTGAACGACCGATTGCGCAACGCGACGACTATCGCACCGCCAGCTGATCCACATCAGGGGTCGGCACGCGTCCCTCCCGCAATATGCCGTCATCGCATCGATGGCTATTGAGGAAACATGGCATGAACGTCTTGTCACCCAGCGCGGGCCAGGCGGGCCCGCAGGATCGCACCAGCCGGGTGCTGATCTGGATCTTGCTGATCGTCGCCGCAGCCTGCTGGCTGGGCATGGCCGCCGCCACCCGCTCCACCTATCGGCAGGCCGCGCCGCTGCCGCAGCAGATGGTCACCCACGACGGCACCACCGTGATGACCTATGCCGACATCGTGGCCGGCAAGTCGGGCTTCCAGAAAGCCGACCTGATGGACTACGGCAGTCTGTACGGCATGGGCTCGGCCTTCGGCGAGGACTACACCGCGCAATATCTGGTGGAACTGGCCAAGGAAGTGCAGAACAACCTGGCGCTGGCGCGCTACGGCAAGCCTTTCGCCGCGATCGACGCCGACCAGCAGTCCGGCGTCACCCGCGCCATGCGCAAGCAGCTGCAGGGCGTCGACCTGAGCCAGCCGCAGGTGGTGCTGCCTGACGCCGTGGCCAAGGCGATCGTTACGCTGCGCACGCGCATCGGCACCTCGCTGCTCAGTGACGATTCCACCAAGGGCTATACGCGCGCCCGCGCACTGAATCCGGTCAGTGCCGGGCAGACCGCCAATTTCCTGCTGTACTCGTCGCTGACCACGGTGGCCCGCCGCCCCGGCAAGAACTATTCCTGGACCACCAACTGGCCGGCCGAACCGCTGGTCGGCAACAGTCCGACCCCGGCCACCTTCCTGTGGACCTGGATCTCTTTCACGATGGTGTTCTTCGCCATCGGCGCGGTGCTGGTGGTCTTCCGCCTGTGGATCGAGCCGAAAGCGGCCAATGAAACCTTCGAGCCGGTGCTGCTGGGCTTCAAGGCGCCCACGCCGAGCCAGAAGGCGTTGTGGAAATATTTTCTGGTGGTGGCCGGCGTGCTGCTGGTGCAGATCCTGGCCGGCTCGATCATGGCGCACTACTACACCGATCGCGTCAGCTTCTACGGCATCGACGTCGGCAAGTGGCTGCCGTTCGCGTTCCTGCGCAGCGTGCATCTGCAGGCGCCGATCGTGTGGATCGGCGTGAGCTGGATCGGCGCGGGGCTGTTCCTGGCGCCGCTGATCGGCAAGCGCGAGCCCGCCGGGCAGAAGATGCTGGTCGACCTGATCTTCTGGGTGCTGGTGGCGATCGTGGCCGGCGCGCTGATCGGCGACTACCTGGGCATCATGGGACTGGTCGACACGAACTGGTTCTGGTTCGGCAACCAGGGGCTGTCGTACCTGGAGCTGGGGCGCTTCTGGCAGATCCTGTTCTTCGTGGGCCTGGCGGTGTGGTGCCTGGTGCTGCTGCGCGCGTTCCTGCCTACCCTGAAGACGCTGTTCAGGCAGAGCGGCGGCTCGCTGTACGGGCTGTTCCGGATCGAGCACCTGCTGTGGATCAGCACGCTGACGGTGGCCTTGTTCTACGTGTTCGGCATGATCCCGCTGGCCTCGCCCAACCCGTCGTTCTCGATCACCGACTTCTGGCGCTGGTGGGTGGTGCACCTGTGGGTGGAGCTGGCGTTCGAGCTGTTCACCGCGGCGGTCACCGGTTATTTCCTGATGGCGCTGGGGCTGGTGTCGCGGCAGATGGTCGAGCGTGCGGTGCTGTTCGAATGGATCCTGATCGTCATCGGCGGCGTGCTCGGCACCGGCCATCACCTGTACTGGGCCGGCGAGCCGGGGCTGTGGGTCGGCGTGGGCAGCATGTTCTCCTTCGTCGAGGTGCTGCCGCTGGTACTGCTGGTGCTCGAAGCGATCGACCAGCATCGTCACATCCGGCAGAAAAAGGACTTCCCGTACAAGCTCGCCTACCTGTACATCCTCGGTGCGGCATTCTGGAACTTCGTCGGCGCCGGCGTGTTCGGCGGCGGCACGCTCAACGCGCCACTGGTGAACTACTACGAGCACGGCACCTTCCTCACCCTCAACCACGCGCACACCTCGATGTTCGGTGCGTTCGGCCTGCTCGCCATCGGCCTGCTGTACATGGTGCTGCGCTGCCTCAACGGCGAACGTCCGTGGAGCGATCGCATCGGCACATGGGCGTTCTGGCTGTACAACGCCGGGCTGGTGATGTGGATCGTGCTGAACTTCTACCCGATCGGCTGGCCGCAGCTGCAGGCCGTGTACACGCATGGCTACGCCTATGCACGCAGCCTCGCGTTCTACAACACCACCACGTTCTGGCAATGGATGCGCATGCCCGGCGACATCGTGTTCGCGGTCGCTGCCCTGATGATGACCTGGGACTTCGTCGCCAAGCTGTGGGCGCAACGCGACGTTTCGCCGAGCGTCAGCGTGGCGGTGGTGGAACAACCCGGCTAGGCATTCACCGCGATCGGTGTGCTGAATGAAGAAAGGGTCCGCACGCGCGGGCCCTTTCTCGGTTCGTGCCGCACGCTTCCGTGCGCCGAATGCCGTCGGTCGGGCGCGGCGCAGCGGCATCGGCGCCAACCGGCGAGAGCGGTGCGGCCGGGGAGCGATGGGCCGACATCGGCCAAGATCCGCCATGCGATGCGTTCCCTGTTTTGCTGCAATCAACTTGCGATGCCGGATTCCCGTTCATTTTCCAGCCAGCCACGACCGCAAATTCCGCGTAGCCTTCGCAGGCTGAACAGGCGAACGGGTGCAAAATGCAGAAGAATGATGCCGGGCCCCGCTCGCGGGCTGCCTTGCCGTTGTCGCCGTCCCTCGATGTCACACTGAGCGCGGCACACATGCCGCGTGTTTTCCGGCCGCTGGATCGCCGCGTGCTGTGGGTCGCCGCAGTGGCGTTGTTGCTGGGGGTGGTGGTCGGGCTGGTCGCGAAGATCCTCACCGCACTGATCGGCCTCATCACCAACCTGGCCTTCTACGGCCGCTGGAATGTCGGCTTCGTCAGTCCGGCCGGCAATCACCTCGGGCTGTGGGTCATCCTGGTGCCGGTGGCCGGCGGCCTCATCGTCGGCGCGATGGCACGCTGGGGCTCGCGTGCGATCCGTGGCCACGGCATCCCGGAAGCGATGGAGCAGGTGCTGCTCAACCAGAGTCGCATCCCGCCGATGATCACCTGGCTGAAGCCGCTGTCGTCCGCCATCGCCATCGGCAGCGGCGGGCCGTTCGGCGCGGAAGGCCCGATCATCGCGACGGGTGGCGCGCTCGGTTCGCTGATCGGCCAGGTGACGCACGTGACCGCCGACGAACGCAAGACCCTGCTGGCGGCCGGCGCCGCGGCCGGCATGGCCGCGGTGTTTGCGGCGCCGGTATCGGCCGTGCTGCTGGCGATCGAGCTGTTGCTGTTCGAGCGTCGCGCCCGCTCGCTGATCCCGGTGGCGCTGGCCGCCGTGGTCGGCGCCGGCATGCACGTCGTCTTCGAAGGCAGCGCGCCGATGTTCCCCATGCCGGCGGTCGCCGCACCCGGCATGATCGCGCTGGCGAGCTACATCCTGCTCGGTGCGCTGGTGGGCGTGGTGAGCGTGGGCATTACCCGCCTGACCTACGCGATCGAGGACAGGTTCGAGAAGCTGCCGATCCACTGGATGTGGTGGCCGGCGCTGGGTGGCCTCGTGGTGGGCATGGTCGGTTACGTCCTGCCCACGACGCTCGGCGTCGGCTACACCAACATCACCGCCGTCGTCTCGGGCCGGATCGGCCTGGTCGGCCTGGTCGGCCTGTGCCTGCTGAAGCTGCTGTCCTGGTCGGTGGCCCTGGGCAGCGGCACCTCCGGCGGCACCCTGGCACCGTTGTTCACCATCGGTGGCGCGTTGGGCGGTGCCCTGGGTCTCGCGGCGGTGGCGTTCGCGCCGTGGCTGCACGTCGATCCGCGCCTTGCCGCGCTGGTCAGCATGGCCGCGATCTTCGCGGGCGCCTCGCGTGCGTTCCTGACCTCGGTGGTGTTCGCCTTCGAGACCACCCAGCAGCCGCACGGCCTGCTGCCCCTGCTGGGCGCATGCGCGGCGGCCTACCTGATGTCGGGCCTGATGATGCGCAACACGATCATGACCGAGAAGATCGTCCGCCGCGGCGTGCGCGTGCCTTCCGAATACAGCGCCGATTATCTCGATCAGGTGCTGGTGCGCGACGCGTGCAGCCGCGATGTCGTCAGCCTGCAGGCAAACCAGCGGATAGCGCAGGTGCGCCTCTGGCTGGAAGCGAACGTGATGGAGGCCAAGCACCAGGGCTTTCCGGTGCTGGACGCAAGCGGCCGTTTGACCGGCGTGGTCACGCGTCGCGACCTGCTGAACGGCAAGGTCGCCGGCGATGCGTCGGTGGGATCGCTGATCCGTCGTCCGCCGCTGCTCGTCGAAGAAAGCCATTCCCTTCGCGAAGCCGCCGATCACATGGTGGAATCGGCTGTCGGCCGGCTGGTCGTGGTGAGCGCGGACGATTCGGGCCGCATGATCGGCATCATCACCCGCGGCGACCTGCTCGCCGCCCATGCGCAACGCCTGCGCGAAGCGCGCCACTCCACCCGGCATTTCGGCGGGAAGAAGCCGGGTTGAAATATCGATGAATACACGGCGACGGGGCCATCATGGACGCCGACAAAGGCGGCCTCGCTTGCAATTGCCGTCGACATCATGCGTGCGTCAGACACTTACACGTTGCCACGAAGAGCCAGAAAAGCAACGCGCGCGCCGCAGGTGCACAAAAGATCTTCGCAGGCGAACCAGTTTGCGAAAGTGCATTGGCTTGTGCCGGTAGGCACTGGATCCCCGCTTTCGCAGGGATGACGGCGGGTGTGGCGGGCGGCATCTTCGCGAGCACCCGCCCCCTCACCCCAACCTTCTCCCTGTGGGGGAGAGGGAGCAAAGCGGAGGGCAAGGCGGTCAGCCGCCGCGCAGTGTGCGGCCGTAGGCGTGGACTTCGTCGACCAGCACCTTGACGTTGTCGGGGTCGACGTCGGGGGTGATGCCGTGGCCGAGGTTGAAGATGTGGCCGGGGTGGTTGCCGTAGCTGTCCATCACGGCACGGGCCTCGCGGCGGATCGCCGCGGGGCTGGTCAGCATGACGGCGGGGTCGAGGTTGCCTTGCAGCGCCACGCGGCCGGCGACGGCGGCACGGGCGTCGGCGAGGTCGCAGGTCCAGTCCAGGCCGATGCCGGCGCAGCCGGTGTCGGCGAGAGCGGCGGCGTGCTGGCCGGCGCCCTTGGAGAACAGGATCGCCGGCAGGTCGCGGGTGTGCGCGCTGGCCTTCAGCGTCGCGACGACCTGGGCCATGTAGCGCAGCGAGAATTCGCGGAACGGAGCGGGCCCGAGCAGGCCGCCCCAGGTGTCGAACACCATCAGCGCCTGGGCGCCGGCGGCGGCCTGGGCGATCAGGTAGGCGGCGACGGCTTGCGCCAGCGTGTCGAGCAGCTGGTGGGCGAGTTTCGGCTCGTTCCAGCACAGCGCCTTGAGCGTGGCGAAGTCGCGCGAGCCCTGGCCCTCGACCATGTAGCAGGCCAGCGTCCACGGGCTGCCGGAGAAGCCGATCAACGGCACGCGGCCGTGCAGTTCGCGGCGGATCAGCCGCACCGCATCCATCACGTAGCGCAGCTTGCCGTCCATGTCGGGCACGGCGAGTTTGGCGATGTCGGCGGCGCTGCGTACCGGGTGCGCGAACTGCGGGCCTTCGCCGTTGGCGAACGACAGTCCCAGGCCCATCGCGTCGGGGATGGTGAGGATGTCGGAGAACAGGATCGCGGCGTCGAGATCGAAGCGTTCCAGTGGCTGCAGGGTGGCCTCGCAGGCGAACTCGGGGGTTTGCGCCAGCGCCATGAAGCTGCCGGCGCGGGCCCGGGTGGCGCGGTATTCCGGCAAGTAGCGGCCGGCCTGGCGCATCACCCAGATCGGCGTGGTGTCGGTGGGTTCGCGGCGCAGCGCGCGCAGGAAGCGGTCGTTCTTCGGCACGTCAGGCATGGTTTTCAACTTGGGGAGTGATCATCAGCGGCCGTACGGGCCGTCCTGCCCCTGCGCAAACATCACGCGGTAGCCGCGCTTGATCTGGGCGTCGCGGGCCTTCTCGAACGCGACGATCGCCTCGTCGCGTTCCAGGTACTGCTCGCGCTTGAGCGTGGCGCGGCCGCCTTCGGTGCCCGATTCGCGGTACAGCGTCCAGCCGCCGAGCAGATCCTGCTCCAGCGTGATCTGGACGTAGCGCGGGGCTTCGGTGATGCCGGGCGCGGTTTGCAGATAGAGGCGCATGGGTTCCAGTGGGCGAAGCACGGGCCGGCGCGTGGCCGGACGTCACAGTTTATAGGATTTGCGTGGTCGCACCGCGTGCGCGACCCGCGGTGTAGGAGCGCACCGTATGCGCGAAAGCTCCCGCGTGTACTGTAGGAGCGCACCCTGTGCGCGAAAGCTGTTGGCGGGGATCAAAGGTTATCGCGCTCGTGGCTTTTCGCGCACAGGGTGCGCTCCTACCGGACCCCGCAGCACGGCCAGCACGTCCGTCTCGCTCACGCCGCCGACGATTTCCGCACGGCCGATGCCGCGCCACAGGATCAGCCGCAGTTCGCCGGCGCTGTTCTTCTTGTCCAGCCGCATCAGCGCCAGCAGCTCCGAGGCGTCCATGCCGGGCGGGATGGCGGTGGGCAGGCCGAGTTTTTCGAGCAGGCGTTGCAGTCGTTCGGTGTCGGCAGCCGCGCTCATGCCGAGCCGCTCGGACAGCTGCGCGGCCAGCCGCATGCCGATCGCCACGCCTTCGCCGTGCAGCAGCGCGGTGTAGTGGCCGGCGGTTTCCAGCGCGTGGCCGAAGCTGTGGCCGAGGTTGAGCAGGGCGCGCTCACCCTGTTCGGTTTCGTCGCGCTCGACCACGCCGGCCTTGTAGCGCACCTTGCGCGCGATCGCTTCCAGCACGGCGGCCGGATCGCGCGCGGCGAGCGCGGCGGCGTGCTGTTCGAGCCAGGCGAAGAACGCCTCGTCGCCGATCGCCGCGCCCTTGATCACCTCGGCCAGGCCGGCGCGGTATTCGCGCTCGGGCAGGCTGGCCAGGGTGTCGATGTCGGCCACCACCGCGCGCGGCTGGTGGAACGCGCCGGCGAGGTTCTTGCCGGCCGGCAGGTTGACGCCGGTCTTGCCGCCGACCGAGGAGTCGACCATCGCCAGCAAGGTGGTGGGGATCTGGATGAAGTCGATGCCGCGCATCCAGCACGCCGCGCTGAAGCCGGCCAGGTCGCCCACCACACCGCCGCCCAGCGCGATCACGCAGGCATCGCGGGTGGCGCCGAGGGCGGCCAGCGCCTCGAGCGCGCGGCCGACGTTGGCGAAGCTCTTGTGCGCCTCGCCGTCGTCCAGCAGGAACGACGACCAGTGCAGCCCGTGCAACCCCTGCGCCACGCGCTCCAGGTACAGCGGCGCCACCGTGGTGTTGCTGATCACCAGCGCATGCCGGCCGCGCAGCGCGGCGCGCCAGCGGGCGTGGTCGTCGAGCAGGCCGGCGCCGATCCATACCGGATAGCTGCGCTGGCCGAGGGCGACGGTGATGGTCTGGGGCGGCGGAATGTTCATGCGTTCTGCTGGGATTCCTTGATGGGTTGGCGCTGCCAGTGCCGGTCGATCAGGGCGATGCAGCGTTCGCTGGCGGTAGCGACGCTGCCGTGTTCGCCGGGCACCTCGAGATTGGCGGTGTCGCGGTACAGCGGCGCACGGATCCGCGCCATCGCCTGCAGCCGTTCGTGGCGATCCACCCCGGCCAGCAACGGGCGATGGGTGCAGCGTTCAAGCCGCTCCAGTTGCTGCGCGATACTGGTCTGCAGCCACACCACGAAGCCGCGCTCGGCCAGCCACTGGCGATTGTGTGGATCGAGCACGGCGCCGGCACCGGTGGCCAGCACCACGCCGCGGCGCCGGCTGCACTCGTCCAGCAGGGCGCTCTCGCGCTGGCGAAAACCGGCCTCGCCCTCGATCTCGAACACCGTGTTCACGTCCACGCCGCAATGGCTTTCGATCTCCTGGTCGAGATCGACGAACGGCAGTCCATAATGCACGGCAAGCCGACGTCCGATCGAGGTCTTGCCGGCGCCGGTCGGGCCGATGATGAAAAGGTTGCACGACGGGTTCATGCGCAAATGCTAGCAGGCTGGCAGCGCAAGTCCGGGGACGGTGATGAATGGCACTTACCTTAAACTTGAAATCATGGTCTCCGTCATTCCCGCGAAAGCGGGAATCCAGCGCCTTTAAGCGTTTGAAGGCCACAGAAGGCACTGGATCCCAGCTTTCGCGGGGATGACGGCGCTTAGGCAAGTGCCATTCGGGACGGTGATGAACGAGCGGGTATTGCTGGCGGGTTGTGGCGATCTGGGTCTGCGCGTGGCGCAGCGCCTGCTGGCGCGCGGCGACGAGGTATGGGCGTTGCGGCGCCGGCCGCCGGTATCGGCCGACGGCGGCATCCGCTGGCTGCGCGGCGATCTGACCCGGCCGCAAAGCCTGCGCGAGCTGCCGGCTGGCATCACCCGGCTGGTGTATCTGCCGACGCCGGATCGGCGCGACGCGTCCGCGTATCGCGCCACGTTCGTCGACGGTTTGCGCCATCTGCTCGATGCCCTCGGCGACGCATCGCTGCGGCGCGTACTGCTGGTTTCCTCCAGCGCGGTTTATGGCGAGCATGGCGGCGACTGGGTGGATGAGCACACGCCGCCGGCGCCACCTGGATTCAACGGCGCGCTGTTGCTGGAGGCCGAGCAGGCGCTGGCCGCGCAGTCGATACCTGCGATCGTGCTGCGGCTGGCCGGGCTGTACGGCCCCGGTCGGTTGCAGTTGATCGAGCGCCTGCGTGCGGGCCAGGCGCGGGTACCGCGCGCGCTGCCGCACTGGGCCAATCGCATCCACGTCGACGACGCGGCAGCGGCGATCGTGCATCTGCTGGGCCTGCCCGAGCCGTTGCCGCTGTACCTCGGCGTGGACAGCACGCCGCTGCCGCTGGACGTGCTGTACGACTGTCTGGCCGGCTTGCTCGGGGTGCCGCCGCCCGCGGCCGGACCGGCGCCGGCCGGCATCGGCAGCAAGCGGCTCAGCAACGCGCGGCTGCGTGCCAGCGGCTTCGTGCCGCGCTGGCCGGACGCGCGCGACGGTTATGCCGCGTTGCTTGAGTCATGCGATCCCGAGTAGCGTTGAATCACTCACCACGGAGAACGAGCATGTCCAACCCCATCCAACATCACCTGGTCAGTACCTCCGGCGAAATTCCCGGTTACCGCATCGTGCGTCCGCTGGGCATCGTGCGCGGTATCATCGTGCGTTCGCGCAGCGTGGTCGGCAATCTCGGCGCGGCGCTGCAGACGCTCGTCGGCGGCAATATCTCGATCTACACCGACCTGTGCGAGAAAGCGCGCGAGGACGCCTTCGAGCTGATGCTGCAGCATGCCGCCGCGCGGGGTGCCAATGCGGTGGTGGCGATGCGCTATGACGCCAATGAGGTCGCCCAGGGCGTGACCGAGGTGCTGGCCTACGGCACCGCCGTGCAGGTGGAGCCTTCGGTCTAGGAGCCTGTCAGGCGATGGTTGGCCGGGCTGCGAATAGGTTGGGGTGAGCCAGCAGGCGCACCCCAACCTACGCACTACGACAGGCCGGTCCGTGCGG
>SCRF01000008.1 GCA_004322005.1 Rhodanobacter sp. | reverse complement strand
CTACATCGGCAACGTGATCACCCTGTGCGAGGAGAAGCGCGGCGTGCAGCGCTCGATCCAGTATCTGGCGACCCAGGTGCAGATCAGCTACGAAATGCCGCTGGCCGAGGTGGTGATGGATTTCTTCGACCGGCTCAAGTCCGTTTCGCGCGGCTATGCCTCGATGGATTACCATTTCGACCGCTTCGAGGCGGGCCCGTTCGTGCGCACCGACGTGCTGATCAATGGCGACCGCGTCGATGCACTCAGCCTGATCATGCATCGCAGCCACGCCGACAGGCGCGGACGCGAGCTGGTCGAGCGGATGAAGGACCTGATCCCGCGCCAGCAGTTCGACGTGGCGATCCAGGCCGCGGTCGGCGCGCAGATCATCGCGCGCTCCACGGTGAAAGCCCTGCGCAAGAATGTTCTGGCCAAGTGCTACGGCGGTGACGTCAGCCGCAAGAAGAAATTGCTCGAGAAGCAGAAAGAAGGCAAGAAACGCATGAAGCAGGTCGGTCGGGTGGAGATACCACAGGAAGCCTTTCTGGCCGTGTTGAAAGTGGACAAATAAGTGAACCCGGGACCCGGGACCGGGGACCGGGGATCGGGGATCGGACAGCAGAAGCCCGCAGGCTCTTGCTCTTCCGGTCCCCGGTCCCCGGTTCCCGGTCCCGGCTCCATAGGAGCAATGCATGGAATTCGATTTTGCGGCGATGCTGCTCGCCCTCACGGTGCTGTTCGGCGTGGTGTGGGGCCTGGATCGCCTGTTTCTCTACAAGCGGCGCAAGGCGCGCCTGGATGCGGCCGGCGCGGAGTACAGCGATCCGGTCGCCGTGGACTGGGCGCGCTCGCTGTTTCCGGTGCTGCTGGTGGTGTTGCTGCTGCGCTCGTTCGTGGCGGAGCCGTTCCGAATTCCTTCCGGTTCGATGATGCCGACGCTGGACGTGGGCGATTTCATCCTGGTCAACAAGTTTGCCTACGGCCTGCGCCTGCCGGTGTTCAACAACAAGATCGTCTCGCTGGGTGAGCCGAAGCGTGGCGATGTGGTGGTGTTCCGTTTCCCCGGCTATCTGTGCCGGGATGGCGACAGGCTGGTACGCAGCGGCGACATGAGCTGCAATGATCCGCATGCTCCCGTACCGCAGCAGAACTGGATCAAGCGGGTCATCGGCCTGCCGGGCGACACGATCGAGGTGCACGGCGCCGACCTGCGGATCAATGGCAAGTTGGTGACGGCCGATGAGATCGGACCGTACGAGGGCAACCCGGGGCGGGACGTCGACCAAACCATGCTGCAGATGGGGGCCACGGTCTGGAACGAGCATCTGCCGCGCGACGACGGCAGCGTGGTCAATCACCTGACTGCACGGATGCCGGACTACAACACGCCCCATTCGATCCCCAACGACAGGGTGCCCTCGAAGGTGCCGCCGGGCTGCTATCTGGTGATGGGCGACAACCGCAACGACAGCCTCGACAGTCGCTGGTGGGGCTGCATGCCGGAGCGGAATCTGGCCGGCAAGGCGTTCCTGATCTGGATGAGCTGGAAAGGCTGGGGTACCGGCGGCGTGGACTTCTCGCGGATCGGAACGGTCGTCCATTGACCGGTTCGTGGCAAGGTCGGGCCGGTGCCAGACACAATGCGTCCGATAATGCGAGAATCCGTCGGCATGATCGACGCACGTTCGGTGTGCGGATCCGAACAGCGGACGCGCGACTGTCCGGGCATGACCAATCCACAGAAGGGCACGCCGCGCAGGCGGCATAGCGAGGGGATTATGAAATCGAAGCAGTCGGGCATCACCCTGATCGGGTTTCTGATCATCATGGTCGTCGTGGCCTTTTTCGGCTTCATGGCGATGAAGCTGGTGCCGTCGTATTCCGAATACATGGGCGTGGTCAAGGCGATGAACCAGATCGCCACCGAAGGCACCACCGGCAAGTCGCTCGACGAGATCCGCCGCGAACTGGCGTTCAAGATGAATTTCCAGTACGTCGACGATTCGACCATCAAGCCGGCCGACATCACCATCCAGCGCAGCGCCGGCGGAAACAGCCAGTTGAACATCACCTACGACAAGAAAATCCCCTTCATGTACAACATCGACTTCCTGCTGCACTTCAACAAGAGTGTGCCGTTGCAGGGCAATGTGGGCGCGTAATCCTTGGAACTGAATTACCGTTTCCGCGATCCGGCGCTGGCGGAACTGGCGGTCACCCATCGCAGCATCGGCAAACCGAACAACGAGCGGCTGGAGTTTCTTGGCGATGCCCTGCTGGGCGCGATCATCGCCGAGATGTTGTACGAGGCGCACCCGAAGGCCAGCGAGGGCGAGCTGTCGCGCTTGCGTGCGCAACTGGTGAACGGCCAGGCGCTGGCGCTGGTGGCGCGCGAACTGGCCATTGGCGACGAGCTGAAACTGGGCTCCGGCGAGTTGAAGACCGGCGGATTCCGGCGCGACTCGATCCTGGCCGACGCCTTTGAGGCGTTGATCGCCGCGATCTTCCTCGATGGCGGTTTCGAGGCCTGCCGCGAGTGCGTGCGCGGCCTGTTCGGCGAGCGCATCGCGGCGTTGCGGCGGTCGTCCAAGGACGCCAAGACCCGCCTGCAGGAATGGCTGCAGGCCGGTGGCTGGGCACTGCCGCAATACGAACTGACCGGCAGCCACGGCGATGACCATGCCAAGACGTTCGACGTCAGCTGCGTGATCGATGAACCGATGCCGATCAGCGCCAGTGCCCGCGGTGGCAGCCGTCGCGCCGCCGAACAGGATGCGGCCGAGATCGTGTTGAACCAGCTCTTGGAGCAGCCCCGCAGGCTCTGATCAGAATGGCACCTGCCTAAGCGCCATTCGGCCCTGATCAACCGTTTCTCCGCCGCGCCATGCGCGCGCATGGCCGGCAGGTTCCATGCCGTTGCTGGCGACGCACTACACTTGTCGCCCGACCTGCCGAGCTCCCGACGTTATGAAACCCGAAGCCATGAAACACGAACCGGAACCCGCCGCCGACACCGCCGGCAGCCTGCCACATGCGGACTTTCGCTGCGGCATGGTGGCGCTGGCAGGACGCCCCAACGTGGGCAAATCGACCCTGTTGAACGCCTTGATCGGTTTTCGCCTGTCCATCGTCAGTCCACGGCCGCAGACCACCCGCCACCGCATCCTGGGCATTGCCAACAGCACGGCCGGGCAGATCCTGTACGTCGATACGCCGGGCCTGCACCGCGGCGCCAAGCGGGCCATGAACCGCAGCCTGAATCGCGCCGCGCGTTCGGCGATCAGCGATGTCGATCTGGTGGCGCAGGTGATCGAGGCCGGCCGCTGGACCGACGAGGACGAGGCGCTGTACGCGGCGCTGGTCGAGCAATCGTCGCCGCGCCTGCTGGTGATCAACAAGGTCGACCTGAGCAAGGACAAGACGGCGATGCTGCCGTTCGTGGCCGGGCTGGTGGCCGCGCACAGCTACGACGAGATCCATTACGTCAGCGCACTGAAGAAGCAGGGATTGAAAGAGCTCGAGCAGGCCATCCTGCAGCGCCTGCCGGTGCAGCCGCCGGTGTACGGCGAAGACGACATTACCGATCGCAGCGAGCGTTTCCTGGCGGCCGAGATGGTGCGCGAGCAGTTGATGCTGCGGCTGGATCAGGAACTGCCGTACGCGACCACGGTGGAGATCGAGCAGTTCAGCGACCGCCCCGACGGCATCGCGGAAATCCACGCGGTGATCTGGGTCGAACGCGACGGCCAGAAGGCGATCGTGATCGGCAATGGCGGCGCCCAGCTCAAGGCGATCGGCACCAGTGCGCGCCGCAACATGGAGCGCATGTTCGAGCGCAAGGTGTTCCTGAAACTGTGGGTGAAGGTGCGCGAAGGCTGGGTCGACGACGAGAACATGCTGAAGAAGTTCGGGTATACGGATTGAGGAGCCGGGACTGGGAACCAGATAGAGCGTCTTGATCGGCGTACCGCGCTCCGGCCGTTCCCGGTCCCGGTCTCCGGTCCCCAAATAAACCATGCGCATCGAGCAGCAACCCGCCTATGTCCTGCACGCGCGGCCCTATCGCGAGACGTCGCTGTTGCTGGAGTGCCTGACCCGCGAGCATGGCCGGCTGGGCGTGGTGGCGCGTGGCGTGCGCGGCGAGCGCTCGCGCCTGCGGCGGGCGCAACTCGAACCGTTCCAGTCACTGATCCTGGATCTGCTGTTGCGCGGCGAACTGGCCACGTTGACCGCGGTCGAGCCGGTTGGAGCATCGCGGCGGCTGTCCGGCAACAGTGGCCTGGCCGGACTCTATCTCAACGAACTGGTGGTACGCCTGACCGAGCGGCAGGATCCGATGCCGTCGCTGTTCGATGCGTACGCACAGACGCTGGGGCGGCTGGCCGGTGGCGAATCGATGGCGTGGAGTCTGCGTCGATTCGAGCGCGATCTGCTGCAGGCGATCGGTTACGGCCTGCAGCTGCAGCACGAGCTGGAGACCGGCGAGCCATTGCTGCCCGATGCGACCTATCGCTATCGGGTCGAGCACGGCGCCGTGCGCTGCAGTGCCGACTGCGCACAGGCGCTGCTGGGCCGCGACCTGCTCGCGCTGGACCAGGACCGGATGCCCGACGACGGCGGCTTGAAAGGCCTGCGCGAGATGATGCGCGAGGTGATCCGGTTTCATCTGGGCGGGTCCGAGATGCGTGCCTGGCGCGTGCTGGCGATGGCGGTTTCGCGGCGCTGAGGGTCACCTCGAACAACCCGGCCCGCTGTAGGAGCGCACCCTGTGCGCGAATGCTCTTTGTGGAACTCTGACAAGAGCATTCGCGCACAGGGTGCGCTCCTACAAAATCAGGGTTGGTCGAGACCCGTTCCGGGGTGGTCCAGTGCCTGCAGCGTCGCCCGTAGTGCCGTGCGGAAGCGCTGCAGCGCTGCCGGCACCGCGTCGTGCCGTGCCAGTTGCCGTTCCAGCAAGGCGGTCTGTACCGACAGGCTGGCGGCCCCGCAGAATCCGCACGATGAGCGCAGGCGGTGCAGACGCTCGATGAAGCCGGTGCGGTCGAGGCTGAGCCGATCCAGCTCCGGCTCGAGCACGATCAGCTCCTCGCGCAACAGCGTTCGCAGCGAGCGCATGATGCCGGCGTCGCCCGTGCTGACCAGCCCGGCGTCGTCATCCAGCATCCGCGCGCCATGCCGATCCGGTTCAACCAGCGTCAACAGCTGCTGCAGATCGGCCAGCGCGCAGGGTTTGAGCAGAATCTCGCTGAAGCCGGCAGCGAGCAGGCGCTGGCGATCCTGCGGCGTCACCTCCGCGCTGGTGGCGACGGCCACGCTGGCGGCGGAGGAGGCTTGCGGCTCGGCCTGCAATCGGGCAAGTACCTGCAGCGCACCGGCACCGGGCATGTGGCAATCCAGCAACAGCAGGTCGTAGGCTTCGGTGCGGGCGCGCTGCAGCGCGGTCAGGCCGTCCATGCAGGGCTCGGCCAGGACGCCGAGCCGGCGCAGGCCATCGCACAGGAATCGGCAGCTGGCGGGGTCGTCATCCGCCACCAAAGCCCGTGTCGACGGTCGGTTCAAGCAAGCGGAATACGGGTCAGCGTGTAGGCTTGGCATGACGAAATCCTTGTCGTTCAGCTTGATTTGGCAGAATGGTCCGACATGCGCTTCCCATCAAGCCCTCTTTTGCTGTGTTGCAGCCTCTTGCTGGGGGGCATCTGGGCGTTGCCTGCGCGGGCGGATGTGGTGTTCGCGGCGAAGTCGATCAGCATGCCGGGCGTGGTCCTGAGGACCGTGACGGCACGCATCAGTGAGGATGCTGCCGGCGGCGTCGATCTGCAACTGCAGGCCGCGCAGGCGGACGTAGCCGCGATGGGCTGGCGGCGGCTGGGCCTGACGCTTGCCGGCAACCTGCAGCGCGACGACCGCATGCGCTGGATTTTCGATGGCAGCGCACGTGTGACCGGCGCGCCGGGCGGTGCGCTCGGCGATGCCCACGTGAACATCGTGCTCAGCCATTCGGCAGATACCCTGCTGGTGAATATCGATCAGCACCAGGCGCACGCCAGTGTCGCGATGCCGCTGGATCAGCCCAGTCATGCGCAGATCAGCCTGAAAAATCTTCCCGCCGGCTGGTTGCAGGGCCTGCTCGGCACGGTCTGGTCCGGCCGCACCACCAGTGGCCAGCTGAATGCCGAGCTGGCGCTGGATGTGCGCAATGTCGGCATGCAGTCGTCCGGACAATTCACGCTCAACCGCGTGGGATTCGATACGCCGACCGGCACGCTGGCCGGCCAGGGCCTGAGCGGCAGTGGCCGCTTCGGCATCGATACCACGGCAGGTCCGGCGCAAATCGACCTGGATGCCAGCCTCACCGGCGGCGAACTGCTGCTGGGGCCGATCTACGCCCAGCTGCCCGGTCATCCCGTGCAGTTGGGCATCCATGCCAGCGTGCAGCACGGCGAGTTCGACTTGAGCCGGTTGCGGGTGAACGATGCCGATGCGCTGCAACTCGACGGCGCGCTGACACTCGATGCCAGCGGTGCGTTGAAGAAACTGAACCTGCACCGCTTCAGCGCGAATTTTCCGGCCGCCTACCAGCGCTACGGCAAGGCATGGCTGGGCACGCTGGGTCTGGGCGATCTGAGTATCGACGGCCAGCTGAGCGGCCACGTGGATCTGCGTGCCGACGGTCCGCACAGTTTTGCGTTCAATACGAATGGCCTGGATCTGGTGGATGCGGACGGCCGCATGGCGGTCAGCGGCTTGCGCGGTGGACTGGATTGGGCGGCGCAAGGCGACCGGCCGGCCACCACGCTTGGCTGGCAGGGCCTGAAGTTTTATCGGGTACCCAACGGTGCGGCGCAGTCGCGGTGGCAAAGCCATGACGGCACGCTCAGTCTGCAACAGCCGCTGGAAGTGCCGGTGCTGAAAGGCCAGCTGCGCATCGGCAAGCTGGACTGGCGTCCGGCGGCAGCGAAAGGCCGGCGGCTGGATACCTCGCTGGTGCTGACCGGAGTCGACATGGCGGCCTTCAGTCATGCGCTGGGCTGGCCGGCATTCCCCGGCACGCTCGCCGGCGCGATCCCGTCGTTGCGCTGGGTCGGCGATCGCTTCGAACTGCAGGGCGGCCTGTCGGCCAAGTTGTTCGATGGCTTCGTCGACGTCACCCGGCTGTCGCTGCAGCAACCGTTCGGGCCGGCACCGGCATTGAGCGGCGATATTCGTCTGCGTCAGCTCGATCTGGGGGCAATCACCAGCGTGTTCGATTTCGGCAGCATCAGCGGACGGCTGGATGGCTCGATCGACGACCTGCGGCTGGTCGACTGGAGTCCGGTCGCGTTCAAGGCGAGTCTGCTGGCCGGCTCTGGCGGCCGGATCAGCCAGCGCGCGGTGAACAACCTCACCACGGTTGGCGGCGGCGGGATCGCCGCCGGCCTGCAGGGCATGGTGCTGAAACTGTTCAAGACGTTCGGCTACCATCGGATCGGTCTCAATTGCACGCTGCAAAACTCGGTCTGCGAGATGGGCGGGCTGGAGGCGGTCAATGGCGGCTACACTATCGTCGAGGGCAGCGGCTTGCCTCACCTGCAGGTAATCGGTCATCAAACTCGGGTCGACTGGCCGACTCTGGTGCGTCGTCTGCAAGCTGCCGCCGCGGGGGCCGGGCCTGAAGTCCATTGATTCGTCATCACGCTGTTCCGGGTTCACGTTTCACGTCCCGGCCACTGGAGTGCATCATGCGCAAACTCGCCTATCTCATCCTGACCACGCTCGCCGTGCTGCTGGTCGGGTGCGTCACCATCAACGTGTATTTTCCCGAGGCGGCAGCGCAGAAGGCGGCCGATCAGTTCATCGGCAACGTGCTGGGTCAGCCAGGACATACTCCGGCACCGGCACCGGCAGCGAAGGACAACAAGCCCGCGTCGGACAATCCCGGCCAGCCGCCCTCCGCGATGTTGCTCGATCTGTTGATCCCGTCGGCCTATGCCGCCGACACACCGAACATCCGCATTCAGACCAGCGCTACCGAGGCGATCCGCGCACGCATGCGGGCTCGCTTCCAGGGCACCTTGGGCGCGCTGCTCGACAGTGGTGCGGCTGGCTTCACCCATGACGGCATGGTGGCCATGCGCGATGCCGCCAAGGTGCCGCTGAGCCAGCGCGCCCAGGCCAATGCCACGCTGGCGGACGAGAATCGCGACCGCAGCGCGCTCTATCGAGAAGTGGCCAATGCCAACAACCACCCGGAATGGGAGTCGCAGATCCGCGCCACCTTCGCCAAGGTGTGGATCGAGAAAGCGCGCCCGGGCTGGTATTACCAGAACGCCGCCGGCGCCTGGCAGAAGAAATAACACGCCTACCGCGCGCTGCAGGCACCATCCGGGCCGATCTGGGATAATCGGCGGTTCGTCACCGCTCCCGGCCTGTTGCCCCATGTCCCGATCCAACTCCGTGCCGTCAACGCCATTCGAAGCGGTGATCACCGACCTCGGCCATGACGGCCGCGGCGTGGCCCGTGTCGACGGCAAGGCCGTGTTCGTCAGCGGCGCGCTGCTGGGCGAACAGGTGCTGTTGCGTCTGCGCAAGCGCCATCGCCACTTCGACGAAGCGGAAGTCGTCGAGGTGCTCGCCGCTTCGCCGCACCGGGTCGAGCCGCGTTGCCGGCACTTCGGCGCATGCGGCGGCTGTTCGCTGCAGCATATGGATGCCGCCGCGCAGATCGAGGCCAAGCAGCGCGTGCTGGCGGAGAACTTCGAGCGCATCGGCAAGGTGACGCCGCAGGCGTGGCTGCCGCCGCTCGCCAGCGAGCCCTGGGGCTATCGGCGCAAGGGCCGGCTGTCGGTGCGCAACGTCGAGAAAAAGGGCCGCGTGCTGGTGGGTTTTCGCGAGGAGTCCAACCCGCGTTTCGTGGCCGACATCCAGCAGTGCGAAGTGATGCATCCGGCGCTGGGCCCGAAGATCGGCCTGTTGGCCGAGCTGCTCAACGGCCTGCAGGCAGCCAGCGAAATTCCGCAGGTCGAGTTTGCCGCCGGCGACGACAGCATGGCCCTGGTGTTCCGCCACATGCAGCCGCTGAGCGACGCCGATCAGGCTGCGCTGACTGCGTTCGGGCAGCAGCACGCGCTGGCGATCTACCTGCAGCCGGGCGGCCAGAGCAGCGTGCATCCGCTGTGGCCCGAGCAGCCGCGACTGGCCTTTCGCCTTGCCAGTGAGGATGCACGGTTTGCCGACGTCGAGCTGGCGTTCGAACCGCTCGACTTCGTGCAGGTCAATGCCGGCATGAACCAACGCATGCTGACGCGCGCGCTGGAGCTGCTCGACCCGCAGCCGGCCGACCGCGTGCTCGACCTGTTCTGCGGCCTGGGCAATTTCACCTTGCCGATCGCGCGCCGGGTTGCCGGGGTGGCGGGCGTGGAAGGCGAGCACGGGCTGGTCGAACGCGCGGCGCACAATGCCGCGCGCAACGGCATCGACAACGCGCGCTTCCATGTCGCCAACCTGTTCGAGGACCAGCGCGGCAGCGACTGGGCGCGCCAGCCTTGGGACAAACTGCTGCTCGACCCGCCGCGCGCCGGCGCCGACAAGGTGCTGGACTACCTGCCGCACAAACAGACCCGGCGCATCGTCTACGTCTCCTGCCATCCGGCCTCGCTCGCGCGCGACGCCGGCATCCTGGTGAACCGGCATGGCTTCAGGCTGAGCTCGGCCGGCGTGATGGACATGTTTCCGCATACCGCGCATGTCGAATCCATCGCGTTGTTTGAACGCTAATTTGCGCATTCCTCCATGAATGCGAGAATCAAAAAAGCGGCCATCCAGGGCCGCACTTCTCGAGTTTGTGCATTCCTCCATGAATGCGAAGATCAAAAAGCGGCCATCCATGGCTGCACTCTTCGAGTTTGTGCATTCCTCCATGAATGCGAGAATCAAAAAGCGGCCATCCATGGCCGCACTCTTCATTAAAACCATGGCCATCGAGATCGAACGCAAATTTCTGCTGCGCAATGACGCCTGGCGCGACGTTGTCGAGCGCAGCGAGCGGATTGCCCAGGGCTATCTGGTCGGCGCGCAGGCATTGCGCGACGGCACTGCGCGCGCCTCGGTGCGTGCCCGCATGGTCGGCGGGCAGGGCTGGCTGAACATCAAGGCGGCGACGCCGGGCATCGCGCGGGCCGAGTTCGAGTACCCGATTCCGGCATGCGATGCGCGAGCCTTGCTGGACACGCTGTGCGGCGGGGTGATGGAGAAGATCCGCCACCATGTGCACGTCGACGGCATGCTGTTCGAGATCGACGAGTTTCTTGGCGACAACGCCGGACTGCTGGTGGCCGAGATCGAATTGCCTGCGGAGGATGCGCCGTATCCGCGCCCGCCCTGGCTAGGGCGCGAGGTGAGTGCGCTGGGCCGCTACTACAATGTCCATCTGATCGCGCATCCGTACCGGCACTGGTCGCCAGCCGAACGCGCGGTGGAGGACGCTGCATGCTGATGATCGGCGTGGCCGCGCCGGAACTGGCCGAACACGAGAAAACCTGGCTTCGCGCGCCCGGCGTCGCCGGCGTGCTGCTGTTCTCGCGCAATTACCGCTCGCGCGAGCAACTGCAGGCCTTGTGCGATTCGCTGCGCGATGTCGGCGGCGACGAGCTGCTGATCGCGGTCGACCAGGAAGGCGGACCGGTGCAACGGTTTCGCGACGGCTTTACGCGCCTGCCGCCGCTGGCGGCGATCGGCGCGGTGTACGACCGCGACCGGGCCGAAGCGGTGCGGCTGGCCGAGGAACATGCCTGGGTGATGGCCAGCGAGTTGCGTGCCAGCGGCGTGGATTTCAGTTTTGCGCCGGTGGTCGACCTGGCCCGCGGCAATGCGGCGATCGGCCTGCGTGCGTTCCACGCCGATCCGGCGGCGACGGCCGAGCTGGCCCAGGCCTATATGCGAGGCATGCACCTGGGCGGCATGGCGGCGGTGCTCAAGCATTTCCCCGGGCACGGTTCGGTCGCCACCGATACGCACAAGGCGGCGGCGATCGATCCGCGCAGTCTCGCAGACATCCGCCGCGACGATCTGCGTCCGTTCGCCGAGTGCATCGAGGCGCGGGTCGAGGCGGTGATGATGGCGCATGTGACCTACCCGGCGGTGGACAGCCGGCCGGCCGGTTACTCGACCATCTGGATCGAGCAGATCCTGCGCGGCGAGCTGGGCTTCGCCGGCGCGGTGATCAGCGACGACATCAGCATGGCTGCCGCCGGCGCGGCTGGCAGCGTCGGCGCACGGGTGCGCGCACATCGGGATGCCGGCTGCGATCTGGTGCTGGCGTGTTTCCCCGAGGTGGTGGACGAAGCGCTGGCCGCCATCGCGGATGATGCGACCGGCATGCCGGTGCAGCTGGCCGCCCTGCGCGGTGCGCTCGGCGCGAGCTGGGATGGCCTGATCGACAATCCACAGCGCGATCGTTTCGTCGCGCGCATCACGGCGTTGAACGCCGAACCGGGAACCGCATGAACACCCAGACTCCATCGCTGGCCGATGCCCTCGTCACCGCCGATCTGCTGTACGAACGCAAGGTGCTCGAAGCCGTGATCGCCGGCATGGGGCGGCAGATCGACGCCGCGCTGGGCGGCGAGCGCGCGGTGTTCCTCACGGTGATGAACGGCGCGCTGATCTTCGCCGGCCAGCTGGCGCTGGCGATCCGCACCGATCTGGAATTCGACTACGTGCACGCCACCCGCTATCGCGGTGACACCAGCGGCAGCGAGCTGCACTGGTTGCGCGAGCCGCAGGTGCCGCTGGCCGACCGGGTGGTGTTGCTGGTCGATGACATCCTCGACGAAGGCCACACGCTCAAGGCGGTGCGCGAGGACTGCTACCGGCGCGGCGCGCGGCGCGTGCTGATCGCCAGCCTGAGCACCAAGCGGCACGACCGGCTGGTCGAAGGCATCGCATCGGATTTCAATGGCGTCGAATTGCCGGACCGCTACGTATTCGGCTATGGCATGGATTACCACGAGCAAGGCCGCAACCTGCCAGGTATCTATGCGCTGAAGGCGTAGGAGCGCACCCTGTGCGCGATTGCTCTTCGCTCTTGCTTCGCCGGGCGAGCACTGCCTGTCCTGCGAAACAAGAGCATCGCGCACAGGGTGCGCTCCGGTCTTTGTCCACCATCTGCAGACGGATCATCACGATGTCTCACCCTGACCACGCCACCATCGACCTGGCCGTCATCGGCGGCAGCGGCCTGTACCAGTTTCCGGGCCTGGAAATCGCCACACGGCACGCGCTGGATACGCCGTACGGTGCGGCTTCGGGTGAAGTCCTGGTGGGTGACTTCGCCGGCCGGCGCGTGGTCTTCCTCGCCCGTCACGGCGAGCGCCACACGCTGCCGCCGCATCGCGTCAACTACCGCGCCAACCTGTGGGCGCTGCACAGCCTGGGTGCGCGGCGGGTGGTCGGCATCAACGCGGTCGGCGGCATCCGCGACGACATGGGGCCGCGGGCGATCGTGGTGCCCGATCAGCTGATCGACTACACCCACGGCCGCCTCACCAGCTATTGCGACGTCGATGGCGCCGAAGTGAAGCACATCGATTTCAGCGCGCCGTATACCGAGTCGCTGCGCCAGCAGTTGCTCGCGGCGGCGGCAAGGGCCGGCATCGCGGCGATCGGCGGCGGTTGCTACGGCGCCACCCAGGGGCCGCGGCTGGAGACCCGCGCCGAGATCGCCCGCATGAAGCGCGACGGCTGCGACCTGGTCGGCATGACCGGCATGCCCGAGGCCGCGCTGGCCCGCGAGCTGGGGCTGGATTACGCCTGCCTGGCGCTGGTCGCGAACTTCGCCGCCGGCTGCGGCGACGAGGCACAGATCAGCATCGAGGAGATCTTTGCGCACCTGGCGGTGGCCACCGCCCAGGTGCCGCGCATCCTCGCGGCCCTGCTGGAAAACTGAACGGCATCCCGGTTTTGGCCGGCCCCCGACTTTTTCGAGTTGCGCAGGCCCTCGGCCTCTTGGTATTTTTCGACAGGCTGGGGCGACGAACCACGGAGAGAGGGTTCGTCCAGGGGGCTGGCCCGGCATATTCATTTCATGATGCGGGGGTTACACGATGAGTTTCGGTACGGTCAAGTGGTTCAACGACGCCAAGGGTTTCGGTTTCATCGCACCTGAGGACGGCGGGGCGGACGTTTTCGTCCATTTTTCGGCGATCACCAGCAAGGGCTTCCGCAGCCTGCAGGAAGGCCAGCGGGTGAAGTTCGAAGTGACCCAGGGCCCGAAGGGCGCCCAGGCGTCGGCGGTCGAGCCGGCCGAAGCCACCGCCTGATCCGTCAGGCTGGCGTGGTTGGGCAACAAGGAAACCCTGCATCCTGTGCGGGGTTTTTTGTCTGCGCGCGATTCGACCCACACCGGCGCCGCCCCTGTAGGAGCGCACCCTGTGCGCGAATGCCCTTGATCCGTACCAGGGCATTCGCGCACAGGGTGCGCTCCTACCAAGGTGGGGCGCGCGCAGGCCGATTCAATCCGGCGTGCCTCAATCGAGCCGGCCTCAATCCAGTCGTTGCGCCGCGCTGCGCCCGCGGCTGATGTCGCTGATCAGCAGGCGGGCTTCGTCGACCCGGTGCTCCGGCAGCTGCACCTGCAGTTCGACGCCGTCGGCGCCGAACGCTTCGTGCTCGACTTCGGCCTGCAGCTCTTTCAGCCGGGCCTTGAGCAGGGCCAGCATGGCGAAATCGCAATGCAGGCCGAGCCGCGCCATCGCCACGAGCGGTACGCGCTCGGCGCAACGCAGGCACTCGGCGGCGCTGCCGCCGTAGGCGCGCACCAGTCCACCCGCGCCGAGTTTGGTGCCGCCGAACCAGCGCGTCACCAGCACCACCACGCGGTCCATGCCCTGGCCCTCGATCGCCTGCAGGATCGGCCGCCCGGCGGTGCCGCCTGGCTCGCCGTCGTCATTGAAGCGGTAGTCCTGGCCGATGCGGTACGCCCAGCAATTGTGCGTGGCGGTCGGGTCGCCCGCCGCGCTCACGAACGCCAGCGCCCGTCCGGCCGAGTCCACGGGGGCGGCCTGGGCGAGGAAGCGGCTCTTCTTGATCTCCTCGACATGCCGGCAGGTGCCGACAAGGGTGTGCAGAGGTTCGCTCATGGGCGGGCAAGGTAACATGACCGACTGGAACCGATAGAGCTTGACCATGATCAACAACGACATACTGCGCTCCATCCGCTACATGCTTGATCTGAGCGACGGCAAGGTGGTCGAGATCACCAGGCTGGCGGATGCGGATTTTCCGATCGAGAAGGCCGACGTGCAGGCGTTCCTGAAAAAGGAAGGCGAACCGGGCTACGTCGAATGCAGCAACGCGGTGCTGGCGCACTTCCTGGACGGGCTGGTGTTCCATCGCCGCGGCCGCGACGAAAGCCTGCCGCCGCGCCCGGTGGAGAAACGCGTCACCAACAACGTGGTGCTGAAGAAGCTGCGCGTCGCGTTCGAGCTGAAGGACGTGGACATGCACCAGATCCTTGCCGACGCCGGCTTCCCGATTTCCAAGCCTGAACTGAACGCGCTGTTTCGCCAGCCCGGGCACAAGAATTTCCGTCTGTGCGGCGATCAGGTGCTGCGGAATTTCCTGAAGGGACTGACGCTGCGGGTGCGCGGCGACAGTTGAGCCGACACGCCGCGCGATTGGCGCGGCCGTCCGGTGCGAGCTGGCGATGCCTGGATGCTCGGGTTGTTGATTCGGCCCGCTTGCACAGCGAAGCCGAAGGGTGTGGGCACCCCGACCAACCCCAATTCGTAGGAGCGCACCCTGTGCGCGAATGCTCTT
>SCRF01000085.1 GCA_004322005.1 Rhodanobacter sp. | reverse complement strand
TCGCCAAGCCCGTGCACGATCAGCACGGCCCCGCGCGCCTGCGCTCGCGGCCAGTCGCGCAGGAACAGCTGCTGGCCATCGGACATCGTCAGAACCGGTTTGCCGGTCGAATCGGGCAGATCCACTTCGCGCTCGCTCGATGGTCAAGGGATTTTACTCGGCCGCACAGTACCAGCCACTGGCATGGTGCGGGCAAGCACGCTTGCAGCTCGGCGCGGAACTCCACGCCGACGATGGTTCCAGTCGGTATAGACGCAGAACTCGCCGATCTCGCCGCAAGCGATGCCGTAGCGGGTGGCGTCCGACTCATTCTCATACAATCGCGCCATACGCGAGAGTTTCCCGAGCGGGCCGCCCCTTTCTGCGCCGGAGCCGGCTTGCCTCTATGATCGGTTTGCCCCCGTCCGGTGCGGGCCCGTACCCATGTCACTGCACGCCTTCCATCCCGCCATCGCCAACTGGTTTCGCGCAACCTTCGCCGCGCCTACCGCGGCACAGGCCGCCGCGTGGCCGGCGATCCGCTCGGGCCGGCACACGCTGGTGGCCGCGCCGACCGGCTCGGGCAAGACGCTGACGGCGTTCCTGGCGGCGATCGACGCGCTGGTGCGCGAAGGCATGGCGCATGGCGGCATGCTCGCCGATACCACCAGCGTGGTTTACGTGTCGCCGCTGAAGGCGCTGTCGAACGACATCCACATCAACCTGGAGGCCCCGCTGGAAGGCATCCGTGTCGAGCTGGCGAAACTCGGCCTGCCCGACGTGGCGATCCGCACCGCGGTGCGCACTGGCGACACGCCGCCGGCGGAGCGCAGCCTGTTGCGCCGGCTGCCGCCGCACATCCTGGTGACCACGCCGGAATCGCTGTACGTGCTGCTGGGCTCGGACTCCGGCCGCGCGATGCTGGCCGGCACGCACACGGTGATCGTCGACGAGATCCACGCGATCGCCGGCAGCAAGCGCGGCTCGCACCTGGCACTGTCGCTGGAACGGCTGCAGTCGCTGTGCCGGCGACGGTTGTTGCGCATCGGGCTGTCGGCGACGCAGAAGCCCATCGAAACGATCGCCGAGTTTTTGGTCGGCGCCCGCGAGAACGCCGAACTTGTAGGCTTTGCTCCTCCCCCTGCTTGCAGGGGGAGGTTGGGAGGGGGTGAAGCTCTTGACCTTGAGGCGAAGAGCACCCCTCCCCAACCCTTCCCTGCAAGCAGGAGAGGGAGCAAAGCAATGATCATCGACGTGGGCCACACGCGCCCGCGCGACCTCGCGATCGAGGTGTCGCCGGTGCCGCTGGAAGCGGTGATGTCGAACGACTGCTGGGCGCTGGTCTACGACCGCCTCGCCCAGCTGGTGCGCGCACATCGCACCACGCTGGTATTCGTCAACACGCGGCGGATGGCCGAGCGCGCCGCGCGGCAGCTGTCCGAACGGCTCGGCACGGAGACCGTGGCGGCGCATCACGGCAGCCTGTCGAAGGAGTTGCGGCTGGACGCCGAGCAGCGGCTCAAGCGTGGCGAGCTGTCGGTGCTGGTGGCCACCGCGTCGCTGGAACTGGGCATCGACATCGGCGAGGTCGATCTGGTCTGCCAGCTCGGCTCGCCGCGTTCGATCGCCGCCTTCCTGCAGCGTGCCGGCCGCTCCGGCCACAGTCTCGACGGCACGCCGAAGGCGCGCCTGTTCCCGACCACCCGCGACGATCTGGTCGAGTGCAGCGCGCTGCTGGACTGCGTGCGCCGTGGCGAACTGGACGCGTTGATCCTGCCGCCGCAGCCGCTGGACGTGCTGGCGCAGCAGATCGTGGCCGAAGTCGCCTGCCGCGAATGGGACGAGGACGCGCTGTACGCGCTGGTCTGCGGCGCATATCCATACCGCGCACTGGCGCGCACGGATTTCGATGCCGTGGTGCGCATGCTGGCCGAGGGTTTCACCACCCGCCGCGGTGCGCGCGCGGCCTATATCCACCGCGACGCCGTGCATCGCCAGCTGCGTGCGCGGCGCGGCGCGCGGCTCACCGCACTGACTTCCGGCGGCACCATTCCCGACACCGCCGACTACAAGGTGGTGCTGGAGCCGCAGGCGATCATCGTCGGCACGGTGAACGAGGATTTCGCGGTCGAGAGCATGGCCGGCGACATCTTCCAGCTCGGCAACGCCAGCTATCGCATCCAGCGGGTCGAGCGCGACCGCCTGCGGGTGGAGGACGCGCACGGCGCGCCGCCGAGCATCCCGTTCTGGCTGGGCGAGGCGCCGGGTCGCAGCCGGGAACTGTCGTTCGGCGTGTCGCGCCTGCGCCAGGAGATTTCCGCGCAGCTGGACGGCCTTGAAGAACCACTTTCCCTGCGAGAGAGGGGCAGCGGTGAGGGTTCCGCGATCACCGCGTCATCCGGCACGGTCGAACCCTCACCTCCAACCCCTCTCCCGCAGGGAGAGGGGTGCCATGCCCGCGCACAAGCATGGCTGCGCGATCAACTGAACTTGAACGAAGCGGCCGCGCAGCAGCTGGTCGATTACCTGGCCCGCGCCAAGGCGGCGCTGGGCGTGCTGCCGAGCCAGCGCACGCTGGTGCTGGAACGCTTCTTCGACGAATCCGGCGGCACCCAGCTGGTGCTCCACGCGCCATGGGGCAGCCGCATCAATCGCGCGTGGGGGCTGGCACTGCGCAAGCGCTTCTGCCGCCAGTTCAACTTCGAACTGCAGGCGGCGGCGACCGAGGACGCGATCGTGCTGTCGCTGTCGACCAGCCACAGTTTTCCGCTGGCAGAGGTCGCGCACTACCTGCACTCGAACAGTGCCGAGCACGTGCTGGTGCAGGCCTTGCTCGACGCGCCGCTGTTCCCCGCACGCTGGCGCTGGAATGCGGTGACCGCGCTGGCGCTGCCGCGCTTCACCGGCGGCAAGAAGACCCCGCCGCCGTTGCAGCGGATGAAGAGCGAGGACCTGCTCGCGGCGGTGTTCCCCGATCAGGTCGCCTGCCTGGAAAACATCGTGGGTGAACGCGAGGTGCCCGACCATCCGCTGGTCAGGCAGACCCTGCACGACTGCCTGCACGAGGCGATGGACGTGGACGGCCTGCGGCAGATCCTGCGTGGCATCGAGACCGGCGACATCGCGATCGTGGCGCGCGAGCTGACCGCGCCCAGCCCGTTCGCCGCCGAAGTGCTGAACGCGGCACCGTATGCGTTCCTCGACGACGCGCCGCTGGAAGAACGCCGCACGCGAGCGGTACAGACGCGCGGCCTGAGCGGTGCCGACAGCGCCGACGACCTGGGCCGGCTCGATCCGGCGGCGATCGCCGCCGTACGCGCCGAGGCCTGGCCGCAGGTGCGCGATGCGGACGAGATGCATGAGGCGCTGGGCGTACTGGGGTTTGTCACGGCCGGGGAAGTTGCCGCCAATGCCGGCTGGAGTGGGCACCTGCAGGCACTGGCCGGGGCAAGCTGCGCCACCCGAATGACCGTAGGAGCGCACCCTGTGCGCGAAGGCTCTTGGTCGGCAACCGGACCAAAAGCATCGCGCACAGGGTGCGCTCCTACGGCAATCGTGTGGGCGTCCGCCGAGAAGCTGCCGCTGTGGCAGGCGGTGCATCCCGCCGCGACGATGCAGCCGGCGATCGCCGCGCCGGCCGAATACGCCGCCCGGGCATGGACCCGCGACGACGCCCTGCGGGAACTGCTACGCGACCGTCTCGGCGGGCTCGGCCCGGTCACGGCAGCGACACTGGCGCAGTCGCTGGCCGTCGCGACTGCCGACGTCGAGCTGGCGCTGACCCGGCTGCAGTCCGAAGGTTACGTGATGCAGGGCCGCTTCACCGCCGATGCCGCCGACACCGAGTGGTGCGAGCGCCACCTGCTGGCACGCATCCATCGCTACACCCTCGGCCGGCTGCGTCGCGAGATCGAACCGGTGAGCCGGCGCGAGCTGATGCGCTTCCTGTTCGACTGGCAGCACGTCTCTGCCGCCGCGCGGCTGCACGGGCCGGACGCGCTCGACGCCACGCTGGCGCAACTGGAAGGCTACGAGGCGGCGGCCGGCGCATGGGAATCGGAGATTCTGCCCGCCCGCATCGGCGACTACTCGGCCAGCTGGCTGGATGCGCTGTGCCGCAGCGGGCGGATCGCCTGGCGCCGCCTGCGTGCCGGCAGCGGTGGCGGCGGTGGCCCGCTACGCAGCACGCCGATCGTGCTGCTGCCACGGCGCGAGATGGCCGTCTGGACGTCCATCGCCAGTGGCTTGGAAACGCAGGATATCCTGATCTCCTCGCGCGCGCAGGCGGTGGTCGATGCGCTGCGCGAGCAGGGCGCATTGTTCTTCGACGAACTGCTGGACATCACCCATCTGCTGCGTACCGAGCTGGAGGATGCGCTCGGCGAACTGGTCGCGGCCGGCCGGGTCAGCGCCGACGGTTTCGCCGGCCTGCGCGCCTTGCTGCTGCCGGCCGCCAAACGCGACGGCGGGCGGCATCGGCGCCTGCGCCGGCACCAACTCAGCGGCATCGAGGACGCTGGGCGCTGGGCGCTGGTACGCAGTTCCCTTCTTCCCGCCGGGGAGAAGGTGTCCGCAAGAGCCTGCCCCGGACTTGATCCGGGGACGGATGAGGGGCGGGTGCTCGCGGGAGAATCCGTTGAAGGTTCGCGGCAAGAGCAGCCCCTCGCCTCGATCCTCTCCCCGCGGGGGAGAGGAGGCGAGCGTGGCGCTCTGCGCCGAGTTGACTCGATTGAAACGGAACATGTCGCCCGCACTTTGCTGCGCCGCTATGGCGTGGTGTTCTGGAAGCTGCTCGAACGCGAGGCGCCGTGGTTGCCGTCGTGGCGCGAGCTGCGGCAGGTGTATCACCGGCTCGAAGCACGCGGGGAAATCCGCGGCGGACGCTTCGTCGAAGGCCTGGTCGGCGAACAGTTCGCGCTGCCCGAAGCGATCGCGCCCCTGCGCGCCGTACGCCATCGCGCCGACGACGGCGAGCTGGTCTGCCTCAGCGGCTGCGATCCATTGAACCTGGTCGGCACCGTGCTGGTGGGCGACAAGGTGCCGGCGCTGGCCGGCTCGCGCGTGCTCTATCGCGACGGCATCGCGATCGCCGCACTGGTGGGCGGCAGGCCGGCGGCGTTGATCGAACTTTCCGCCGCCCAGATGCAGGCGGCGAAACCTGCGTTGCTGCGGCATGCGCGGCCGCTGCCCGACGCTTTCGGATCGAACGGGCTGCCGCGCTCGGCGTGAGCGCGGCAGCCGATGCATGCCCGACTCAGGGCTTGACGTTGTCGGTCCGCTCGATGAAGCGCACCACGTTGTCGTGCAGCTGCTTCAACGACGGCTCGTGCGCGTAGACCATGTGGCCGGACGGATACCACGAGAAGCTCAGGTTGCCGTCGAGGCTGGCCGGTATCGGCAGGTGATGGTCCTCGTAATCGGCGGCAAAGAACGGCGTGGCCAGATCGTAGTAGCCGCCGTTGACGTAGACCTTGAGGTTCGGGTTGGTCTTCATCGCCATCGCCAGATCCGTCATCACGTTGGTCGAGGACTGCAACGCCTCGCCATGGATACCCGGCGCCTTGTGCGAGAAATCCCAATGCTGGATGTCGGCGAACAGCCGGTACTGCTTGCCCGCGCCGAACTTCAGCTGCTTGCGCACGTAGTCGTTGAATGCGGCGACATAGGCCGAGCTGATCGCCGAGGACTGCGGGTCGTAGTCGGAATTCTTGCCCGTCGGGTCGATCGACGGCCCGGAGAAGCGCGTGTCCAGCCGCCCGGTGGTGGTGTCGTCGTCGGCCTGCAACTCGTGCTCGAACATGCCGCCGGTCACGCGCAGGTTGGCCTTCAGCAGGTAGGCCACCGGCAGGCCGGTGTACTGGTGCAGTTTTTCCGCCACCGCCTGCTTTTGCGCTTCGCCCAGGCGCGAGCCGGCCATCAATGCCTGTGCGTAATCGCCCGTCGCGTATTGCTCCACTTCCTTGAGGAATGGCTCCAGTGCGGCCGGCTGCTGCGGCAGCTTGTGATGATAGAACGCAGTGGCGGCAAAGGTCGGCAGCCCGAGTTCATACGGCAGGTCGATACCCGGGTTGAACTCGGGGCCGTCGATGCTGGTGTCGAAATTGAGGATCTGCGACAGCAGGATCACGCCATTCAGGTCGACGCTGTCCTGGTTCTCCAGGATGTTGGCCAGCACCGCCGAACGGGTGGTGCCATAGCTCTCGCCGAACAGGTACTTGGGCGAGTTCCAGCGGCCGTATTTGGACATGAACTGGGTGATGAACCGGGCAAACGCGTGGCCATCGCCATCCACGCCATAGATCGCCTTCTTGCGGTCCTTCATCTGCTTGGCGCGCTTGGCCGTGTCCGCGTCATCGGCAATCAGCCGGCTGAAGCCGGCGCCGGGCGCGTCGATGAACACCACGTCGGAGGCATCGAGCAGGCTGTAATCGTTGTTGACCAGCTGATACGGCGCCGCCGGCGTGTGGCTGTGGTCGGACGTCACCACCCGCTTCGGGCCGAATGCGCCCATGTGCAGCCAGACCGAGGCCGAGCCGGGGCCGCCGTTGTAGAGGAAGGTGATCGGCCGCTTCGCCGCATCCGCGCCCTTCTTGAAATAGGCGACGTAGAACATGCTCACCTGCGGCTCGTCCTCCTTGTCGCCGCTGCCGTGCAGTACCAGCGTGCCGGCCACCGCCTTGTAGTCGATGCGTTTGCCCTCGACCGTGACCGAACCCTCGCTGGTGGCCGACTGCGGTTGCAGCAATGCAGCGTCGGGCTTGGCCTCGGGCTTGGCCTTGTCGTCCTTCCTGGCCGCACTGGCGACGGCAACCGAGCTGAGCAGCAGCGCGGCAAGCGCCGCGGCAAGGGGAAGTTTGCGCATGGGTGGGAGATCCTCGAGTGCTGAGGCGCGGCGCGCCCCGGGGAACCCGCAGCATAAGGATCGACCGCCCGCCTTTCACCCCCCAGAAGTCACTGCCGCGGGCGATCCAGGGCTCAACCGCGGCTGATCAGCACGATCGACACCAGCACGCTGCAGATGACGCTCGCCGCCACGTCGATCACCGCGCACTCCCGCCGTCAAAAGCCCGCATTGTGGGGCCGGCAGGCGCGGATCGAGCGCCCCCCGGCCGCGCCGTCTCAGCCGTGCAGACTCTTGAACAACATGTAGATCGCCACCAGGATGATCATCCCGGCGAAGACCAGGTTGAGCGCGCCGCGCGTCTTCGCCAGCCGCTTGGCACCCATCGCACCGAGCCAGCCGCCGAGGATGCCGCCGCCGATGAACTCCGCCGCCACGCGCCAGTCCACCAGCCCCGAGGCGGCGTAGTTCACTGCGGTGGTGACGCCGAACGCGCCGACCGAGAACAGCGAGGTGCCGATCGCGTGGATGATCTCCATGCCGCTGGCGAACATCAGCCCGGGCACCACCAGGAAGCCGCCGCCGATGCCGAAGAAGCCCGACAGCGCGCCCGCACCGAAGCCGGTGACGCCGAGCCGCGGAACCATGTGCGGCAGCGGGTAGCGATCCGGCCCGCTGCTCTTGCGACCGCGCAGCATCAGCGCAGCCACCACCAGCATCAGCAGCGCGAACAGCACCACCAGATGCTGCCCGTTCACCGCCTTGCCCAGGGTCGAGCCGAGGGTGGCGCCGACCACGCCGGTGGCGGCAAACACGAAGGCGGGCTTCCAGCGCACGTGGCCGGCGCGCGCGTGCGGAATCAGGTTGGCGAACGCGTTGGCCGCCACCGCCAGCGCGCTGGTGCCGATCGCCACGTGCGGGTCGTGCACGCCGGCCACGTACAGCACCAGCGGCATCGCCAGAATCGAGCCGCCGCCGCCAGTCAGCGCCAGCGAAAAGCCGACCGCCGAGCCGCACAGCACGGCCAGCAGATCCTGCATGTGCGGCAGGCCGATCATGCGCAGGCGCCGATCATGGCTGCGGCCGCAGCTGCGGCCGCAGCGCCGACAGGTCGTATCCGGCTGCCAGCGCGGCCTGCAGGATCGCCGGCGCACCGGCGTCCGACTGCAGCGCCCACAGCGTGGCCGAACGCGTGCCGCTGCGGCAGAACGCCAGCACCGGGCCGGGCAGCGCGGCCAGTGCCTCGGCGAAAGCCTGCACCTGCGCCGGCTGCAGCTGGCCGGACACGACCGGAATGTGCCGGTAGTGCAGGCCGGCACGCTGCGCCGCGGCCGCCAGGGTGGCGCTGGCCGGCTGCTCCGCCGCCTCGCCATCGGGTCGATTGTTGATCACGCTGCGAAAGCCCTGCGCGGCCAGCGCAGCGAGGTCGGCCGGCTCGATCTGGCCCGCCACGCTGAGCATCCCGGTGAGTCGTTTCGGCTGCATGCGGTCGGTCTCCGGTGGTATGGGCGAATCCGTCGTGGAGCTGTGCCGGCCGTCAGCGGGAAGCGTGCGGGTGCTTCCGCCACGCCGGCGTTGAGTCACATGACATCGAGTGGAATCTTCAGGTAACGCACGCCGTTGTCCTCCGCCGGCGGCAGCTGCCCGGCGCGCATGTTCACCTGCACCGCCGGCAGCATCAGGGTCGGCATCGACAGCGTGGCATCGCGCGCGCGGCGCATGCGCACGAACGCGTCCTCGCCGATGCCGTCATGCACGTGGATGTTGTCCGCGCGCTGCGCGCCGACCGTGCTCTCGCCGACAAACGTGTCGCGCCCTTCGGCCTTGTAGTCATGACACAGGAAAACCCGCGTGGCCGGCGGCAGCGCGAAGATTCGCTGGATCGAGCGGTACAGCGTGCGCGCGTCGCCACCGGGAAAGTCGCAGCGCGCGGTGCCATAGTCGGGCATGAACAGCGTGTCGCCCACGAACGCGGCGTCGCCGATCACATGGGTCATGCACGCGGGCGTGTGGCCGGGCGTGTGGATGGCCATGGCCTCGATGCTGCCCACCCGGTAGCGCTCGCCGTCCTTGAACAGGTGATCGAACTGGCTGCCGTCACGGCGGAAGGCGCTGCCCGCATGGAACAGCTTGCCGAAGGTGTCCTGCACCGTGCGGATGTGTTCGCCGATGCCCAGCCGGCCGCCCAGCTGTGCCTGCACATACGGCGCCGCCGAGAGATGGTCGGCGTGCACGTGGGTGTCGATCACCCAGTCCACCCCGAGCCCCTGCGCCCGCGCGAACGCGATCAGCGCGTCCGCCGCCGTGTGGCCGGTGCGTCCCGCCGCCGCGTCGTAGTCGAGCACGCTGTCGAGCACCGCCGCACGTCGCGTGGCCGGATCCCACACCACGTAGCTGAACGTGTGGCTGGGCTCGTGAAAGAACGCCTGCACGGCGGGACGATGCATGGCGGGCAACATGGCGGCGCGCTCAGTCACCGAAGATCGCCTTCAGCCGGTCCTCGGGCAGCATGCCCTGCAGCACGCGGACCCGGCCGGTCGCGTCCTTGTAGAGGGTCGCCGGCGTGCCCTGGATGCCCAGCTTTTCCATCAGCGCGTTGTTGGCGTCGATGCGGCTGGCGGTGGCCGCGGGCACGCTCGGCTCCGGCGCCACTGTGCTGTGTCCAAAGGTGCTCTCGTGCTGCTGCAGGGCCGCCTGCGGCTGGGCCGCATCGAGTATCGCCGCCGCGCGGTTGCGGCTCTGCGGCGCAATCACCGCCACCATCACGTGGCGCACCTGCACGTCGCCGCCGGCCAGCAGCGGCTGGGTGGCCGCCCACAGCTTGTGGCAATACGGGCACTCGGTATCGGTGAACACATACACGATGCGTTTCGGGTGGGTGGCGCCTTCGGCAATCCAGCTCGCCTTGGCCAGCTCCGCCCAGGTCGCCGCATTCAGCGCCGGTGTGACCGCGGCCTGCAGCGGCGCGCGGGTGAGGTCATTGCCGTTCGCATCGAGCAAGGTGCCGATCACCATATGCTGGCCGTCGGAAAGCAGGTAAACAGGCATGGGCTGCCCGCGGTAGTCGCCGACATAGCCCTTGAAACCCGGCGGCGCCGCCAGCGGCCCCTTGATCGTGATGCCCTGGCTGGCGAGTGCGCGGATCGGCGCCGGCACGTCCTGCGCCTGCGCGCAGGCGGCCAGCGCCAGCAGCAGGGAGACGATCCATCGTGTTCCGCGGCGGCTGCGCGCGGTGCTGAGGTTCAAACTGCTGCTGTTCAATGCGTGGGTATCCGGAGTGGGGTGGTTGCGGTTGGCTTCGCGTTCGTCGTTCGGCAGCGGCGGCGTCACCGGTGGCTGGGCCGCGCGCCGAGCAGGTGGCCGTCCACCATGGTGCCGTACAGCGACAGCGGCGAGTCGTGGTACTGCTTGCGTGTTTGTTCGAGATTTCCCTTGTAGCGCGGATCCTGCGGACGCTCGTGGCCGTCGATGTACATCGCCGCGTCCCATGCGTCCTGATCGCTCAGGCTGCCGCCGCGGCTCAGCGGCATGTTGGCCTTGATGAAGGCGGCGGCGTTGTCCAGCTGCGCCATGCCGGCGCCCCAGTTGAACGAATCCGGCCCCCACAGCGGCGGGAACACGTCGCGGCCGGCGACCCGCTGACCCTGGCCGTCGGCACCGTGGCACAGCGCGCAGTCGCGCACGAACACCGCCTCGCCACGCGCATAGTCCGGCGGCTGCGGCGGCTTGAAACCCTGCTTCGGATAGCCCGCGCCGGCCAGCCGGGCACCGACCGGCGCACCGGTCGCCATCCAGTAGGCGTAGCTTTCCAGTGCCACCATTTCGGGACTGTCCAGCGGCGGCGCCTTGCCGTTCATGCTGAATCGGAAGCAGCCCTGGATGCGTTCGCCGAGGCTGTTCACGTGACCGTTCTTGCGGCGGTACTGCGGGTAGGCCACATACGCGCCCCACAGCGGCGCCGAGTGCGCGAGGCGGCCGGCGTCGAGGTGGCAGTTGCTGCAGCGCAGACCATTGCCGACATACGCCTTCGCGTACTCGCGCGTGTGCACGAAAATGTCGCGGCCCTGACGTACCGCGTCGCCGAACGGGCCGGCGGGCATGGCCGATTCCGGCGGCGGCGTGAACCGCGTCGCGCCGCCGCCCGCGGTGGCATGCGGATTTGCCGCGACAGCCACCGGCGCGCTGACCACCGCGGCTTTTCCGGCCGTACCGGCCGGCGCCGGCGCAGGGGGTGTGCCGGAAGAGCAGGCCGCCAGCCACAGCAGCGCCAGCGCGCCGAGCCGATGCATCTTCATGGCGTTCCTCCCGCTGCCGACAGCGGCTGCGCCGCAAACCAGCCGGCGACCGCGGCGATGTCCTGTTCGCTCAGCGCGTGGCTGATGTGCTGCATCAGCTGCAGCGGATCGTTGTGGCGCGTGCCCTGCTGCCATGCCTTCAGCTGCGCCGCGATATAGGTGGCCGACTGCCCCGCCAGCGGCGGAAAGTGGCCGCCCACGCCGACGCCGTCGGGGCCGTGGCACTGCACGCAGGCCGGCACCTGCTGCGACCACCGGCCGCGCAGGGCCAGCTGCGCGCCCACGCTGTCGGTCGCCGGCATCGGCGTGCCGGGTCGAGCCAGCGCGGCGGGGATCGGCAGCGCGCTGTAATAGCCGGCCATCGCCGTGCGCTCCGCTTCGCTCAGCGCGGTGGCAATGGGCTGCATCACCGCGCTGCCGCGGGCGCCGCTGGCCAGATCGTCCAGTTGCTTGTGCAGGTAGGCCGCATTCAGGCCCGCCAGCCGCGGAAATCCCGCCGCCGCCTGGCCCGCGCCATCCGCGCCGTGGCAGGTCTGGCACGCCGGCGCGCCGCGGCCATTGCCCTGCTGCGCGATGGCAGCGGCGTCGATCGCCCAGGCGCTCGGTGCCGACACCAGCAACAGGAGCAGCAGCAGAGACCACGGTACGTGCATCACGCGATGAGCGAAGATCATGCCGTGCGCCTCAGTGCGGTGGCAGGAAGTCGTACTTGCGGTAGATCGCCTGCGCCGCCGGGGTCTGCATGAAGGCGAGGAAATCCTTCGCGGCCTGCGCGTGCGGCGCATCCTTCATGCGCGCGGCGGTGTAGGTGGCCATGCTGTTCTGCGCGGCCGGGATCGCCACCGTCTGCACCGGATGATGCAGGATCTGCTGCTGGAAGTACGCCTCGGTCGACCACACCACGCCGGCGTCGGACTCCCCCTGCAGCACACGCAGTGGGGTCTGCCGGTGATGGATGCGGGTGAGAAACGTGCTGCCGTCGGCCAGCTTGGTGTGCATGATCGTGGTATCCAGCGCCTGGCCGCCAGCCTTGCGGTAGCTGGCCTCGATCTGCCGTGCGATGCCCTCCCACGCCGGGTTCGGCATGCTCACGCGCACATCCGGGCGGCCGAGATCGGCCAGGCTGTGGATGCCTTTCGGATTGCCCTGCGCGACCAGGATCGCGAGCGGGTTGCGCGCGTAGTCGTAGGTGTCGGCAAACCAGCCGTGCCGCTTCTGGTGCGCGGCGATCGAGGCCTTTCCGGCGGTAAAGACGTCCGGCTTCAGCGCGATGCGCAGGTTGCCCATCACCAGCGCGCCGGTCTCGATCTGCTTGGCCAGGATGCCCGGCGGCAGCGTTTCGACAAAGATGCGCTGGTATTGCGGATAGGCGTGCCGGAACGCCGCCAGCAGGTCGTGCACCACCATGAACTGGTTGCCGGCGAAAAACACCGTCAGCTGCGGATCGACGATGTCGCCGTGCAGATCGGCGATGGCGTCCACCGGCGGTGCGCTGAACTGCACGCCACCGGATGTCGGAGGATTCCACGGCGGCAGGTAGTCGGGCCGGTCAGCCGCCGAGGCGCTGCCGATCACCGCCGTCATCAGCGCCAGCGCCAGTCCGCGCCGGCGAAATCGTGTCTTGTGCATAGTGATCTCCACCCAGGCCGGATACGAAATTGCGATCAAACATCCAGAATTTTCAGGTCGTCATTCCCGCGAAAGCGGGAATGACGAGCCCGAACGCTTTGGCAGTTCGCTCAAAGAATCCCGTCTTGCTGAATGCGCATTGGCATGTGGAATCAGAGCGGCACCAGGGCATAGCCCTTCTGCTGCAGCTCGGAGATGGTGGTAAGCGCCGACAGCGCCAGCGTCACGTGCTTGTCGATCCAGTCGTACTGGTACTCGTGCTCGGCCACCGCCTGCCCGCACACGGCGACGTCGACGCCGGCCTTGCGCAACTGCTCGATCACCGGCAGGTTGGGGTTGGGCACGCCGTACTGCTTCTGGTAGTGGGCATCGTCCAGCGCGATCGCGGTGGCCGCACCGTAGGCGATCGCCACGAAGTGCAGGTGCTTCAGCGGCACGCCGGCGTGCACATACAGGTTCACCGCACGCGCCACCCGTTCCAGCCCCGGGCTGACCTGGTCGGGCTTGGCGGCCGCGCCGGTGAGCCCGAACACCACCTTGTAGGTGGCCTTGGCGTCAGGCTGGTAGGCCGCCTTCGGCAGTGCATGCATCTTGCCGGCACCCTGGATCGTCGGGGTCTGCCAGAAGCCGTCCGCGGCGCGTACGCCCGCGCTGGCGGCAACGCTGAGGCCCAGCACGGCGGCCAACATGGTGATCGGTTTCATCGGGTCATCTCCTGTTTCGGGGGTGGGCAGCGGAACCTCGCTGCAGATGCTGGCGAGCAGCCGCGGCAGTTGCCCCGACGCGGATTCGCTGATGCGGTAGAACAGCTGGCGGCCGTGCCGGCGCTGGCCGAGCAGGCCCTCGGTGCGCATCAAGCCCAGGTGCTGCGACAGCGCCGACAGCCCCAGACCCAGCTCCTCGGCCAGCTGGCCGGCGCTGGCTTCGCCACGGGTGAACAGGCGGCACAGGATCAGCAGCCGCCGCGCGTTGCCCAGCGCGCGCAGCAGCCGCGCCGTCTCGACAGCGCGGGCATGCATGGCGGCAGCTTTGCGCATCGTTGATTCCACATTTCACTGAAGTGTGCGAAATGCACCATAGCGCAATGTCCGGTGCATCTACAACGATGAAGGCGACTTCATCACTGGCTGGCTGCAGCCGGCGAGGCGCCGGCGTTCGGAGGCGCGCTCCGCGTCACTCAGCGGCAGGTAGCCCGGCGCGGCCGCCGCGATGATGCGCTGGCCCTGCGCGGAGAGCATCAGGGCCAGGTAGGCGCAGGCCAGCGGATCGCCCGCTGCTGGCGCGCGCAGATAGACGTAAAGATGGCGATCCAGCGGGTAGCGCCCGGAGACGATGTCCTGCCGCGATCCGCGCGACACTCCTGCACCGGCGGGCAGCCGGATACCCACCACACGCACCCCCGGGTTGGCCTGATTGAGGTCGGCGAAACACAGCGCCGCGGGATCGGCCGCTACATGGCGCATGACCGCCGCCGATTCGCGAAATCCGCGGTAGCCGTCCACGTAGCCCGCGCCACCGAAGTGGTGCCGGCGCATGAACACGCCCAGCGCGGTACCCGCGGCGAGCCCGCACGGCCGGATGCGCCAGTGCGCCCAGGCGCCGCCCAGGCCCAGCTGCGCGCCCTCGGCCAGCCGCCCCGGCGAAGTGAAGATGGCGCGCAGCTGGCGCATGCTGATCGTGCGCAGCGGATTGGCCGGATTCACATAGATCGCCAGCGGCGAGGAGCGCGCGCGCGGGTCGAGCGCGGCGTGCGCCACGCGAAAGCGCAGCGGGTCCGCGCCCACCCGCCGGCGATACTGGCGCAGCGCCTGATCGGTGAATTCGGCACCCATCGGCGCGAACAGGCTGCTGCCTGCGGCGAGTGCCGCTGGCGCCGTCCGGGTTCCCTTGAGTACGAGATCAAAGTGGATGCCGGGATGCATCGCGCCGAACCGCCGATCCAGTGCTTCGAGCATCCAGCGCATGTCGTTGTAGCCGACGATGCGGATCGCGCCGCTGCTGGTGACATAGGCTTGATGCGGAGGCGACCTCCCGGTGCTCTTCGTGCGCATCGGCGGATCGCAAAGGTGATCCTGCGCCAGAAGGCGGCGGACTGCGCTGTGCTGCCGGGCGGTGAGCGGATCGAAGTGCATCCGGTCCTGCCCGATCAGGCGCTGTCCGTCGGCTCCCAGGATGAAGGACAGGAAGTTGCAGGCCAGCGGCGTCAGTCCGCCCGTGCCGGTTCGTGGCAGGCCGAGATAGATCTTTCTGGCAAGCGCATAGCGGCCCGAGGCCACGCTGGTCGGCGTGCCTGCCACGAATGGCGCGCCGTGCCCGACCGACAGCGCAATGGCGTTCACGGATTTCGTGGCGTAGCCGAAGCCGCTGTAGCCGATGCCATCCGGATCCAGGCTCACCTGCCGCACGACGGCGGCCAGTGCGCTCAGCCCGTGCGCATCGACTTGTACGCGCAGGTCCTTGCGCCACGGACGTGCGCCCAGGACGCGCCGATCCAGAAAATTGACGATACCCGGCGGGTTGCCGGATGCGCGTTGCGGCGTCATGCCGTAGACATGGATGGGCCGCCTCGCCCAGCGCCCGCGCAGCCCAAGCTGCCCCCACGTCCGCAGTGGTTGATGCCCGCCCGCCACCGGTTCGCCGGAGAACACCGCCGACAGCTGCGCCACGGTCAGGCCATGCAGCGGGTTGGCGCGGTTCACGTAAATCGCGATCGCGAAAGTTCCATGCGGCGTTGCATAGCTCCCGCCCGCCACCGGAACGACGATCGGCGCACGCTCCGGCATGCTCTTGAATGCGGCCGATTCCGCCGGGAACGGTTCGCGCGCGAAGGTGACGCAGTTCGCGCGACCGGCGCGGACGGCAGCGACGCCAGCGGCCGAGTAGCGCGTGGTATCGGCTACGTGGATCGACGCCCGGGGCTGCCCTGCCCGAAGCCGCCTTGCCTGAAACGCATTCGCCCATGCCGCGACCAGCGGCTGCATCGTGCTGGCGCCCAGACAACGCAAGCCGTCTGCGCCGACGGTCGCGGACGCTGCCTGCTCTACCGAAGCATGCACTGCATCGCCCGGACAGAGGCCGAGCAGAAGCGCGGCCACGATCGCTCGTGCTGGCGATGCCATCGCCTTGCGCCTGAAACGGAAGATCGCACCAAGCCCCTTGCCAACCGCATCGACGACACCAGTGCGGCAAACGCGGGCCCTCATTTCAGGAACCATCTCCACCGATCGACCACAGCACGACGGCGTCGAAGAGGGCACGGCCTTGCGCGGTGAGGTCGTCAAAGGACGGGTTGTCAAAGGGCAGCAACACCCGGCGGGCCGGTGCGATGAAGCCGTCGGCCATGACCGCATCTTTGGGGTAGCCGAAGATCGCGCGCTCGTTGGGCGAATTGGGCAGTGTGGCAATCACGATCGCGTCGGGCAGCGGCGCAGCCCACTTCAAGATGCCCGGATGATGGGTGAACTTCACCAGCCCGGGGTGCAGACCCGCCGCCATGGGATTCCAGGCGCCCACGATATCCAGGTAGTTATCGGGCGGATCATCGCTCTCTTTTTCCTCGCCATGCTCGCCGTAGTCGACGTAACGATTGCGGCCGGAAAAATGCAGGCTGTCCGACATCAAGCCTTCCAGAGAAATCAACGGTACCTTGACGTCGATGTACTTGTTGGCCAGTTTGTACTTCGAGCACGACCCGGAAATGATCACCAGATCCATGCCGGCAGCGCGGGTCGGCGGATCCGTCTGGTCGGCGATGGCGACATCGAACCCCAGGCTGCGCAGATGCGCGACGATGTGCTCGTCCGCCGCGCGTCCCTCGCCGGCGTTGACGCGCTCGACGAACAGCACCTTCCTGCCATGGGCCGCCCGTGCGATCCGCGAATTCAGTGCGGCGGGATCGTAAGGCGCGACCGGGGCCGGCTGACTCGCCGCCCAGCGGATGGCCTCGTCGAACAGCTTCAGCCCGATCGCCCAGCTGTGCAACTGCGGGTCTTTCGCTGCCGGCCCATGCACGGCGGTGAGCAGATGGAAGTTGCCGTCCGCCAGATAAAAGCCGACCCGTCGCGCGGGAGCGGCGCGACCGTCCACCAGGCTGGCATCGCGTTCGTAGGTAAAGACCGCCGCCTTGTCGTCGGCCATCCCGTCAAAATAGGCGATGACGGTGCCGCCGGGCCCTGGGTGCGCCCAGCCGACGGTGCCCGGCTCCAGATACAGCGTACCGAACAGCTGCGGTTTGAGCCCGACGGCCTTGCTGATGGCCGAGGTCGTATTCGCGCCGTAACCGTAAAGTACCGAAAAACTGTCCGCGTAATGCTGGGTCGGATCGACGATCCCGAAATCGCGATGCAGCTGCGGCCCTGTCATGCCGAGATTCGGATAGTCGAAGGTGTTCCAGGTAAACAATGGGACCGGGGTACCGGCGAACTTGGTCCCCAGCGCGTGTGCGTTGGCCGTGGACGAGATGACGATGAGGCTGATGCCCCGGGCGGCGGTCGCCGATACGGACTCGTCGACGGTCCTGACCTTGAACCCGAGCTTCTCCAGATGCTGGCGCACCAGGGCATCGTCGTTGGGCGCGCCGGCCGGGGTGTTTCCCGTCACGAACAGCACCGTCTTGCCCCGCAGCGCCGACCACGGCAGCATCGCCGCGTGCGCGGTGGCAAGGCTCAGCCCGAAGGCCAGCAGCCAGCGGCCGAGGACGCCGGGGAGATGGAATCGCCGATTCATTTCGAGGCTCCCGCTGCTTCACTCAACGCCGTTGCACTCAGCAACCGCAACTCGACCGGCGCACCCGCCTGACTGCCTGCAGCGGAAGTGGGCGCCACCGCCAGCCACAAGCCGCGGCCACCGGTGTCCAGCGCCAGCGACTCGCAGCTTCCGTCCAGCGGATAGGTGCCGGCCGCGCTGTAACTTATAAAGGCGTTCATCCGGATCGCGGTGAGCTGTGGCGCCTCGCCGGCACTGAATGCACCGCCTTTCCAACTGCTCGCGCCGAAGGGATGAAAGCCGAAGACCGTGCGTACCGCACCCTGCACGTTACCGGGCAGCTGCTGAAAAGCGAAACCCATGTCGGTGTCGATGACCGCGCGACCGCCATCGCGACAGGCGACGAACAGCCGGCGCCCGACCGGATCCATCGCCAGCCCGGTGGGATCCGTGCAACCGTCCAGCGGTATCGCTCCGGTGCGGGTCATGCGTGCGGTATCCACCGCGTCGATCGCGGCGTGGCTCATGTTGGCCACGTACAACGTACCGCGACCGTCCGTCGCCATCTGCCGCAGCGCCCCCGGCAGCCGTAACGCGGCCACGCGCTTGCCGCTGGTTGTATCGAATTTCGCCAGCGAGGCGCCGGCCGCACTTTCCACATACAGCGCATGCCTGGCGGCATCCAGCAGCAGTGCCGAGGGCACGCCGTCCGTCAGCCTGATGGTCGAGGTGATGCGCAACGGACGCAGCCCGAACACCACCAGCCGCGCCGGCGCCGCGAGCGCTGCATAGCCCACGCCGGCAGGTTCGTCGGCGGTCATGTCCAGCACCGGGGCAGGCAGCGGCAGCGTGCCGGCCAGGTTCCCGGTAGCCACATCGTAGACCTGGATCTCGCGTCCACTCGCCACATAGACCTGCGTGCCGCCGGGGCCGGGCACGATCGCCCGAACCGGGGCCGTGCCCTGGACCACGATGCGATGGACTATCCGCAGCGGAAGCATGGCGGCCGAGGCCAGGCCGCAGAACAGGCAGGCCGCCAGCCACGGCATGCACCGCCAGAACCGCCGCATCGAATACCTGGTGGCGTTGTGATCGAACGTACTCATGGTGCACGTACTCATGGTGCCGTGGCCGGCGCGGGAAGGTTGACCGTCGCGCGCGCGGCGGTTGCCTGGAACCCCCGCAGCGGCAGGAACACGCCCTGATCGAGCACGATTTGCTGCCCCTGCCGGCTCAGCACGAAGCGCAGAAACTCCTGCATCGCCGGCGATACGAAGGCGCCCGGCTTCTGGTTGACGTTGACGTAGACGAGCCGGCTCAGCGGGTAACGCGCGGAGGCGACGTTCGCATAGGTGGGTGCCACGGCGTCGCCAGCGCTGCCGATCGAGAGCATTTTCACCGGCGCGTCGACAAAGGCCAGCCCCGCATAGCCGATGCCGTCCGGATCGGCGGCCACGCGCCGGGCGATCGGGAAGACGGTCGGGTCGAAGTGCAGGTCGGTACGCCAATGGCCGCGCTGCGCACCGGCGTTCAGCACCCGCTGCCGCACGAATTCCTCGAAACCGTTCCAGGGTTTGATCGCATACACGTGGATCGGCCTGCTGGCCCAGGCGCCGGTGGCACCAAGATCGCCCCAGGTGGTAGCTTTCGGATTTCCACGCAGCCGCGAACGCGAAAGCACGGCATCGAGCTGCGCCAGCGTCAGATGATCCAGCGGATTCTGCTGGTTGACGAAGAATCCCACCGCGTCGAGGAAACCGAATTGCCGATAGGAGCCGCCCGAAACCGGCACGCTGAGCGGCAGATAGCCATGGCTTGCGCGGAACGCGACGAGGTCCGTGGGCTTCAGCTCGCGCGACACGAAGGCCATGTCGATGGCGCCCTTCTCCAGCTCGATCGCGCCGTGGCTGCCTTCGTACGGAGGGCCGAAGGTTACATGCACGTGCGGGTAGATCTTGTGGAAGGCGCGGATCCATGCATGCACCAACCCGGGCAACGTGTCTGACGATGCCATGCTGATGGATCCGCCCAACCGCGCAGAATGAAGCGGTTTGAACAGCGGCAGCGTCGCGTCCAGCGTCGGCTGCAGCAGTTCCGGTTGCGGCAGCGGTCGACCAGCCAGCTTGCCGGCCTCTTCCTGCGCGTGGGTCTGCACCGCATGTGTCGTTGCCACCGGGAGCCGCCATTCCACACCCGCCGACCTCCCAACTGCCGGTGTCGGAGCGGTAGCCGATGCAGTTGTCGCGCCCAGCAGCAGCAACAGCAGAACTTTCATACGCGGATGTCGCGGGTGTCGCATAAGAAGGTCGTTGTTGAGGCTCATTCGAAGAAGGCCCTCACGGAGAGTGTGAACAGGCGCGGCACACCCGGCAGCAGGTTGATGTCGCCGTTGAAGCCGGCGCTCTGGTAGTAGGTCTTGTCGAACAGGTTTTCGACCTTGAACGTGACCACGTACTTGTCGACGTTGTAATAGAGCGCCGCGTCGACCCGCGTGTAGCCCGGCAACCTCAGCATCGGGCTGTTTGCCTTGGTCGGGGTGAAGCCGGTGCGCCCGCTGTTGTAGATCACCCCGAGGCCGAAGCCCAGCCCCTGCAGCTGATGCGAGCGGAAGTCGTAGCGCGACCACACATGGGCGCTGTTGTACGGCACATCAGGCAGGCGACTGTTGTTCTGCACCGGATTGGTCGAGGCAGTGATTCGCGCATCCGTGTAGGCATAGCCGGCAGTGAGCTGCCAGTTGCGCATGGGCCGCGCATTCACCTCCAGCTCGGCACCCTGCGAACGGGCCTTGCCGAGCTGCGCATAGCAGGTTCCGTAGGCACAGGGGAAATGGCTGAACGTGTTCTTTTCGTCGATGCGGTAGAACGCCAAGGTGGCCGATACGCGGTTGTCGAGAAAATTGGCCTTGCTGCCCACTTCGATCTGCTTGGCCGAGGTGGGCACGAAGCTGTTCACCCCGTTGATGTCGATCGCATTGGCTGAGGGCGGCACATACGACGTGCTGTAGCTGGCGTAGTAGCTCCAGTGCTTGTTCGGCTGGTAGACCAAACCGGCCATCGGCAGCACCTTGTTGTTGGTCTTGCTGCTGCTGGGTACGTTGGGAATCTTCAGTTCCGAAATCGATTGCTTGTTGCGCGCGTAGCGCAAACCCACGGTGGCCTTCCAGTGATCGGACAGGGTCATCATGTCGGCGAAATACGCGCCGTAGCTTTTCAACACGGTGTAGCGGTCGTTCAGCAGCTTGTTCTTGCCGGGGGCGACCAGCGGCAGCGTGTCCAGCGGTGGCGCCATGCCGTAGACCGGATCGTAGATGCTGATATCCAGCGAGTCCGGCCCGGTGGCGGGGGCATTGAAGAACTGCAGCCGGTCGGTGTTGGTGGTATCCCGGCCGGCAGTCAGGCCCACCACCATCTTGTGGCCGATGCCGAAGGTGTCGAACGGCATTTGCAAGTTCGTGTCCACGTAGTCGTAACGCCGCTTGTTGAGCTGGCCCCGGGCCCGGCGGCCGACGTGTTGCAGGTCGGGGCGGATCGCGGTGACGTCGAAGCCATGCGCCTCGTCGGTGTGCCAGACATCGCGGGTATTGAGGTTCCAGGTCATGCCGTTGGCGAACTGATGCTTGAACAGAAGCGTGAGGACGCTGCCGTGCTCGTTCTCGAAATCGCCCGGCTCCTGATAGCGCGTGGTGATCGGCGGCACCAGGTTGATGTCGCTGTTCGGAGCGACCAGGTAGGTGTCGTAGCTGTAATGCAGCTTCTGGTATTCGTAGGCGGCCGTGAGGCTGGTGGCGTCGGAAATGTTCCAGGTCAGGCTGGGGGCGAAATAGATGCTGTGGTCGTAGCTGGCGTGGCGATAGGTGTCCCGATTGGAGTCGTCCATCACCAGCCGGTACAGAAAGCGTTTGTCCTTGTCGATGGGGCCGGTCAAATCCGCCGCGAAGTCGGTACCCAGCTTGTCGCCCAGCCCGATGCCGGCGCCGTCGTAGGCGGTGGCGCTGGTGCTGAACTCGTACAGCGGATCGGCCTCGGGCTTCTTGGTGATCAGGTTGATGAAGCCGCCCGGCTGTTCCTCGCCGTTGAGTACCGAGGACGGCCCGCGCACCACGTCGATGCGCGACACACCGATCGTTGCCGGTGAACCAAACCGTGTGGCCAGGCCGGGCAAGCCATCGACCAGGATCGAGTTCTGGTCGTTGCCGCCGCTCTTGAAGCCTCGGAACACCAGGTCGTACCCGGTGATGCCGGCACTCTGGATGCCGGTCATGTACGGATACAGCGCATCGACCTTCTGCGCCTCGATCGCGTGCATGAAGCTGCCGGTGTAGGTCGAAATGGAGAACGGCGTATCGCGCGAGGGCACGCCCATCTTGAGCGCGCTGTGGCCTGCGGCCGATATGAATCGACCCTGCACCGAAACGGACTTGAGTTGCGTGACGGTCCTGGTTGCCTGCTGCTTGGTGCCGGGCGAACCGGTCGCAGATTCAGACTGTTGCCCCGTCGCAGGCGCAGTGCCGGTGCTATTCAAGCCCTGTCCTGGCTGCACCGGTCCCGCCAATGCTGACCCTGCTGTCGCACCGCAGAGGATGAAGGAGATCGACAGCGCCAGAGTGCGCACCCGATTAGTAGACTTCGTAGACATGACCGCCCCTTTGTTTTCCACCGACGCATTTTCAGTGCAAATGCATGCACCCCTGTTTCGATCATGGACCGCGCGTCTTTACGCAACCTGAAATATTTCTGAAAATAAATTCAGTCAGCGATTGATCGTTTCCAGCGGAATTCCCCTGGTGGTCGGCCCGAACAGCCCGATGACGACAATGCCCACCACCATCGCGATCGCAATGAAGATGGCCACCGCGGATACGCCGCCGGCGCCGAGGAAGTAGCCGATCGCCAGGCCTGCGAAGGCCGCTGCGATACGGCTCCACGAATACACGAAACCAATCGCGCGGGCGCGGATGCGGGTGGGGTAAAGCTCGGCCTGGTAGTTGTGGTAGGCGTAGGACATCACGTTGGCGGCGAGCGTGAACAACACGCCCAGCGCAATCAGCAGCACCGGGCTGCTGGCCTGCGAGAACGCCAGCATGGCCAGGCCCATCACCACCAATCCCAGCATGATCTGGCGCTTGCGCTCCACGCGGTCGGCGAACAAGGTGCCCAGCAGCGGCCCCACTGGATTGGCGATGGCGATGATGAAGGAGTATTCGAGGCTGTGCGTGACGGTGATGCCACGCGCGATGAGCAGAGTCGGCACCCACGCGGCGAAGCCGTAGAAGCCGATCACCTGGGCCATGTTGAATATCGAAAGCATCAGCGTGCGCGTGCGGTACTGCGGCGAGAAGATCTCCACGAAGCGCCCCCGGCCGGTCTCCTCGGCGTGCGCCAGCGAGGGAGGCGTCAGCGGCTTGCCGGTCTCCGCGACCACCCGCTCCTCGATCGCCGCCATGATCGCATCCGCCTCGTCGATGCGGCCCTGCAGGGCCAGCCAGCGCGGGCTCTCCGGAATCCCCTGCACCAACAGCCACACCAGCACCGCGCCGACCGAGCCGGTCAGCACCACCCAGCGCCAACCGTCGATGCCGAGCGGGCTGAGCGGTACCAGCAACCAGGCCAGCAGTGCGACCACCGGCACGATGCAGAACGTGATGAACTGATTGACGGAAAACGCGCGGCCGCGTTCCGCGCTGGGGATCAGTTCGGAAATGTAGGTGTCGATGGTGACCAGCTGCACCGCAAAGCCCACACCGGCGATGAAACGCCAGACGTTCAGCAGTTCGCCGGTCTGCTGGAACGCCATCACCGCGGTGCAGCTGACGTACCAGACCAGCGACCAGGTAAATACCGACCGCCGACCGAAACGATCGGCCATCTGGCCGAACAGCACCACGCCCACCCACAGGCCGGCGAAGGTGCTGAACACGAAGGTGCCGAAGCCGGCGATCTTGATCGTGTCCAGGCTTGAAAAAAAGCCCAGCGATTGCGGCGTGAACAACCCCGACTTCATCATCCCGGGCGCGACGTAGCCGGTGAAGAACAGGTCATAGAACTCGAACACGCCACCCAGCGAAATCAGCAGGATGATCTTCCATATCGTGCGCGATGGCGGCAGCCGATCGAGGCGGGCGGCGATCCTGGCGGAGGCGGTTTCAGACACGTTGCTCACCTGTTGGTGGGAGTGATCCCCGGCGCGATCGGCACCGGGACTTGGGGCGGCGCGGACGAGCAGCAGCATCGTCCGCGGCATTTCTCAACCTCAGAGGGACACCTTCACGTCTGCGTACACCAGCCGACCGATCGGTGAATACGTACCGATGTCGCTGGTGGTGAACTGGTTCGTGAAGGAACGCGGGAAGATCGGCGGCATCTTGTTGCCGATATTGTTCACGCCAAGGGCGACCGTGACGCTCTTGTCGCTCTCGATCCCGCCGAGCATCCAGGTGTACGAACCGCGCAGATCCCACACGCTGTAGCTCGGCACCCGAATGCCCGGAAGGTTGCCGGCGGGGCCCGCGTCATTGACATACGAGGTGTAGCTATTTGCCAGTGTGATGTCCAGGTTTCCGTAGGACCAGTCGAGCGTCGAGTAGAAGCTGGCCTTCGGCAGCGTTCCGGCGAACACGCCGATGTTGCTGGCGTTGCCTGCGTACTGCTGGGACGGACCGCCAGCGAAGCGCTGGAACTTGTACGAATTGAACAGCATCCCTTTGCTCGACACGGCCCAGGTTCCGTCATGGCTGGTGGGAAGCACATAGTCCAATCCCAGCATCCAGGAGTGCTCGATCAGGACACTCTGGTTGCGGAACTTGTCGATGACGTAGAGCTGCGAATATTTGCCCGGATCGGGCAGGCCGGTGACCGGATCGGTCAGGAAAGCCTTCAGCGATCCGGGCGTCGCGAACGGATCGGTACCGCCGAGGTTGGTGAAGTTGCCCGTGCTGACGCTGTCGAAGTACTGCGAGGCCGAACCCGAATCGTTGACCGATTTCATGATCGTGGTGAAGTCCGCGCCACCCGGGAAACCGTGCACGGTGATCGCGGAGTAGTCCGCGGTGAGCGTCAGGCCCTTGATGAACTTCGGACGAAATTCGAAGCCGAAAGAGCGCGACGTCGAGGTGGACGGCTTGAGCGACGGATTGACGCCGTCTTCGCCATTGAAGGTATTCCCGACGCCGTACTGGCTGCCGAACACGATGCCGATCAGGCGGTCGGTCACCGGACGGGTGTCGAACGGCCCGTAGGCCTGATACAGCGGTGGCGCGGCGAACGACTTCGTGTAGGTGCCATGAAGCACGAACTGGCCATCGATCGGCTCCCAGCGGAAGCCCAGCTTCGGCGAGTTCTTGCTGCCGGCGTCGCTGTAGCGCTCGAAGCGGCTTGCGGCGGTGAGGCCGAGCTGGTGCAGGCCAGGGATATGCATGCGGCTGGAGGTGATCGGGATCAGCGTCTCGGCGTACGCCGCGCTCACGTTGCGGCCGTGACTGAACGGATCGGTGAACATGCCGCCGTTCCAGTTCTGGTCGTTGCCGGCGGTGGAGCCGGTGACCGGATCGGTGACGCGGCCGTTCGCATCGGCGTGGCCGGAAACCTGTTCATGCCGCCAGCTCGCTCCAACCGCGAGGTTCACGCGCCCTGCAGGCAGCTCGAACAGGTCGCCGACGACGTGCGCATCCCAGGAGTAGAGCTTGCTGTCGCCAGTCAGCACCTCGGTGCCGAAGACGTTGGCCAGCGCGGCCGCCGAGTTGCCGGTCACCGCGAACGGGTTGAGCGCCGGCTGCAGCACCAGCGGGTTGTTGATCGAAAGGCCACCGTAGACCTTGCTGTAGGCGCCGCCGGCGACCGCGTTGCCGCTGGCGTCGTATCCGCCGGCGACGGCCCGCGCCAGATTGGGCGTGAAAATCAGATTGGTGTCGCGCTCCCTCAGCTTGCTCTCGCTGTAATCGACGCTGGTATGCCAGGTCCACGAGCCGGGCAGATTGCCCTCGAGTCCGAAGGAGAAGCGATACGCGTCGGTGGTGTCGAACACCTGTTTCGGCCGCGACCTGTCGGCGAACGTCACGCCCGTCGCGTCGGTGGTCAGCGGATCGTAGGGCGAGCCGGCCGGAACGGTGAGCGAGGCATGGGCGAAGGGCTGGCCCGCAGCCGCCCAGGAGGTGGACTGGACCTTGTTCTGCGAGATGATCACGTCGCCGAAGGCCTCGATCTGGTCGTCGGTGAAAGGCGCCGAGGTCATGTTCGCGACAAAGTTCTTGTGCTCCTCCCGCTGCAGCAGCATCGCATATTTGGAATAGTCGAATCCGTTGGACAGCTGTGAAGCGCTGGTGGCGTTGTAGACGCCTGGGGACAGGTCCGCGTAGCTGCCGGCGGTCGCGGAGGTGCCGGTCGGTACGGGCGGCGTGAGCAGCCCCGGCGCCAGCACGTAGTTGCCGCCGTCGACGACGCCCGGCAGGCCCGTGCCCGGCACGACACCGTACATCGGGCTGGTGAACGAGCGGGCGCTCTGGAAAAGAGGGCTGGTCCGGGCATCGCTGACGGTGGCGGTGATGTTCAGCGGACCGATGTCCCCGCCGAACGTGGCAAACGCCGAACGGTCCTTGTAACCGCCATCCGCTACGCCGTAATGGGCGCCGAATGTCGCGCCGTGGTAATCCTGCTTGAGGATGAAGTTCACCACACCGCCGACGGCGTCGGCGCCGTAGAGCGAGGAAGCGCCGTCGGTGAGCACGTCGACCCGCTCGAGCGCGGCGGCTGGAATCTGGCTGATGTCGACGAAATTCTTGCTGCCGCTCAGGCCCGCGACCGCATCCAGCGCCAGGCGCTGGCCGTTGACCAGCACCAGCGTCGGCAGGTTGCGCAGCTCGACCTGCGCGCCGCCGGCCGTGAACTGGTTACGGTTCTGCGCGTTGCTGGCACCGGCATTGCTGCGACCGGCGAAGGCTGGAACGACCTTGCGCAGCGTCTGCAGCATGTTGCTCGTGACACCGGTCTGGCCGAGCTCGTGTGAATCGAGGGTCGTGACGGGAACGGCTACGGCGTTGGGATCGATCGGCAACAGCGTACCTGTCACCACGACCTGCTGCATGGTGGTGGTCTTCGGTTTGCTGGCTGAGGCCGGTGCCGTGGTCACTTCGTTTTGGTTGGCCGACGTGCCCGCGTCGGCACCGGCGACAGCTGCCGCCGTGGCGTGGCCAACCAGGCCGGCACTGAGGAACAGCGCGCTGAACAGCGCCTTGCGTGGGTAGTTCTGCATGATGGTGTCTCCCCCGAGATATCACGTTGGGTTGTGGGTAATCTGCATAGCGGGCCCCTTCTCCAGATCCCCGGGGCGATACGCCGCAACTGTCTTGTGTCTCGCTTCAGTTTTTCTGATAGGTCAGTACGGTGAAGGTGTGGTCGAAATAGAAGTTCGGGTAAAACGGGGCCACGGCGGTGTTCACTTTCATCGCCGGATCGACGCCACCCTCGGCGGCCACCAGATACACGCGGTCGCGCTGCGCATCGAGCGCCAGCGTGCGCGCCATGGGCCGGGTGGTGATGGCCTGCTCCAGTCGGTAGCTGTCGGGACCTTGCTGGTCGATCACCACCAGGTTGGCGTCCAGTCCGTTGGAGGCGTAGATGCGACGCGTGGCCGGATTGAACGCCACACCGTCATTGCCGCGACCGATCGGCAGGCTCGCCACCACCGCGCCAGACTTCGCATCGAGTACGGCGAGCAGCGGCCGGTCGCTGCGGCAGCCGACGAAGATGCGCTGGCTTGTGGCGTCGTAGTCCAGCCCGGTGGGCTGGCGGCACGGCGTGGTCGGCCAACTGGCGGTGACCTGATGCGTACGGGCGTCGATGCGCACCACCGCATCGCGGTCGCGCTCGGCCACGAAGAGGTTGCCGTGGCCATCCGGCGCCGACGCCTCGATGTGGTGACTGGGCATCGGCAACGTAGCTAGCACCTTGCCGCTGCGGGCATCCATGAAGGCGACCTTCTCGCTGTCGCCCATGGTGAACATCAACTGTCCGGTGACCGGCTCGTAGCTGCCCGCATCGGCGTTGCTGCCGAAGCGGATGCGCCGGATCGCCTTCAGCGACTTCAGGTCGAACTCGGTGGTCGAGCCGTCGCCGTTCACGGTGTAGCCACGATCGAGCGCCGGCACCAGGATCGCCTTGTTCGCGCCCTTGCTGTCGGCAATCGTGGCGACAACCTTGTGCGTCGCCACGTCGAACACGGTGACCCCGTTGTGCCGGCGGCCGACGAACAGGTACGAGCGCGCGGAGTCGTAAGTCAGATAGTCCCAGGCCGGCGCCTTGCCCGGCAGGGCGACCGCCGAACCGAGGTGGTAGAAGGCCGTGGCATGGCCAGGCGAAGGCAGTTGCGCGAGGCAGAGCAGTGCGGCCGCCGCAACCAGCCGGCTGCGCGGGCGCATCGTTTTCTGCTGAAGGTGCGTAGGCATCGTTGGCTCCTACTGACCCAGCGCGAATTGCAGCACTTCGCCACCCTTGCCGTGCTCACCGGGTGAGGCGGCCAGGAAGAGACGGTTCAACTGCGGCACCACGATGCCGGACTTGGCGCCGATCGCGCTGGGAATGCGCGGCCGTGCGGCGTAGAGATCCGGGGTGACCTGCTGGAACACGCCGAGGTAGCCGTCGCCGCCGGGCACATACACGCGCTTCCTGGCGCTGTCCCAGAACAATCCGTCGGAGATCGCCGGCGCATCCAGCATCGCCACGGTGGCGCCGGTATCGGTGTTCAGCACGAACAGTTTGCTGGGATTGCGGGTGCCCACGAACAGGCGGTGGTCGGCCTCGTCCAGCGCCATGGACAGGTTGGTCTGGGCGCCGCTGAGCGGCCAGCGCGCGATCACCTTGAACGTCTTCTTGTCCACCACGTCCACTTCATTGTGGTCGGCCACGTTCACGAACAGCCGGTTGCCGTGCTGCTCCGCCTTCACCGCCTCGGTGTGATCGGAGTCGAAGCGCAGCTTGTGGTAGACGTGCCCGGTGAGCGGATTGACCTCGTTGAGGAAGCAATCCTTCATGCCCACGTCCTTGCCGCCGGTGACGATGTACAGATGGCCGGTGGAAGGATCGTACTCGCCCGAGTCCGCACCCGGCTCCAGCTTGATGTGGCCCACGACCTTGTAGGTGGTGGCATTGAACACCTTGGTCATGCCCTTGCCGCTGTCGGTGACGATCAGGCGGTTGGCCTTGGGCAGGTAGATGATCGCGTGCGGCGTCTCGACACCGGTGAGCGTGCGCTCATGCTGACCGGTGCGCAGGTTGAACAGCTCCAGCGTGCCGTGATCCTCCGCCGCCAGCCACAGCCGGTTGCCCTTGACGTCGACGCCGAAGTGGTCGAAATCGCCCGAATACCCGGGCTTCCAGCCGGTGCTGCGCCCGATCAGCGTGGCGGTCGGGTGGGGGTCGACCACCGGTACCGGCTGCACCGGCTGCATCAGCTTGGCCAACGAGGAAATCCTGGCGCGCAACTCGTCGCGGATCGCAAACCCTTCGCGCTTCAGCGCCGCCTTGTCGTCGCCCGGCTTGTAGGGGAACACGATGCCCACCGCGCCGAGCGTGCGGCCCTTGACGTCGAGCAGGCGGGTCTCGACCTCGAAGCGGAGGCCGTTGACCTCGAGGTTGGGAATGCCGGTGTTGATGGCGCGCATGTCGTCCGCGTCGGCCGGCTTGCCGATACGCCCGATGCTCGATCCCACCACCACGTTGGTCGTCTTGCCCGGCGGCACGATGTGCAGCATCAGGATCAGCAGCTTCGGATGCGCGGCCATGGTCTGGTCGACCAGCTGCTGCGCATAGGTGTGGGTCGGGATGGTCGGATCGAACCGGTAGGCCTGGGTCAGGTTGGCGGCGTTGGAAATCTTCCGATGCAGCTGGTCAGCCACTGCCTCGGCACGCTTCGCCAGTGCTGTCTTGTCGTCGCCCGCCTTGTACGGATACACGATGCTGACCGCGCCGACCGTATCGTTGGTGACGTCCTTCAGCGGCAGCTCGACCTCGAAATGGTCGCCCTCCTTGTTCACTGCCATCGCCGGCTTGCCGGTGTTGACGACACCCATGTCGTCGGAGTCGGCCTTCTTGCCGATGCGTCCGATGTTGGAGGCGATGATGACGTTGTCGGCCTGCTTCGGCGGCGTCACGTGCATCGCCATGATGGCGATCTCCGGGTGCGTGGCCAGCGTCTCATCCACCAGGTGCTGGGCGTAGTTCTCCGGAGGTGTCTGCTGTGCCAACAGCGGCGGCGCCACCAGTGCAGTGAGCAGCAACATTGCATAACGAACCATGGATTGTGTCCTCTACAGATTGACGCGGATGAAGTGGGGCGTGGATAGGCGGCTATGGCGCAGTGCAGCCGATCCAGCAGCTGCGTGGCACATACCCTAGGGCAGCAACCTGACGCCTACCTGTAAGGATTCTTAAAATTTCTTCAGGTCCGCGCCGTCACGCGACACATGCCCGTACGGGACCAGGCGACTGACGCGTCGCCTCCGGCGGCCCGCGCTTGTGCGACCGCCCGCTGGGTTGTGCAGCGCGTCACTGGGTCGGCGCGATGCTGGCCTACACTCGCCTCGCAATGTCAACAGGCAGGTGTGCCATGAAGATTCTCGTCGTTGAAGACCAGCAGCGTCTCGGCCAGTTTCTCAAGCAGGGGCTCAGTGAATGCGCTTACACGGTGTGCTGGGTCGGCACCTGTGCGGAGGCGCGCGATGCGCTGGCGGAAACCAACTACGACGTGATCATTCTCGACCTCAGCCTGCCGGATGGTGACGGCCTGCAACTGCTCTCGGAATGGCGTCGCTGCGGCTTCAACGAGTCGGTCCTGATCCTCAGCGCGCGCGATGCGGTGGAGGATCGCATCAAGGGGCTCGACCTGGGCGCCGACGACTATCTGCCCAAGCCGTTCAGTTTCGACGAGCTGCTCGCGCACGTGCGCTCCCTGCTGCGGCGCCAGTCGGCGGTCAAGCAAACCGTGATCACCCACCGCTGCGTGCGGCTGGATCTGCTGGGGCACACGGTCAAGCTCAGGGAGCAGACGGTCGACCTCACCAGCCGGGAATTCGCGCTGCTGGAGATCTTCATGCAGAACGCGGGGCGTACGCTCACCCGTTCGTACATCTCCGAGCGGATCTGGCCCGGGCTGGCCGACACCAACCTGCTGGACGTCTACATGAGCCGCCTGCGCACCAAGCTGGAGCCCGAGCTGGGCGAGCCGCTGTTCAAGACGCTTCGGGGGATCGGCTACCAGCTGGTATGAAGTCGATCGGTGCGCGCATCACGTTCTGGTTTGTGCTGAGTTCCACGCTTGCCCTCGCCTGCCTGTTCGTCGCTGGCTATCGGCTGCTGCAGAACTATGTGATCCATGATCTGGATCTGCTCAATGCCGCGGAATTCCAGCAGATCAAGGCGCAGCTGGGTTCGGACTATGCGTCGCTGAACCCCGAGATCATCAACGAACGCATTCGCCAGACCACCGAATACGCGTCGGTGCTGTTCTATATCAGCATTGATTCGCCTGGACATGGCAACCTGTTCCGCTCGAAAAACCTGGCCGGCCATCCGCTGCCCGACGTGAAGGGCAGGCGGGTCTTCAACGGCAACATGCCGGGCATCGGCGAGCTGCGCATCGCGGAATTCGTGCTGCCACCCTTCGACGTCAGCATCGGCACGCCGATGGGCCAGGCACGGCGCGCCATGGTGGCCTATACCCAGGTCAGCCTGGCGCTGCTGCTGGGCATGATCCTGGCCAGCATCCTGATCGGGTTGGGATTGTCGCGCCTGATGCTGCGCCCGGTACGACTGATCGGCGAAACCGCCAACCGCATCCGCTCCGACAACCTCACCGAACGCATCAGTGTCAGCGGTATCGATGACGAAATCTCCGATCTGGCCCGGCTGCTGAACCAGATGTTCGACCGGCTCGAGTCCTCGTTCAACCAGGTGCGCCAGTTCAGCGCCGAGGTGTCGCACGAGCTCAAGACGCCGCTCTCGCTGGTACGGCTGCATGCAGAAAAACTGCTCGTCGACGGCACCCTGAGCCAGGCCCAGGAGGAGGCCGTGCTGGTGCAGCTGGAGGAGCTGGCCCGCGTCAACCAGATGGTCGACGAACTGCTGTTTCTGTCGCGCGCCGAGGCGCAAGGCATCAGCATGAATCTGGTGGCGCAGGATCCGCACCGCTTCCTGCAGAACTTCGAACAGGACGTCTGCGCCCTGACCGAACACCAAGGGTGTCGCCTGCACTACGCACATCACGGCCAGGGTCTGGTGGCCTTCGAGGAACGCTGGCTGCGGCAGGTGGTGCTGAACATTCTCACCAATGCGTTGCGGGTTTCGCCGCCGGGCGGCGTGATCGCGCTACGCTCGGAGTTCGTACCGCGTTACTGGCGGGTCAGCATTGAGGATCAAGGCCCGGGACTGACCCGGGAACAGTGCGAGCGCGCCTTCGATCGCTTCGTGCGCTTCAATCCGACCGGCACGGAGGATCGTGGCAGCGGACTGGGCCTGGCCATCTGCCGCAGCATCATTCAGCTGCACAACGGGCAAATCCACGCCGAACCAGGCACCGGGGGCAAGGGCCTGCGCGTAGTGTTCGAGATCCCGGCAAGCCAACAGGATGTCGTCGGGAAGACCTTCCCCCGGACGCATTCGAATACTTGATTTGACCCGGCCAGCTGGCGTCTGAAGTTCTCCTGCGGCGCATGTATGTCCCGCGTGCATCATGGCGTGGTCCGGCCTTCGAACTTCGTATCCGATGTCGGCAGGCGAGTGGCCCCATGGCTGCATGAACCGCAGCCGCCTCGCCATCACGAAGGCTCCACGCGGCAGGGCAGAACCTGAGCCACCACGGTTGCCCGTGGCGTCTCCTCGACGCCACGCAGCACGTGGCAGAGGATCTCGACATGACAGGTACTGCACTGATCATCATTCTTCTCGCAGGTGCCGTTGCCGGGTGGCTGGCCGGCCTCATCGTGCGTGGCTTCGGCTTCGGGCTGCTCGGCAACATCGTGGTCGGCATCATCGGTGCGTTCTTCGCCGGCTGGCTGTTCCCGCGGCTTGGCGTGCACTTCATGCTGGTCAATCCGCTGGTGACGAGCATCACTTACGCGATGCTCGGCGCGGTGATCCTGCTGGTAATCATCGGCCTTGTCAGGCGCACCTGACCTCACGCACGCAAAGGCGCGTCTGCCCCGGCAGACGCGCCCTGATTTCGCGGACCCCTCTCTAGCCGACCGGCAATACCGTGCGCTGGTGCGACTCGTTGATGACTTCCGCGGCCGACAGGTAGAACGCCAGCGCCGCCGTGAGCAGGCCGCCGTAACCACCGGCGACATGCAGCGCGCTCATGCCGGTCCATTCGCCTGCGGCAAGCAGGAAGAAGGTGATCCACAATGCCAGGAAGATCAGCTGCAGCGCGCGCGGCTTCTTGAGGGTGGCCACCCACATGTAGAAGGTGAACACGCCCCACATGAACAGATACCAGCCGACGAAGCTGGCCGGTACCTTGTCATGCCCGAACTCCAGGAACAGCGCAAACGACCACCAGAACGCACCATAGCTGAGGAAGGCCGTGGTGCCGAAGGTATTGCCGTTTGGCATTTCCATCACGCCGGCGATCATCTGCGCGGTCCCGCCGAAGGCCAGCGCAACGGCCAGTACCATCGGCATCGCACCGCCGTCGAACCAGCCGACATTGATGATGCTCAACAACCATGTTGTCAAAGCGAAGCCAGCCAGGCCCAGCGGGGCCGGGTTGGCGAATTTTTTCGGTGCGCTTTCAGTGCTCATTGTGCGATCCCCTCGAATTGGTTCAGACGAATTGCTTCGTCACGAATTGCAGCCGCCCTGCCAGTCCCCAGCTCTTGACTCCCGGCGAGCATGGTCATGCTGCAGCGCGGGCCGCTATTCGCCTTTGGTCTAAGCTCGACCAAAGTCGAGCCGCTGGCGGCCACGCATGGGCCGATGCGAGGCTACACTCGACACATGCCGGTAGCTCTGCCGGCATTACCATCCGTATCGCCGCGACCTAAGCCGCAGGAGGCACCCCATGTCGAAGCTCTATCCGGTAAAACCCGAATTCGCCGCCAAGGCACGCATCGGCAAGGACGACTACACGCGCCTGTACGCCGAGTCGATCAGTGATCCGGAAGGTTTCTGGAACCGCGTGGCGCAACGGCTGGACTGGGTGAAGGCGCCCACCGTCATCAAGAACGTTTCCTTCGATGCCAAGGATCTGCACATCCGCTGGTTCGAGGATGGCCTGCTCAACGTCTCGGCCAACTGCCTCGATCGCCATCTGGCCGAGCGCGGCGACAAGACGGCCATCATTTTCGAAGGTGACGATCCGAACGAATCGCGCCGCGTCAGCTACCGCGAACTGCACACCGAAGTATGCAAGTTCGCCAATACGCTCAAGCACCTGGGCGTGCGCAAGGGCGACCGGGTGGCGATCTACATGCCAATGATCCCCGAGGCGGCCGTGGCGATGCTGGCCTGCGCGCGCATCGGCGCGATCCATTCGGTGGTGTTCGGCGGCTTCTCGCCCGATTCCCTCGCCGGGCGCATCGCCGATTCGACCATTAAATTGGTGGTGACGGCCGATGAAGGCGTGCGCGGTGGCCGCAAGATCGCGCTCAAGGCCAACGTGGATGCCGCCCTCGAGCGCCCGGGTACCAGCAGCGTGGAGACGGTCATCGTGGTGCGTCGCACCGGCGCGGCGGTGGCGATGCAATCGCCGCGGGACCGTTATTACCACATCCTGATGGAGGGGCAGTCGGCCGACTGCCCGGCCGAGCCGATGGAGGCCGAACACCCGCTGTTCATCCTGTACACCTCCGGCTCCACCGGCAAGCCGAAGGGCGTGGTGCACACCTCCGGCGGGTATCTGGTCTACACCAGCTACACCCACGAAGCGGTCTTCGACCTGCGCGAGGACGACGTGTTCTGGTGTACCGCCGACGTGGGCTGGGTCACCGGCCACAGCTATGTGGTGTACGGCCCGCTCGCCAATGGCGCCACCGTGGTGATGTTCGACGGCGTGCCCAACTACCCGGACGTAAGCCGGTTCTGGCAGGTGGTGGACAAGCATCAGGTCACGATCTTCTACACCGCGCCCACCGCAATCCGCGCCCTGATGCGCGATGGCGAGGCGCCGGTCAAGAAAACCTCGCGCAAGTCGCTGCGGCTGCTCGGCACGGTCGGCGAACCGATCAACCCGGAAGCCTGGGAGTGGTACTACCACGTGGTCGGCGAAGAGCGCTGCCCGATCGTCGACACCTGGTGGCAGACCGAAACCGGCGGCATCCTGATCACGCCGCTGCCTGGCGCCATCGCCACCAAGCCGGGTTCTGCCACGTTGCCGTTCTTCGGCATCAAGCCGGCCATCGTCGATGCCGCCGGCGACGTTCTTGAAGGCGCCACCGAAGGCAATCTGGTGATCGCCGATTCCTGGCCGGGGCAGATGCGCACGCTGTACGGCGACCACCAGCGTTTCATCGACACCTATTTCAGCGCCTACCCCGGCAGCTACTTCACCGGCGATGGTGCGCGCCGCGACGAGGATGGCTATTACTGGATTACCGGCCGCGTCGATGACGTGATCAATGTTTCCGGTCACCGGCTGGGCACCGCCGAAGTGGAAAGCGCGCTGGTGGCGCATCCGAAGGTCGCCGAGGCTGCGGTGGTCGGCTGTCCGCACGACATCAAGGGCCAGGGCATCTATGCCTATGTCACGCTGATCAGCGGCGAGGTCGGCAGTGACGAACTGCGCATGGAACTGGTCGCGTGGGTACGCAAGGAAATCGGCCCGATCGCCACACCCGATTACCTGCAGTGGGCACCGGGTCTGCCGAAGACCCGCTCCGGCAAGATCATGCGGCGCATCCTGCGCAAGATCGGCGAGAACCTGCCCGACCAGCTCGGCGACATTTCCACCCTGGCCGACCCGGGCGTGGTGAAGAGCCTGGTGGAAGAGCGGCTGATCAAATGAGGTAGAGGTAGGAGCGCACCGAAGTGCGCGAACGCTCTTGTCAGGATGTCGGCAAACCCTTTCGCGCACAAGGTGCGCTCCTACACCATACCCATGGCTCCCATGACCGATGTCCTGATCGCCGACGATCACCCGCTGTTCCGCGATGCGCTGCAGCGCGCGGTGATCGGCGCCTTGCCGCAAGCGCATGTGCGCACGGCCGATAGCGTGTGCACCTTGCTGGCCATGATCGATGAGTTTCCGGAAGCCGAGTTGCTGCTGCTGGACCTGCACATGCCCGGCGCACGCGGTTATTCCGCCCTGGCGCATATTCGCGGGCAGTATCCCGGCCTGCCGATCATCGTGGTGTCCGGTCACGAGGAGTCGCAGGTGGCGCGCCGCGCGTTGGCGCACGGCGCCTGTGGCTACATCCCGAAATCGACACCCGGTGAAGTGATCATCCAGGCGATCCGCGCCGTGCTGGACGGCGATGTGTGGCTGCCGCACCAGCTGCTCGGCGGTGCGGTGACGCTGAAAACCGAAGAGGCCGATGCCGCCGCATGCATCGCCACGCTCACACCGCAACAATTCCGGGTGATGACGATGATCGCCGAGGGCCTGCTCAACAAGCAGATCGCCTGGGAGCTTGGCGTGTCCGAAGCCACAGTGAAGGCGCACATGACCGCGATCATGCGCAAGATGGGCGTCAACAACCGCACCCAGGTGGCGCTCATTGCCAGCCAACTGGCCGTCGACCTGGAGAGCCCGCCGACCCTGGCGAACGACCCCGACTGACCCGCCCGCCGCACGGCCGGCGCCAACACGGTCACGCCACTGTTTCCTTTCCACCGCACCGGCGTACGCCGCCAATCGGCCTTATATACGGCTATTTGATTTTCTTGCTTTCTTTTGTTGCGGCGCACTATAGTCGATCCTCCCCCACCCGGGAGTGGAGAACATGGCTCAACCGCACGCGCAGGGTTTGTACAACCCATCCAATGAACATGACGCCTGCGGCGTGGGTTTCGTCGCCCATGTCAAGGGCCGGAAAAGTCACGACATCGTCCAGCAGGGCCTGTCGATCCTGCGCAACCTGGATCATCGTGGCGCGGTCGGCGCCGATCCGCTGATGGGCGACGGTGCCGGCATCCTGATCCAGATTCCCGACCTGCTCTACCGCGAGGACATGGCGCAACAGGGCGTGCAGCTGCCACCGCCGGGCGAATACGGCGTGGGCATGATCTTCCTGCCCAAGGAGCATGCCTCGCGGCAGGCCTGCGAACAGGAGCTGGAACGCACGGTGCGGGCCGAGGGCCAGGTGGTGCTGGGCTGGCGCGACGTGCGGGTCGATGCCGACATGCCGATGTCGCCGACGGTCAAGGCGACCGAACCGGTGGTGCGGCAGATCTTCATCGGGCGCGGGCCGGACGTCATGGTGCCCGACGCGCTGGAGCGGAAACTGTACGTCATCCGCAAGACCTCCAGCCATGCGATCCGCGCGCTGAGCCTGAAGCACGGCAGGGAATACTTCGTGCCCTCGATGTCCAGCCGCACGGTGGTCTACAAGGGCCTGCTGCTGGCCGGCCAGGTCGGCCAGTACTACCTCGACCTGGCCGACCCGCGCACCGTGTCCGCGCTGGCGATGGTGCACCAGCGCTTCTCCACCAACACCTTCCCCGCATGGGAACTGGCCCATCCCTACCGCATGATCGCGCACAACGGCGAGATCAACACGGTCAAGGGCAACGTGAACTGGATCAACGCGCGCACCGGCGCGATCTCCTCGCCGGTGCTCGGCGACGATCTGGCGAAGCTGTGGCCGCTGATCTATCCCGGCCAGTCCGACACCGCCTCGTTCGACAACTGCCTCGAGCTGCTGACCATGGCGGGCTACCCGCTGTCGCACGCGATGATGATGAT
>SCRF01000084.1 GCA_004322005.1 Rhodanobacter sp. | reverse complement strand
AGTCGCGCGCGCGTCGACCGCGCTGCGCGATGGCGACCAGATCGAAATTGTCGCCCCGATGCAGGGAGGCTGAGCGATGGACTTCTATGGTGTGGAGATCGCTTCGCGGCTGCTGCTCGGCACCGGCAAATACCCTTCGCCGGCCATCATGGCCGAGGCGATCGTGGCGTCCGGCACCGGCATCGTCACCGTGTCGCTGCGCCGCGAATCCGGCGCGCAGCGCAGCGGGCAGGATTTCTGGTCGGCGGTGCGCGACCTTGGCGTGCGGGTCCTGCCGAATACGGCCGGCTGCTATTCGGTCAAGGAGGCGGTGACCACCGCGCATATGGCGCGCGACATCACCGGCACGCCGTGGATCAAGCTCGAGGTCATCGGCGACGCCCGGACGTTGCAGCCCGATGTGTTCGGCCTGGTCGAGGCGGCCGGGATTCTGGCCGCGGACGGCTTCGCGGTCTTTCCGTACACCACCGAGGATCTGGTGGTCGCCGGACGGCTGCTCGAGGCTGGCTGCCGCCTGCTGATGCCGTGGGGTGCGCCGATCGGCACCGGCAAGGGTCTCAACAACGCCTACGGCCTGCGCACGCTGCGCGCGCACTTTCCCGACGTGCCGCTGATCGTCGACGCGGGCATCGGCCTGCCCTCGCATGCGGCCGCCGCGATGGAGCTCGGCTATGACGCCGTGCTGCTGAACACGGCCGTGGGCAAGGCCGGCGATCCGGTGGCCATGGCGGGGGCTTTCGCCAAGGCGGTCGAGGCCGGCCGGGCGGCCTTTCTCGCCGGGCCGATGCAGCCTCGCGAGATGGCCGCGCCCTCGACACCGCTGGCCGGGAAGGCCGCGCTGGCATGATCGCGCTGGCGCCGTTCTACCCGATCGTCGACAGTGCCGACTGGGTGCGGCGCATCGTGGCGGTCGGCGCCAAACTCATCCAGCTGCGCATCAAGGAGCGCCCGTTCGACGAAGTGCGTGGGGAAGTCCGCGACGCTCTGGCGATCTGCGCCCGGCATGGCGCACAGCTGGTCGTCAACGATCACTGGGAAGCCGCGCTGGCCGAAGGCGCCGACTTCATCCATCTCGGCCAGGGCGACCTCGACGGCGCCGACCTCAAGGCGATCCGCGCCAAAGCCGTCAGGCTCGGCGTCAGCACGCACGATCACGCCGAACTCGAGCGCGCGCTCGCGGTCGCGCCGGACTACGTGGCGCTTGGCCCGATCTACCCCACCACGCTGAAGGCGATGCCGTGGGCTCCGCAGGGGCTCGAACGCATCGGCGAATGGAAGCGGCTCATCGGCCGGCGGCCGCTGGTGGCGATCGGCGGCATCACGCTGGAGCGGGCCGGCTTGTGCCTCGCCGCCGGCGCGGACTGCGTGTCGGTCGTCAGCGACGTGGTCAAACATGCCGATCCAATCGTTCGGGCCCGCGCATGGATCGAAATCACGAGAGCGGCGGCATGACCGACCGCTATGCGCGCCAGATCGTGCTGCCGCAGGTCGGCATCGCCGGCCAGGCGCGCCTGGCGGCCGCCCGCGTGCTCGTGGTCGGGGCCGGCGGGCTCGGCTGCCCCGTGCTGCAGTATCTGGCGGGGGCCGGCATCGGACGCATCGTCGTCGTCGACCACGACCGCGTCGAGCAGAGCAATCTGCACCGCCAGCCGCTCTACACAATGGCGGATATCGGGTCGCTCAAGGCGCTGGCGGCACGCGCCGCCCTGCTGCGCTTCAACCCCACGATCGAGGTCGCGGCCGTCGCCGAACGCCTGACGCCGGCGAACGTTGAACGCCTGGTGGCCGACGCCGACGTGGTGGTCGATGCGGCCGACAGCCTTGCCGCCACCTATATCCTGAGCGACGCCTGCCAGCAGATCGGCAGGCCCCTGGTCAGCGCTTCGGCGGTCGGGCTCAGCGGTTATGTCGGCGCGTTCTGCGCCGGCGCGCCGAGCTATCGCGCCGTGTTCCCCGAGATGCCGGCGCAGGCGGCCAATTGCGCCAGCGCCGGCGTGCTGGGCAGCACGGTGGCGATCCTCGGCAGCGTGCAGGCGCAGTTCGTGCTGCAGCTGATCCTTGCGATTGCGCCTACGCCGCTGGGCCGGCTGGTGACGTTCGAAGCCGGGCGCCTTGCCTTCGGCGGTTTCAGCTTCGACGACGCACCCGAGCCGGCCGGCATCGTCGCCCGCTACATCGCGCCCGCGGCGGTGACCGGCGCTGATTTCGTCGTCGATCTGCGCGGCCTCGACGAGGCGCCCGTGTCGCCTTTCGACGGTGCCCGACGGCTCACCGTCGACACGATCGACACGCTGCTGGCCGACGGCCAGCCGCCGACCGGCCGCATCGTGCTCTGCTGCCGCAGCGGGCTGCGCGCGTGGCAAGCCGCCCGCCGCCTCGCCGACGGCGGCCTGACCGATCTGGCGCTGGTGGCTCTGGGAGATGGCCCGGCATGAGCGAGCCGCATCGCCGAATGAGCGCGAGCTCGCGTCCGGCTCCGGTCGCGCTGTCCATCGCGGGTTCGGATTCGAGCGGCGGCGCCGGGATCCAGGCCGACCTGAAGACCTTTGCCGCCCTGGGCGTCCACGGCGCCACCGCGCTGACCGCCGTCACGGCGCAAAACCCCACGGGGATCCGGGCCATTCATGTCATTCCCCCCGAAATCGTGTCAGCGCAGCTTGAGGCGGTCTTCGACGCTCTGGATGTCCGCGCCGTCAAGCTGGGCATGCTCGCCCAGGCCGCCACCGTCGACATCGTCGCCGACAGCCTCAGCCGCCATCGACCGGCCTTCGTGGTGCTCGATCCGGTGATGCTCGCCACCTCCGGCGCCCGCTTGCTGACGGAGGACGGGATCGCCGCCCTGGTGTCGCGGCTCCTGCCGCTGGTCGACTGCCTCACGCCGAACCTGGCCGAGGCCGCGACGCTGCTGGGGACAACGCCGGCGACGAGCGAAGCGGCGATGGCCGAGCAGGGCCGCGCGCTGCTCGCACTGGGGCCGCGTGCCGTGCTGATGAAGGGCGGCCACGCCCCGCTGCCCGAGGCGATCGATATCCTGGTGACACCCGAAGGTACGCAACACTTCGCCACCCCATGGGTGGAAACCCGCCATCTGCATGGAACGGGCTGCACGCTCTCGGCCGCCGTGGCGGCATCCGTCGCCCAAGGCGCCTCACTTGCCGACGCGGTCGCACGGGCGAAGGCCTACCTGACCGCAGCCATCGGCGGGCCGGAAGTTCGGCCCGATCCGTAGCGATCGATCACGGCATGCGAGAATGGGGGGCCGATCCGAATGGCACTTACTTAAGCGCCGTCATCCCCGCGAAAGCGGGGATCCAGTGCCTTCCGTGGCCTCCAAACGCTTAAGGGCGCTGGATTCCCGCTTTCGCGGGAATGACGAAAAACATGATTTCGCGCTTAAGTTAAGTGCCATTCGGGGCCGATCCACGCATCTCCACCCGACCCCGCCCGTTGATTCGCTATCCATGACCCCTGACCGCCTGCACCTGCTCCTTCAGCATGCCGAATGGGCCTCGAACTTCAACGACCGCAGCCTGCAGCGCGCCGCCGATTACGTGCAGCGGCAGCGGGTCATCGCGCTGCAGTTCACCCCGGGCGAGGATCTGGACGACGACGACGCCAGCACCCTCGACGGCATCGTTCGCGGCAGCGAAAAACAGCCGTATCGCTGCCGCGTCGAGTTGCAGGTTCACGATCAGTGGCTGACCCTGGACACCGACTGCAGCTGTCCGGTGGGCGTGGACTGCAAGCATGCCGCCGCCATGCTGCTGCTGGCGGCCAACCTGCCGCCGCAGTCCTGGCCCGGTAGCCGCGTCGCGGCGAAACCGGCAAGGGCCGCGACGCCGGACGCGCCGAGAATGCCGGCCGTGGCGGCAGCGACGCCGCGCTTCATGCACGCGCTGGCCGCGTCCAGCCAGCAGGGCGTCGTGCCGTCGCTGCCACGGGAGCGCGGCGGCACCGGGCCGACCCATGTCCATGTCATGCAGTCCTGGATGCACTGGCTGCAGCGGCTCGACAGCCTGCGCACCACGATAACTCCCGTGGCCTCGGCCGAGCGTCAGTTCGGCATCCTGCTGCGCGCGGCCGACTCCACCGGCCAGCTGCTGGTCGCCCCGGCCTGGCTGCGTCCGGGCAAGACCCGGCACGGCGCGCTGGTCGAACCGCGGGCGCTGTTGTTGAGCGACCGCGACGGTCCGGTGCCGGCGCCCGCCGCGGGCTGGCCGGCGCAAGTGGCCGGCGCGCTGGCCGTGCTGCTGCATGGCCAGCCGCTGCGGCAGGCCGGCCTGCCCTGGACGGCGATCCACGCGGCCCACCAGGAACACGCGCTGGAAACCCTGCTGGCGCACTACCCGGCCTATTTCGAAAAGGGCTCGGTGCCGCTGCAGCGCGCCCAAACGCTGCCGCTGCAACTACGCTGGCGCAGCCTGCCCGACGGCAGCCAGCAACTGGCCGCCGAGGTCGATGCCGCCGGCCCGGCCGTGTTGCTGCGCGGCGCCGGCCTGTGGTATGTCGTGCCGACGCAGCAAGTCTATGGCCGCATCGATGGCGACCCGCGGCTGCTCGACGGTATCGCCAGCGCGCCGCTGGCGCTGCCCGAACAGATCGATGCGTTATCGCGCCAGTTGCAGCAGCGCAAGACCGCGCTGCCGATTCCGCCGCCCGAACCGCGCGGCCCGGTGCGGGTCGTCGCGGTGGCGCCGGTACCCGTGCTGTACATGCATTCGGTCGAGCTGGCGATTCCGTCCGCGCGCGGCCAGCGCAATCCACCCGCATTCGGCTGCGCGCGGCTGGCCTACGACTACGCCGGCCACCTGCTGCCGCCCGATCCCGATGGCCCGTATGCACGCCCTGCACGCCCCGTGCGGATCCTGCACGAGGGCCAGGTCATGGAGATCGCCCGCGACCCGGAGGCCGAGGCCGAGGCCGAGGTACGGCTGGAAAATCTGGGCATGGTCGAAGCCGGGATCTACGCCTGGGAACAAGGCATCCGGCGGCATCGGCTGGACGACAACGACTTCCTGCTGCAGCCACAGGAACGCAAGCCGCCGCTGACCGCCGAGGCCTGGCGGCCGGTACTCGACCAGTTGGCCGACGCGGGCTTCCGCATCGAATACGCCCGCGATTTTCCGCACGGCACACTGGTCGAGATCGACGACTGGCACGCCGAACTGCAACCCAGCGGCAACCAGTGGTTCGACGTCTCGCTGGGTGTCGATGTCGGTGGCGAACGGATCGATCTGCTGCCGGTGCTGCGCCGCCTGCTGGCCGATCCGGCCTTTCCCCGGTGGCCGGCCAAGGGCGAAAGAAAGGATGCCGGCTGGCGCGTCCTGCTGGACGACACGCGCAGCGCCGAGCTGCCGCTCGCGCGCCTGCGCCTGCTGATCGAGCCGCTGCTGGAATGGCTCGAAGGCGACGGCGAACTGCGCCTGCACCGCAGCCAGGCACCGACGCTGGCGGCGCTGGACGAACACCTGCACTGGCGCGGTGGCGAACTGCTGCGCACGCACCTGCAAATTCTGCAGCACGCCCAGCGCAGCGCCGATGCGCCGGACGGCTTCCTCGCCACGCTGCGTCCGTATCAGCGCGAGGGTCTGGCCTGGCTGGATTTTCTCGCCGCGACCGGTCTGGGCGGCATCCTTGCCGACGACATGGGACTGGGCAAGACCGTGCAGGTGCTGGCGCACATCCTCGGCGAGAAGCAGCGCGGGCGGCTGCAGCAGCCCGCGCTGGTGGTGGCGCCGACCAGCCTGGTCGGCAACTGGCGCGACGAAGCCGCGCGCTTCGCGCCCGCGCTGAAGGTACTGGTGATTCACGGTGCCGACCGCGCCGACCGCTACGACGAGATCGCCGCGCACGACTTGATCATCACCACCTACCCGCTGCTGCCGCGCGATCGCGAACAGTTGCTCGATCAGCGTTTCGCCCTCCTGGTGCTGGACGAGGCGCAGGCGATCAAGAACGCCAACAGCCAGGCCGCCCGCGTGGTGCGCGAGATTCCCGCCGCGCGCCGGCTGGCGATGACCGGCACGCCGCTGGAAAACCATCTGGGTGAGCTGTGGGCGCAGTTCGACGCGGTGGAGCCGGGCCTGCTCGGCAGCCAGCGCCAGTTCACCAAGCTTTATCGCACGCCGATCGAGAAGCACGCCGACACCGATCGCCAGCAGCGCCTGAACCGTCGCATCGGCCCGCTGCTGCTGCGCCGGCGCAAGGACGACGTGCTCACCGACCTGCCCGCCAAGACCGAGATCCTGCGCATGCTGGAACTCGAAAGCGACCAGCGCGCACTGTACGAAACCCTGCGCCTGGCCCAGCACGAGCGCGTGCAGCAGGCGGTGCGGGAGCGCGGCCTGGCGCAGTCCGGCATCATCGTGCTGGACGCCTTGCTCAAGCTGCGCCAGGCCTGCTGCGATCCGCGTCTGGTCAAGCTGGCCAGCGCGAAAAAAATCGCCGCCAGCGCCAAGCTCGATGCCCTGCTCGATCTGCTCGACGGCCTGCTCGGCGAAGGCCGGCGGGTGCTGCTGTTCTCGCAGTTCACCGAGATGCTGGCACTGATCGAGACCGCGCTGGAGCAGCGCCGCATCGCCTACCAGATCCTCACCGGCCAGACCCCCGCGCGCGAACGCAGCGCCCTGGTGAAGCGCTTCCAGCAAGGCGACGTACCGGTGTTCCTGATCAGCCTCAAGGCCGGCGGCGTCGGCCTCAACCTCACCGCCGCCGACACCGTGATCCACTACGACCCGTGGTGGAACCCGGCGGTGGAAGCGCAAGCCACCGACCGCGCGCACCGCATCGGCCAGGACAAGCCGGTGTTCGTCTACCGCCTGATCTGCGCCGGCACCGTCGAGGAAAAGATCCAGGCCATGCAAGGCCGCAAGGCCGAACTGGCCCGCGCCGTGCTCGAAGGCGGCGGCGCCACCCAGCAGCTGCGCTTCAACGAAAGCGACCTGGCGGAACTGTTCGCGCCACTGTGACGGCGGAGCGGCGAGCAGGGCTCGTCAGCTTCGCCTGAATGAATCAAGCCGAACCTTGAAGCGGGTTGGGCTTGAATTGTCAGACCGGAAACCTACGATGCACGCTTGCTCAGCAAAGCTGCCATGCGGGTTTGCCAACCGGGACCGGTTGCCTTCCAGTGTTCGAGAACCGACTCAGGAAGCCGAATCGTGACCTGGCGCCGGGGATCGGTTGCGACCGGACGGCCTGCGCGCCTCACAGCGCCACGTTTGAGCATGGCGTCTGTAAGCTCAGGAAGATCCTTGTACTCGCTCGGCTTGACCTTGTGCGCGTCAACACGCTTGAGATCCGATTTCAAAGTACGGGCCGATGCGGGCTTGTTCGCGTTCATTGGCTTTTCTCATGCTGAAGATATGACGGACCGCTCCTCTTGGCGTATAGCCGACTACGACCATGCGGCCGGCCAAATGGCCGAAGCAGATCATGCGCGTTTCACCATAGTCCTGGCGGGTGTCCTCGACCTCGAAGGTGAGGCCGGCGAAGACAAGAACAGCATCCTCGAAATCGAGCCCTCGCTCATCGAGCGTCTTTTGACGCTTGGACGGGTCGTAGCTTATGCGCATAAATTATTGTAACTACAACAATCAGCCTGCGCAAGTGCTCGGTCCCGGTCTGTCAGCGCACGTAGCGCAGCAGCCGGCGCAGCAATCCGATGAACGCGGCGACCCAGGCCACCATTGCAATGCCCTGGAACAGGGTCGGCAGCCAGCCGATGAAACCCAGCTCCATCACACGCGCCATCTCGCGCGTGCCGACCGCGTACATGCCCAGCGGAAACACGGCGCCCCAGTATTGCGGGTCGTAGCGCAACGGGAAACGCTTGTAGATATAGCGCCACACGCCCAGCACCAGCAGCATCGGTATCCACCAGGTACCGGTGGCCCAGTAGAACACCGTGAATCCCTTCAGGAACGGCAGCAGCGACTGCAGGAACGGCGCATCGGGGGCGTTCGCGATCAGCCGGGCGCCAGCCAGCGTCGAGATCGCCATCGCGCCCATGTTGATCCAGTACGGCGGCGTCAGGTCGCTGGGCGAGAAATGGAAGAACGTGTAGCGGTAGAAGATCAGCGACATCATCCAGATGTACAGCATGCCGCCCCACAGCCACATCGACAGGGCGAAGAAGTTCAGCTCCAGCCGCCACGGCTGGGCGAAGTGTGCGGCGATCAGCGCAGCCAGCACCGCCAGCGACTGCGTCGCCACCACCGCCAGCAGCCAGCTGCCGGAAATGCCCTGGTCCAGCGGGGGTTTGTCCTCCTTGATCGTGAAGGCGGCGAAGATGGTGTAGGTGAGCCCGACCCACAGCAGGACCGCCAGCGCCAGCAAGGCCATCGCGGCACGGAAACTGGCCACCAGCAGCACCAGCTGGCTGCCGAGCACCGCGGTGGCCGCCACCATGGTGAAGAAGCCGGGGCCGCGCAGATGGTCGACCAGGTCGGCGCCGAAGCGTCGCGGACTGCGCAGCAGACGCAGCACCGTCAGCCCCCACAGCACGAACCAGGCGACCAGGTTCAGGCCGAACAGCGCCCACGCCGGTCCGTCCAGTCCGCGCAGCCGCAGGCCGATCGAGACGACCCCGGTGGCCATGACCATGGCGAAGTTCGCCGGCGACAGCTCGGCCAGGCCAGCCCGCAGGCGTGTCGTGCGCGGCACGCCGGGATGCCCGTTCGTCGCGGTCACATCTGCCGCATCCGCACGCAGCGGGCGGTGGCTCGTGCAACCCGGGTGGTGCGGCGTTCAATCATCGTGCCGCTGCTCCTGCGCTGCCATCATCTCCGGCAGGTCCGTCTCGCCTTGGACTTGCGGAAAGTGCCTGCGCTCCATGCGCAGGATCGCGAAGTGCATCCAGGTCAACGCGCTGCCGGCCAGCAGGAACAGCAGCATGAAGCAGCTGGTCCAGATGCCGACGAGGTCATTCATGGCACCAAAGGCGATCGGCAGCACGAAGCCGCCCAAACCGCCGATCATGCCGACCATGCCGCCCACCGCACCGACGGATTCGGAATAGTAGCTCGGCACGTGCTTGTATACCGCGGCCGTGCCCAACGACATGAAGAAGCCGAGCACGAACAGCAGCAGGGCGAACGGCATCACCCCGATCGCCAGATCGAAGTGGATCGGTCCGCGGATGCCGTCGACCGTGTAGTGGGTCGCCGGATACGACAGCAGGAAGGTGCATGCCAGCGACACGCTGAAGGTCCAGTACATCACCCGCCGCGCGCCGATGCGGTCGGACAGCAGGCCGCCGACGATCCGGAACAGGCCGGCCGGCAGCGCAAAGCTGGCGGTGATCAGGCCGGCCTCGGCGATCCCCACACCGTAGACACCAATGAGGTAACGCGGCAGCCACAGCGACAGCGCCACGAACCCGCCGAACACGAAGAAGTAATACAGGGCAAACCGCCATACCTGCAGGTTCTTCAGCGGGGCCAGCTGCCGCACGAAGGACGCCGACCCGGAGCCCGATGCACGCCGGCGTGCAAGGCCCGGATCGTCGCGCACCACCAGGTAGAAAACGATCGCCACGGCCGCCAGTACAGCTGCCCAGAGCTGGGCGACTGCATGCCAGCCCCAGGCATTCATCACCGTCGGCGCCAGCAGTGCGGTCGTCGCGGCACCGATGTTGCCGGCGCCGAAAATGCCCAGCGCCGTGCCCTGCTTGCGCGGCGGAAACCAGCGCGAGACGAAGGTGACCCCCACGGCGAACGAACCGCCGGCGACACCCATGGCCAGGGCGGCCAGCAGGAACTCCGCATAGGTGGTGGCCGTGGTCAGCAGCCACGTCGCCACCGCCGCGACCAGCATGACCCCGGCGAACACGCGCCGGCCGCCGTATTGGTCGGCCCAGATGCCGAGGAACAGCCGGGTCACTGAACCGGTGAGTATGGGAGTGGCGATCAACAAGCCGAACTCGGTCTCGTTGAGCCCGAGTTGCTGCTGGATGCGAATGCCGATGATCGAAAACACCGTCCAGACCGCGAAACACGTCGCGAAGGAAATCGTGCTGAGCCAGAGGGCCCGCTGCTGCGGGCCGGTGGGGACTGCGTTCAGGTCGTGCATGGCGTTGTTCCGGCGGGAGGGAGTCTGGATGGCCGGCGCAGACGCGATCGGCCGCTGTTGGACGTGGAGCCGGGTCCGGGTCAGGTGGCCGCCAGCGCCTCGATCTCGTCGAGGCCGCGCACCCCGTAACGCTCCTTCAGGCCGAGCAGGTAGTGCTGCAGTTCGCGCTGGCGCACCTGCAATTCCAGGTAATCGGAAATCTGCCCTCGCACCTGCTCGAATTCCAGCGCCGCTCCGGGCCGGATTTCATCGATGCTGACCACGTGATAGCCCCAGCGCGACTCCACCGGAAATGCCGGCATGCCTTCGCGCAGGCGAAAAATCTGACGGTCGAATTCCGGCGTGGTCTGGCCGCGCTGCAGCCAGCCCAGCTCGCCGCCCTGGTCTTTCGACGGGCAGTCGGAATAGCGCTGGGCGAAATCGGCGAACAGCACCGGGTTGGCCTTGAGTTCGCCGATCAGCCGCTCGCCTTCGGCATTGGCGCGAATGCGTCCGGTCACATCGTCGGCGGCCGCACCCAGCAGGATGTGGCGCACGCGGATCCGGTCGGGCGCCCGGAAGCGCTCGCGGTTCTGCGTGTAGTAGCGGCGACAGTCGTCCTCGCTGGGCACGCGGTCCTCGATCTCGCGTTCCAGCAGCACGCGAATGCTGGCCTCCTCCACCGTTTCCCGACTGTCGGCGGCGACCTGGTCGTCCAGGCCCAGCCGCTGCACCTCCCGGCGCAGCAGCTCGCGCACCACCAGTGCGCGGGCGGCGCCGGCGCGCGAGTGCTCCGGCGTGGGCGCGCGGTGGTACTGCATCTCCTGCGCGATCGCCGCCTCGCTGATCGGCGTGTCGCCGACGAACAGGTAGCACGGAGCCGGTTGCCCCAGCGTGCGCGGGCCTGCGTCGTTGTCCTCATGCCGGTGCCCATGCGCCTCCTGCAGCACCGGCCCGGCCGAGTCGATGATGGTCAGCGGGATCCGCCGCAGGTCGGGTTTCGTCGCACCCATGCTCATGCCCTCGGCCCGTAGCGCCATGCCGCCTGGCGCCGGCGTACCACCTGGTAGGGCCGCCACAGGTAGCTGACCGGGATGCTCCACACATGCACCAGCCGGGTGAACGGTGCGAGCAGGAACAGCGTCATGCCGAGGAACAGATGCGCCTTGTAGACCCAGTCCACGTTCAGGATGAAGCCGGCGGCGCCCGCGCGGAAGGTGACGATGTGCTGTGCCCAATCGGCCAGCAGGATCATCTCGCTGCCGTCCATGTGGTGAGTGGAGATCACGATGGTGTACAGCCCCAGCAGCAACTGGACCAGCAGCAGGATCAGGATCAGGGTGTCGCCCACGGTGCCGGTGGCGCGCACGCGCGGGTTGGTCAGCCGGCGCACCAGCAGGATGCCGAGACCCACCAGGCACATCGCACCGAACACCCCGCCGACCACCATCGCCAGCAGCTGCTTCTGCGGTGCGCTGATGACCAGCGTGTACACCGAATGCGGTGTCAACAACCCGACCAGATGGCCACCAAGGACGACCAGGATACCGACATGGAACAGGTTGCTGCCAAGGCGCATGCCGCGACTGGACAGCAACTGGCTGGAGCCGGTGCGCCATGTATACATGGACCGATCGAAGCGGGCCCAGCTGCCGATGAAGAACACCGCCATGGCAATGTACGGATACAGCTGGAAGGCAAATTGATTGAGATAGTTCATGGCTGCGCCTGCGATGGTGTGGCAGAGGATTGGGGCCGGCGACCCTGCGGCGAGCAGCTGTCGCCCGGCGCCTCAGCGCCGAAACGCACCACTTCTTCCTCCCACAGCCGGTCCATGGCCTCGGGCGTGTCGTCGCGCGGCTCTTCGCTGGCGCGTCGGCGCAACGCTTCGAGATCGTGCTCGCCCTCGGCCAGCTCCATCAGCGTCTCGAACAACACCTTGTACGGACTTTCTCGCTCACCTGCCCGCGCCGCAAGCATGCCGAGGATGTGGCTGATGTGGCCGAGCCAGTCGCGCACTTCATCCTGCGGGCGCTGCGACAGGTACTCCAGCAGCAACGGCAGATAATCCGGCAGCTCCCTGGCGGCCAGTTCGAAGCCATTCTTGCGATAGGCTGCGATCAGGTCGACCATGGCTTGCCCGCGATCGCGCGATTCGCCGTGGATATGCTCGAACAGCAACAGGCTCATCGCCCGACCACGGTCGAACGTGGACAGCCAGGCATCCTGCGCAGTGAGCGGGTCGGTGTCGAGCAGGGTTTGCACGAACGCGACCAGCTGTCCGCGACGCTCCGTCGACAATGCCGGGGCGTTGGCCGCGTCGAGCAACTCGTCTCGGTGATCCCACAAATCGTCTTGCGGATAGTCCATCAGCACACCCGTCAATTTCAGCAGGCTCATGGCACCACCTCCTGCTTTTCCTGCCGGTTCGGGTGCACAGCGTAAGTGGTGATCTTGCGCGCTGTGAACAGATCCGCCGGGCTGTCGCCGCTGCAACCGTTGCCGAAGGTGAAGCCGCAACCGCCGCGCTCGCCGAAAGCGTCGTTGGCGTACTCACGATGCGCCGTGGGAACGACGAAGCGGTCCTCGTAATTCGCGATCGCGAGGTAGCGGTACATCTCCTCGGCCTGGGCGACGGTAAGGCCGGCCTGCTTGAGCACCGCCAGATCCTCGACCCCATCGACGTTGCGCGCGCGGCGCCAGGCACGCATCGCCATCATCCGCTCCAGCGCACGCACCACCGGGGCCTCATCGCCCGCGGTCAGCATGTTGGCCAGGTAGCGCACCGGGATGCGCAGCGACGCGACGTCCGGCAACTCGCCGTTCATGCCCACGCGACCACGCTCGGCGGCGGACTGGATCGGCGACAGCGGCGGCACGTACCACACCATCGGCAATGTGCGGTATTCCGGATGCAATGGCAGCGCCAGTTTCCAGTCGATCGCCAGCTTGTACACCGGCGATGCCTTGGCCGCTTCCAGCCAGTTGTCGGGGATGCCTTCGGTGCGCGCGGCCTCGATCACTTTCGGATCGAACGGGTCGAGGAAGATGTCCAGATGGGCCTGGTACAAATCCTTCTCCGCCGGCACCGACGCGGCTTCCTGGATCCGGTCGGCGTCATACAGCATCACGCCCAGATAGCGGATGCGGCCGACGCAGGTTTCCGCACATACCGTCGGCTCGCCCATCTCGATGCGCGGGTAGCAGAAGATGCACTTCTCCGACTTGCCGCTCTTCCAGTTGTAGTAGATCTTCTTGTACGGACAGGCCGAAACACACATGCGCCAGCCGCGGCATTTGTCCTGGTCGATCAGCACGATGCCGTCCTCTTCACGCTTGTAGATCGCACCGCTTGGGCATGCCGACACGCACGCCGGATTGAGACAGTGCTCGCACAGACGCGGCAGGTACATCATGAAGGTCTTCTCGAACGCGCCGTAGATTTCCTTCTGGATCGAATCGAAGTTGCGATCCTTGGCGCGCTTGGCGAACTCGGTACCGAGGATCTCCTCCCAGTTCGGCCCCCATTCGATCTTCTGCATGCGCTGGCCGGTGATCAGCGAACGCGGGCGCGCCGTGGGTTGATGCTTGACTTCCGGCGCCTCGTGCAGGTGCTGGTAATCGAAATCGAACGGCTCGTAGTAATCATCGATTTGCGGCAGGTCGGGATTGGCGAAGATCTTCGACAGCAGCCGCCAGCGCCCCCCGGCGCGCGGGATCAGCTTGCCGCTCCCCGTGCGCACCCAGCCGCCGTTCCACTTGTCCTGGTTTTCCCATTCCTTCGGGTAACCGATGCCGGGCTTGGTCTCGACGTTGTTGAACCAGGCGTACTCGACGCCTTCGCGCGAGGTCCACACGTTCTTGCAGGTGATCGAACAGGTATGGCATCCGATGCACTTGTCCAGGTTCAGCACCATCGCGATCTGGGCACGTACCTTCATCACACCACCTCCCTGACGACGGCCGGCACGGCTTCGCCATCCAGCCAGTCGATCCTGTCCATCTTGCGTACGATCACGAACTCATCCCGATTGGTGCCACAGGTACCGTAGTAGTTGAAGCCATAGGCCAGCTGCGCGTAGCCGCCAATCATGTGGGTCGGCTTGAGCACCACCCGGGTCACCGAGTTGTGGATACCGCCGCGGGTGCCGGTGATCTCCGAGCCGGGGATGTTGATGATGCGTTCCTGCGCGTGGTACATCATCGCCATGCCCGGCATCACGCGCTGGCTGACCACCGCACGCGCCGTAATCGCACCATTGACGTTGAACAGCTCGATCCAGTCGTTGTCCTCGATGCCGGCCTCGCGCGCGTCGTCCTCGCTGAGCCACACGATCGGCCCGCCACGCGACAGCGTCTGCATCAGCAGGTTGTCGCTGTAGGTGCTGTGGATACCCCACTTCTGGTGCGGGGTGATCCAGTTCAGCAGGATTTCGCGGTTGCCGTTGCTGCGTTTGTTGTGCAACGGTTCCACCGTCCTGGTATCGACCGGCGGGCGGTAGCTCATGAAGCCCTCGCCGAACGCGACCATCCATTCGTGGTCCTGGTAGAACTGCTGGCGACCGGTGACCGTGCGCCACGGGATCAGTTCGTGGACGTTGGTGTAGCAGGCGTTGTAGCTGACGTGTTCGTCCTCCAGGCCCGACCAGATCGGCGAGGAGATGATCTTGCGCGGCTGCGCCTGGATATCGCGGAAACGGATCGCCTCGTGTTCCTTGCCGATCGCCAGGTGGGCATGCTCGCGGCCGGTGAACTCGCTGAGCGATTGCCACGCCTTGACCGCCACATGACCGTTGGTCTCCGGCGCCAAGTGCAGGATCACCTCGCAGGCATCGATCGCACTGTCGATCCGCGGACGCCCCTTGCTGATACCTTCCTCGGTCACGTGATGGTTGAGATCGCCCAGAAACGCCACCTCGTCCCTGGTATCCCAGTTCATGCCTTTACCACCGTTGCCTAACTTGTCGAGTAACGGACCGAGCGAAGTGAACTTCTTGTACAGGTTCGGGTAGTCGCGCTCGACCACCGCGATCGAGGGCATGGTCTTGCCCGGGATGGGCTCGCACTCGCCCTTCTTCCAGTCCTTGACGCCGAGCGGCATCGCCAGCTCTCCGGGGGTGTCGTGCAGGGTCGGTACCAGCACCACGTCCTGCTCGACGCCGAGCACGCCCGGCGCCATCGCGCTCACCGCATGGGCAACGCCCTTGAAGATGTCCCAGTCGCTGCGCGATTCCCAGGCCGGATCGACCGCCTTGGACAGCGGATGGATGAACGGATGCATGTCAGAGGTGTTGAGATCGTTCTTCTCGTACCAGGTCGCCGTCGGCAACACGACATCGGAATACAGCGCCGTGGTGCACATGCGGAAGTCCAGCGTGACCAGCAGGTCGAGCTTGCCCTCGGGCACCTCGTCGCGCCACTTCACTTCCTCCGGCTTGACCGCACCGAGCTCGCCCAGATCCTTGCCCTGCACGCCATGACGCGTGCCAAGCAGGTGCCGCAGCATGTACTCGTGGCCCTTGCCGGAGGAGCCGAGCAGGTTCGAGCGCCAGATGAACATGGCGCGCGGGAAGTTCTGCGGCGCGTCCGGATCGGCATAGGCGAAGTCGAGCTTGCCCTGCCGCAACTGCTCGACCACGTAGTCGGCCGGCGCCTGCCCGGCCTGCTCGGCGGCGGCCACGATCTGCAGCGGATTGCGGTCGAGCTGCGGCGCACTCGGCAGCCAGCCCATGCGGATCGCACGCAGGTTGAAGTCGGCCTGGCTTCCGCTGTATTTCTCGGGGTCGGCCAGCGGCGACAGGATCTCCTTCATCGCCAGTTTCTCGTAACGCCACTGGTCGGACATGAAGTAGAAAAACGAGGTGCCGTTCATCTGCCGCGGCGGGCGGCTCCAGTCCAGCCCGAACGCCAGCGGCTGCCAGCCGGTCTGCGGTCGCAGCTTCTCCTGCCCCACGTAGTGCGCCCAGCCACCACCGGTCTGGCCGACGCAACCGCACATGATCAGCATGTTGATCAGGCCGCGGTAGTTCATGTCGTTGTGGAACCAGTGATTCATGCCGGCGCCGACGATGATCATGCTGCGGCCGTTCGTCTTGGCGGCCGTACTGGCGAACTCGCGGGCGATCTCGATCACCTCGGCGCGCGGCACACCGGTGATCCTTTCCTGCCACGCCGGCGTACCGGGCAGATCGTCGTCAAAGCTGCTGGTCACGTTGCCGCCGCCGAAACCGCGATCCACGCCGTACTGCGCCAGCAGCAGGTCGTACACGGTGGCCACCGCCCACTGCTTGCCGTCGGTCAGCTGCAGCTTGCGGACAGGGATGTTGCGCTCAAGGATGTCCTCGAATTTCGAGGCGGTCCAGCGATCGTGCTCGATGCCGCCGAAGTACGGAAAGCTGACCGCCTCGATGCCCTCGTTGAAGTCGGCCAGGCTCAGGCGCAGACGGGTGGCACGTCCGGCGCTGTCCTTTTCCTCGATGTTCCATTTGCCCTTCTCGCCCCAGCGAAAGCCGACCGAGCCGTTTGGCACGACGATCTGCCCGCTGTTTTCGTCCCAGGCCAGCGTCTTCCACTCGGGGTTGTTCGTCTCGCCCAGGCCACCCAGGTCACTGGCGCGCAGGAAGCGCCCCGGCACCAGCCGGCCATCGGCACGCTTCTCCAGCTGCACCAGCAACGGCATGTCGCTGTACTGGCGGCAGTAGTCGTCGAAATACGGCACCGTCCGGTCGACGTGGAACTCCTTCAGGATCACGTGGCCAAAGGCAAACGCCAGCGCCGCATCGGTGCCCTGCTTGGGATGCAGCCAGTGGTCGGTGAGCTTGGCCACCTCGGCGTAGTCCGGCGTGATCGCCACCGTCTTGGTGCCGTTGTAGCGTGCCTCGGTGAAGAAATGCGCGTCGGGTGTGCGCGTCTGCGGCACGTTGGAGCCCCACGCGATGATGTAGCGACTGTTGTACCAGTCCGCCGATTCGGGCACGTCGGTCTGCTCGCCCCACACCTGCGGCGAGGCCGGCGGCAGATCGCAGTACCAGTCATAGAACGACAGGTTCGCTCCGCCGAGCAGCGACAGATATCGCGCGCCGGCGGCGTAGGACACCATTGACATCGCCGGAATCGGCGAGAAGCCGACCACGCGGTCCGGGCCGTATTCCTTCACTGTGTAGAGATTGGACGCGGCAATGATCTCATTGGCCTCGTCCCAGCGTACGCGCGCGAAGCCGCCCATGCCGCGCTTGGTCTTGTAGGCCTTGGCCTTGGCCGGGTCGCTGACGATGCTGGCCCACGCCTCGACCGGGTCCAGCGTCTTGCGCGCCTCACGCCACAGGCGCAGCAGCGCGCCGCGCACCAGCGGGTACTTCAGGCGGTTCGCGCTGTACAGGTACCAGGAATAGCTGGCGCCGCGCGGACAGCCGCGCGGCTCGTGGTTGGGCAGGTCCGGCCGCGTGCGCGGATAGTCGGTCTGCTGGGTTTCCCAGGTCACCAGCCCGTTCTTGACGTAGATCTTCCAGCTGCACGAACCGGTGCAGTTCACGCCATGGGTGGAGCGCACGATCTTGTCGTACTGCCAGCGGGCACGGTAGCCGTTTTCCCAGTCGCGACTCTCGGTCCGGGTGGTGCCGTGACCTTCGGAAAAACTGTCCGCACTGCGCTTGAAGAACTGCAGCCGGTCGAGAAGATAGCTCATGGGAACAGCCTCTTTGAAGTCACTTGCATCGCGGTGTCGGATTCACTCTGGCTGTCGCGCACCGGCGAAACCGCTTGCCGCGGCTCACCGGATACCTGCCCATACGGGCGGCGACCCATCGTTGCCATCTTGCCTGGCGCGGCGATACCCGGAGATTCACCTTTTGGGTTTTTTCATGGCCCGATCCAGCCCGGCGATGATCCCGCCCATGGGTGAAAACTGCATAGCCAGCCACCGCGTCCTGGACACAAGGTAGGCGAAAGCCTTTCGCCTGGTATTGATTCAAATCAGGTTGGTCAATGTGGACCAAATTGGTCTGTTTTCAATGATGTCCGGCATCCTGTGCGTACCGGGCATGGTTCGTTGCACGCATTGCCACCGGCATGGCGCGAGCGGATTCAGCCATGCGGCGCGCTCACGCGGCTCCGTGGTAACTTGCCGGCATTCCGTTCCGGGAACGTGCTGCAGTTCGGCTGATCCGGCCCCGCCATGCGGCATTCAAGCCAGCCCGGCAGCACCTTGCGGCGCCGGGCGCGGCGGCAGCGACCAGTCGATCGGCACCCGGCCGTGGGCCTGCAGATAGCGGTTGGCGGCGGAGAAATGGCCGCAGCCGATGAAGCCGCGATGGGCCGACAGCGGCGAGGGGTGCACCGAGCTCAGCACGCAGTGCCGCCCGGGGTCGATCAGCTGCCCCTTGCGCTGGGCGTAGCTGCCCCACAGCAGGAACACCAGGCCTTCGCGCTCGCGGTTGAGTGTTTCGATCGCCAGGTCGGTAAAGCCCTCCCAGCCCTTGCCTTGATGCGAACCGGGCCGGCCGGCTTCGACCGTCAGCACGGCGTTGAGCAGCAGCACGCCGCGGTCGGCCCAGGCCGTGAGGCAGCCGTGATCGGGACGCGCAATGCCCAGGTCGCGCTGGATTTCCCTGAAGATGTTTTCCAGCGACGGCGGCACCCGCACGCCCGGTCGCACCGAGAAGCACAAGCCGTGCGCCTGGCCGGGCCCGTGGTAGGGGTCCTGGCCCAGGATCACCACCCGTACCGCATCGAACGGGGTATGCCCGAACGCCGCGAAGATCTCCGGACCGGGCGGATAAATCTGCTTGCCGGCATGCTTTTCGGCACGCAGGAAGGCCGCCAGGGCCTGCATCGGAGGACTCAGCAGGTAGTCGCCCAGACGCGCCTTCCACGACGGCTCCAACCTGACCTGCCCCGCACTCATGCGTCGCACGAATGCTTGCGCAGATGGCGCGCCACGCGCAGCTGGAACAGCAGCTTGGTGATCAGCAGCTTCTCGTCGACCGGCTTCTCGACCAGGTCGTTGGCGCCGGCCTTGATCAGCGCCGCCTGGTTGGCCGGATTCTCGTCGCCGGTCATCACCAGTACCGGCAACCGGCCCTTGCCGTAGCCGAACTCGCCGCGGATCCGCTCCAGCAAGTCGCCACCGGTCAGCTCGCCTTTCAGGCTGACGTCGGTCAGCACCACGTCGGCGCCGACCCTGCCCTGTGCCCGGGCCGTTTCCAGCACCGCCAGCGCATCCTCCACGCTGATCACATGGCGCACGGTGAGGCCGATCTTTTCCAGCATGCGGCGCGTTGCCAGCGCCACCACCCGGCTGTCCTCGACATACAGGACTTCGCCCTCGGCGGTATCTTCCGGCCGCACGTAGCCCCGGATGAACTCGGCCAGGGCGTGGAAACCCAGCGCCTTGTCGAAGTAATCGGTGACGTGCTCGCCCAGTGCCCGCCGGTGCAGGCGATCGTCGACATCGCCGGAGACCACCACGATCGGTACGTAGGCCTGCGGCGCGGACTCCCTCACGAAACGCGCCAGTTCCAGCCCATCCATGTCCGGCAGGCGCAGCGCGATGGTGATGAAATCGAACACGCCGCTGAACAGCAGCAGCTGGGCGGCAACCCCGCTGTCGCAACCGACCACTTCGACATCCGGCAACTCGGCCTGCAGCACGCGGGTGATCAACTGCCGCACCACCCGGGAACCGTCAACCACCAGTACCCGCGGTGCAGCCGTGGCCAGATGACTGCTGATACTTGAACTCATCGACTGTACATACCCGCGTAAGCGTGACGATCCCGTGCCAGTGAACCTGCGGCCACGCCCCCGGTGACCGCTCCCGCATCGATCATGCCCGCTGCGCGACGGCAGCGCCTGCGACATGCATCACCTTGTCGGGAGACCATCAGGCTCACACGGCCTTGCGCAACTGCCACGCACTGACCAGTCGCGCACCCAGCCAGCCGAGCACGGCCGCCGCCAGCGGAACAGCCAGCAACAACCACGGCGGCAATCCGTTGATCTGCAGCCGGCCATCATAGGCCCGGCTCAACTGGGCCACCGGTTCGGCCAGCACCAGCTCGATCAGCACCGCCAGCAGGGTCGCCAGGATGCCGCTGAACAGGCCATACCAGATGCCGGCATACAGATAGGGCCGGCGCACGAACGCCGCACTGGCACCGACCAGCATCAGCACGCCGATTTCCTCGCTGCGGCCGGCAATGTCCATGCGCACCGTATTGCCGACCACCAGCAGCGCCGCCAGCGCCAGCAGGGAAGCCAGCACCAGGGCTGCGCGATTGCCCACGCCGAGCAAGGCATCCAACCGCCGGCGCCAGTTGCCGCTGTCCTGCACCATGTCGACGCTGTGCATCGCACGCATGTCGGTGGCCAATTGCTCGATCATGCCGGCACTCGTGCCTGCCTGCGGCTGCAACTGCAACACGTAGGGCAGCGGGTTGTCGTCCAGCGTCAGCAGGGCGCCGGAAAAACCCTGCATCCGGGCCAGTTCGTCCATGCCCTGCTGCGGGGTTTTCACGATCACCTTCGCCACTTCGGGCCGTTCTTCCAGTTGCCTGGCCAGCAGCTGCGCCTGCTGCGCACTCTGACCCGGCTGCAGGAATACGCTGATGGCCTGGTTCTGGCCCAGCGCGTCGCCGAGTTTCTGCACATTGCCCAGCAGCAGATAAAACGCCAGCGGCAGGGCCAGCGCCAGCCCCATCACCGTGATGGTCAGCAGGCTGCCGAGCGGTCGCGAGGCGAGCCGGCGCAGGCTGGCCGCGGCGCTCCAGCCGTGATGCTCGCGCCAGCTGGCAAACCGTCGGCGGCGACTGTGCGCGTTGCGCGGCGGCGCTTCGGACACCGACACCTGGCTGGGCTCCGGCGGCATGCTCACAACACCTCCTGTGCCGACAGATCGGCCACCAGCCGACCGTGGTCGAGCACGATCACGCGCCGCTTCATGCGCTTGATCAGCGGCAAGTCATGGCTGGCGATCAGCACCGTGGTGCCGACCTGCTGGAATTCGTCGAACAGCCCCATGATCTCCAGCGCCAGCTGCGGGTCGAGATTGCCGGTCGGTTCGTCGGCAATCAGCAGGCTCGGTCGCGCCACGATCGCGCGGGCAATGCCCACGCGCTGCTGTTCACCGGTGGACAGGGTTGCCGGCAGTTGGCGTTCGCAGTCGAGCAGGCCGACTTTCTCCAGCGCCGCACGCACCCGTCGAGCGCGCTCGGCGCGCGCGATGCCGCAGATCACCAGCGGCAACTCGACATTCGCGAATACCGTCCGCTCCATCAGCAGGCGATGGTCCTGGAACACCATGCCGATCTGCCGACGCCATTTGGGAATACCGCCGCGACGCACCTTCTCGAGGTTCTTGCCGTCCAGCGCGATCACCCCGTGCGAAGGCCGTTCGATCAGCCCGAGCAATTTGAGCAGGGTGCTCTTGCCGGCGCCCGAATGCCCGGTAACGAAAGCCATCTCGCCGGTGGGCACCTCGAAGGAAAGCTGCGAGAGCGCCTCGTGGCCGCCCTCGTAGCGTTTGCTGACTTGATCAAACTGGATCACCGAGTGTCCCCGCACCTGCACGCCATTGCATCAAATGCAAGGATAAGGGAAGCCGGCGTCAAGTGTGGACTTTCACTCAGCGACCGGTGAACAGCCGGGTCAGTCGACGGAACAGGCTGGGCTTGTTCGGATGGGCGTGGTCATGGACCTTGCCGGAAACCACCTCGACCTGTCGCGATGGCCGGTTGGCGACAGCGATGGATTCCATGGCGTTGCGTTCACGCGACGGACGACGCTCGCCACGAGGTGCGCGGTTGCCTTCGCCGGTGTGGACGACGGCACTCTGGCCATTCGCCTCCGGCGTGCCGGCGACACCGCCGTCGCGATGGCGATTGCGGCCGCCGCGTCGGCGCGGCTTGCGCACACTCTCGCCGTCAACGTTGCCGGCCGTGTCCCGGAGCACGCTGGCCGCGTCGACGACCGACGCCGCGGAAACGGCGGCGATGGTGTCGATCCGGTCGGCGTTGCCGTTGACAGCGGCGGCCGGCGACTTGCGCTCGCGCGGCGGTCGCGAACCCGTGCGGGAATTGCCGCCATGGCGCTCGCCGTCACGACCGCTGGCACCGCGCGAACGACGCGGCGCCTCGCCCGGCCGCGGCGGCACGAAATCGCCGAACGCGGCGCTGTCGGCCGCGGCATTCGCGACGAACTCGGCGTCGATCGCACGCGGCTTGGGCATGATCAGCAGATCCGGATCCATGCTGGCCACCGGGATGCTCTGGCCGATGAAGACTTCGATATCCGGCAGCGACATCGCATACAGGTCGCAGGCGAAGCTGATCGCGTCGCCATCGGCGCCCAGCCGCGCGGTGCGGCCGATGCGGTGCACGTAATCCTCCGCATCCTGCGGCAGGTCGTAGTTGAACACGTGGCTGACCGCGGGAATGTGCAGGCCGCGGGCGGCCACGTCGGTGGCCACCAGGATGTCCAGCTGGCCGGCCTGGAAGCGCTGCAGCAGCTTCTGCCGCTTGAGCTGCGGCACGTCGCCGGAGATGGCGCCGACACGGTAGCCATGACGCTTCACGCGGTCGGTGATGCGCTCGGCGGCGGCCTTGGTGTTGACGAAGATGATGCTGCGCTCGGCCTGGGTGCGCTCGAGCAGGTTCAGCAGCAGCGGCATCTTCTCTTCCTTGGCCGGGAAGTAGACCAGCTGGCGCACGCGGTCGGCGGTGACGTTTTCGCTTTCCACCACCAGCTTCTCGGCCTCGTGCATGTGCTCGTAGGCCAGCTCCAGCACGCGGTGGCTCAGCGTGGCGGAGAACAGCAGCACCTGCCGCTGCTCGCGTGGCGGCAACCGGCGGAAGATGAAGCGCACGTCCTTGATGAAGCCCAGGTCGAACATCCGATCGGCCTCGTCGATCACCATCACCTCGACACTGTTGAAGCTGAAGACGCCCTGCTTGTGGTAATCGAGCAGCCGTCCGGGCGTGGCGATGATGATGTCGCAGCCGTCCTTCAGCTGCTGACGCTGCTTGTCGTAGTCGACGCCGCCATAGATCAGCGCGATGCGCAGGCCGGTGCGGGCGCCGATGGCGCGGGCATCCTTCTCGATCTGGATGGCCAGCTCACGGGTTGGCGCGATCACCAGCGCCCGCGGATCGCTGTCCTTGCGGTCGGCCACGGCCGGGTGGGTCAGCAGGCGATTCATCAGCGCGACCAGGAACGCACAGGTCTTGCCGGTGCCGGTCTGCGCCTGGCCGGCGACATCGCGTCCGGCCAGCGCCAGCGGCAGGGTCATCTCCTGGATCGGCGTGCAGCGGGTGAAGCCGCTGTCGTCCAGGCCTTGCTGCAGCAGTGGGTGCAAATCGAAATTGGTGAAAAAGGTATCGGTGAGTACGGTTTGTGACATATGCGGATGAATAACCTTGCCAAACGGCGGCGGGATGCGCTGCACCCGCATCATTCGCCAGGAATCGGCGAACGGCGGTGCAGGACGGGTGCGCGTTGCGCGGCGAATCGGTGCCAGGGTCGGCAGCTCGCGCCGCAGCTCGCGGCGCCGGATCTGCCGGCGGTCTGACGGGTGGCTACGACAGGCTCCAAGCCACCCTTGAATCGTGCCCGGAGTTGCGCTGGAATGAAGGCTTGCCGACACGGCGAATCTTCTGTTCCGACACCGACCCGCGCTCCATGGGCACCCGAGTGTAGCCGATCACGGCCACCGGAGTCTGTCAGACTCGGGTGAATGCGACGAAACCCGGCTGCATGACGGCCGGTTTCGGCGCATGGCCGGATCTGGATGGCACCCTGGGTCTGCAAGCGGCGAAACCGGCCGACCCAGTTCCGGGCGGCCCCGCAATGGCCCCGTCTTGTTATTCCGCACTTTTCACCCCATTGTTTTCACACCCCACACACATTGCGCCAAGCCACGGAGACCCACGGTGAGCGACCTGATTACCCATGTGAACGACGACGCCTTCGAGCAACAGGTGCTCAAGTCCGAGACCCCGGTACTGCTGGATTTCTGGGCCGAATGGTGCGGCCCGTGCAAGGCCATCGCGCCGATGCTCGACGAACTGGCCAGGCAATACGAAGGCAAGCTGCGCATCGTCAAGGTGAACATCGACCACAATCAGCAGACCCCGCGCACCTACGGAGTCCGCGGCATCCCGACCCTGATGGTGTTCAAGAACGGCAAGGTCGAAGCGACCCAGATCGGTGCCGTCAGCAAGGGCCAGCTGACCCAGATGATCGACAAGGCGCTCTGATACGAATGGTGCTTAACTTAAGCGTGAAATCATGTTTTTCGTCATTCCCGCGGCTCTCGACAGCCGAAGGGCTGGTCAAGCGGGAATCCAGCGCCTTTAAGCGTTTGGAGGCCACGGAAGGCACTGGATCCCCGCTTTCGCGGGGATGACGGCGCTTTAAGTAAGTGCCATTCCGCTCTGATACATTTGCCCGTCCGGCGTTGTCCGATGGGCTGCCCGGCGAAGCCTTGGGCTTTACGCCGGTACACGGTGGGTGCTAGATTCGATCCGGTCCGTCGGGGCAGTCCTGTCCCTGAGCGCCTTCCGCGCGACGCACACCCTCCCTCCTGTTATTCAACGGCGCCCCGTGAGGATTGCCCGTGTCCGATACCGAAAACAACACTCCGACCGACGTCAGCAGCGCCGATACCAGTCCTGCCGCCGAAGGCAAGCCCGAGCCGCGCCCCCGCGCGCCGCGCCGGACGGCCGCCGCGATTGCGGCGGCCAATGCCGAGAACGCGTCGAGAACCGACAAGGCAACGCAAACGGAAAAGCCCGTCGAGCCGGCAGCGGCGCCGCCCGCAGCGGCACCGGTAGCCGAGCGTCCGGCGCCCGCTCCATCGGCCCCGACCGCCGCACCACCGACCCTGCCTGCAGCGCCAGCGCAGAGTGAAGCATCGCCGCGGATTTCTTCCGAATCCCGCGAGCCTCGCGAACCCGTCTCCGATCAAGGCCAGGGCAGGGATCAGGCAGGAAACCAGATCCAGAACCCGGCGCAGCATCCAGGCCAGGCGCAAGCCTCGACCCCGCCCCAGGGCCAGGGACAAGCCGCGAACCCGGGGCAGAACAATCCCAACGGCGCTCGCGAAGCCCGCGATGGCCGCGGCCGTCGCCGGCGCAACGAGCGCGGCGGCAATCCCAATCCGCAGCAGCCGCGCGCGCAGGGCGAACGCCATCCGCGTCCGAACCCGAACGGCCTGCCGGTGGACGACGACAACGCCGATCCGGGCAGCAACGATCGGGTGATCAACCTCACCGAGCTCAAGCGCAAGAACGCGATCCAGCTGCTGGAATTCGCCGAGTCGCTGGGCGTCTACGAAGGCGTGGCCCGCGCCCGCAAGCAGGACGTGATCTTCAACGTGCTCAAGGCGCACGCCCGCTCCGGCGGCGGCATCTGGGCCGAGGGCGTGCTGGAAATCCTGCAGGACGGCTTCGGCTTCCTGCGCTCGGCCGACGAGTCGTACCTGGCCGGCCCGGACGACATCTACGTGTCGCCCAGCCAGATCCGCCGCTTCAACCTGCGCACCGGCGACTACATCACCGGCCGCGTGCGCCACCCGAAGGAAGGCGAGCGCTACTTCGCGATGCTGCGCGTCGACGATATCAACGGCGACCCGCCGGAAGCATCGAAGAACAAGATGCTGTTCGAGAACCTCACCCCGCTGTTCCCGCGCAAGGCGTTCAAGCTCGAGCGCGGCAACGGTTCCAGCGAGGACATCACCGGCCGCATCCTCGACCTGATCGCGCCGATCGGCAAGGGCCAGCGCGGCCTGATCGTCTCCCAGCCGAAGTCCGGCAAGACGATGATGCTGCAGAACATCGCGCAGGCGATCCAGTACAACCATCCCGAAGCGCACCTGATCATGCTGCTGATCGACGAGCGGCCGGAGGAAGTCACCGAGATCGCCCGCACCGTGCGCGCCGAGGTCATCAGCTCGACCTTCGACGAGCCCGCCGTGCGCCACGTGCAGGTCGCCGAGATGGTGATCGAACGCGCCAAGCGCCTGGTCGAGCACAAGAAGGACGTGGTGATCCTGCTCGACTCGATCACCCGCCTGGCCCGCGCCTACAACACCGTGGTGCCCAGCTCCGGCAAGGTGCTCACCGGCGGCGTGGACGCCAACGCGCTGCAGCGCCCGAAGCGTTTCTTCGGCGCCGCCCGCAACGTCGAGGAAGGCGGCAGCCTGACCATCATCGCCACCGCGCTGACCGAAACCGGCAGCAAGATGGACGAGGTGATCTACGAGGAGTTCAAGGGCACCGGCAACATGGAAGTCCATTTGAGCCGGCGCATCTCCGAGAAGCGCGTCTACCCGGCGATCGACATCAACCGCTCCGGCACCCGCCGCGAGGATCTGCTGATCGATCCCGACCTGCTGGCCAAGATCTGGATCCTGCGCAAGCTGCTGCACCCGATGGACGAGTTGTCGGCCATGGAGTTCATGCTCGACAAGATGAAGAACACCAAGTCCAACGACGAGTTCTTCAATTCGATGAAGCGCTGATAGAGCTGCGAATCGGGAGCCGGGTAGGAGCCCGCTCGCGGGCGATGCTTTTGCCTTGATGCGGATCAGGAGCAAGAGCATCGCGCGCAAGCGCGCTCCTACGGGCTCGACGATCAACCCGCCGAACACGACAGGGAGCATCGCGCGCAAGCGCGCTCCTGCGGGCAATGCGCGCGGGACAGGGCGTGGGCAAGCGCAGCGCATGTTTGTTGCGCGACAGTGCGCCGAGGCGCAGCCTCACCTGTACCGCCACGTACAATTATTTCCCGCTACCCCCTTTTCGTTGTCACGCAACACCCCCATAGTGTCTCGCTCATCCTGCGAGGCCTTGCCCGTGTCCATACCCAGTGCCGTCAAGAGCATCCCGATCGCGGGTCGCCAGCAGCTTGCCGATTACCTTGCCGCCGGCGAGAAGCCGCGCGAGGCGTGGCGCATCGGCACCGAGCACGAGAAGTTCGGCTTCCTCACCGACAGCCTGCGGCCACCCACCTTCGAGGGCGATCGCGGCATCAAGCTGCTGCTGGAGACGCTGGCCACCCGTTACGGCTGGGAGGTCGCCCGCGAGGGCGAGAACCCGGTGGCACTGTCGCGCGGTGGCGCCTCGATCACGCTGGAGCCGGCCGGCCAGCTGGAGCTTTCCGGCGCGATGCTGGAAACCATCCACCAGACCTGCGGCGAGGTGAACGCGCATCTGCAGGAAGTGCGCTCGGTCGCCGACGGCATGGGGCTGGGCTTCCTCGGCATGGGCTTCCAGCCGAAGTGGCGCCGCGACGAGATGCCGTGGATGCCCAAGGGCCGCTACAAAATCATGCGCGAATACATGCCCAAGGTCGGTTCGCTGGGGCTGGACATGATGACTCGCACCTGCACGGTACAGGTGAACCTGGATTTCTCCAGCCAGGCGGACATGGTGAAGAAGTTCCGCACCAGCCTGGCACTGCAGCCGATCGCCACCGCGCTGTTCGCCGACTCGCCGTTCACCGAAGGGCGTCCAAACGGCTATTTGTCCTACCGCTCGCACATCTGGACCGACACCGATCCCCAGCGCACCGGCATGCTCGATTTCGTGTTCGAGGACGGTTTCGGCTACGAGCGTTACGTCGACTACATCCTCGACGTGCCGATGTACTTCAGCCTGCAGGATGGCCAGTACCTCGATCTGGCCGGGCAGGACTTCAAGCGGTTCATCGCCGGCGAACTGCCCGCCCTGCCCGGCGTGAAGGCCACCATGAAGGATTTCGCCGACCACCTCACCACCGCCTTCCCCGAGGTGCGGCTGAAACAGTACCTGGAAATGCGCGGCGCCGACGGCGGCCCGTGGAACCGGCTGTGCGCGCTGCCCGCATTCTGGGTCGGCCTGCTGTACGACGACGAGGCGCTGGACGCCGCCTGGGATCTGGTCAGGGACTTCAGCCGCGAGGAACGCCACGCATTGCGCGATGGCGTGCCGAGGCATGCGCTGAAACTGCCGTTCCGCGGCGGCAGCGTGCGCGACCTCGCCGAGCAGGCACTGGAGATCGCCGGCCAAGGCCTCAAGCGCCGCGCCAGACTCAACAAGCACGGCGCCGACGAAAGCATCTTCCTCGAACCGCTGATCGAGATCGTGCAGGCCAACCAGACCCCGGCCGAACGCAAGCTGGAGCGGTTCCATGGCGCGTGGGGCGGCAGCGTGGACCCGGTGTTCCGGGAATTCGCGTACTGAGCAGACCGGGGCGCGCGGCAAGTCTCCCGAACGCCGGGCAACCGGTTTGAACCTGTGCGTCCGAAGACCGCGGCCGCCCGATCAGGAAGCGGCCGCTTCCACAATCGACCACGCAACCGGCTCGCCCGCCCGCATCGGCTTGCAGGCCGATCCGGCCAGGGGATATTCGTCAGGAACGGCCCATGGCGTGCGTTCGAGCACGATGCGGCCCTCGTTGCGCGGCAAGCGGTAGAAGTCCGGGCCATGGAAGCTGGCGAACGCTTCCAGGCGGTCCAGCCGGCCGGTCTGTTCGAACGCCTCGGCATAGAACTCCAGCGCCGCATGCGCCGTATAGAGCCCGGCACATCCACAGGCCGCTTCCTTCGCTTCGCGCGGATGCGGTGCGCTGTCCGTGCCGAGAAAGAAATGCGGGTCGGCGCTGGTAGCCGCCTGCAACAGGGCGGCGCGATGCGTCTCCCGCTTGAGGATCGGCGCGCAGAAGTTGTGCGGGCGAATGCCACCTTCGAACAGCGCGTTGCGGTTGAGCAGCAGATGATGCGCGGTGATCGTGGCGGCCACGTTGGCCGGCGCAGCGCTGACGAAATCGACCGCATCGCGGGTGGTGATGTGTTCCAGCACCATGCGCAGCGCCGGGAACCGTTCGCGCAGCGGCATCAGGCAGCGCTCGATGAACACGCGCTCGCGATCGAAGATGTCGATGTCGGGGTCGGTGACCTCGCCGTGCAGCAGCAGCGGCAGTTCATGCCGCTCCATCGCCTCGAGCACGCGGTACACCCGCGCCAGCTCGCGCACGCCGGACTGCGAATTGGTGGTGGCACCGGCAGGGTAGTACTTCACCGCAAACACGCTGTCGCTGTTCTTCGCGCGGGCGATTTCGTCGGCGGGAGTGTCCTCGGTGAGGTACAGCGTCATCAGCGGCTGGAAGCGCGAACCTGCCGGCAGGCACGCCACAATCCGCCGTCGATAGTCCTCGGCCTGCGCCACCGTCGTCACCGGCGGCTTCAGGTTCGGCATCACGATGGCGCGCGCAAAGCGCCGCGCGGTGTGGCCGATCACCGAAGCCAGCGCATCGCCATCCCTGAGGTGCAGGTGCCAGTCGTCGGGGCGGGTGATTTCTAGGCGCGTGGGGGTCATGGGGTGCGGACTCGGCTTTGCGATCGGAGATGCAATGGTATCGCGCGGGCGCATTTCGGTTGTCCGTTTTGATGGATCGCTATCAGAAGCAGAGCGTTCACCCTCCTGCGGAGGACGAGTCACGTTTATCCGGTTGCCCCGGCATGTCTCGAAGCAAATGCTCAAGTGCAGAGCGATCGATCGCCTTCGGCGACCGAGTTACTTTTCTCTTGCGTGGCCAAGAGAAAAGTAACCAAAAGAGAAGGCCACCCCGCTTACGCGCCTTGCGGGCATCCTGCCCGCAAGGTCCGCGGTCGGGTTACGGGGTTTGTCGACAGGGCATCCTGCCCTGACGACAAACTGGCCGGCATCCCTGCCGGCCACCCTGCGGGCTTTTCCTCCACCCGCCCGCCGCTTCAGAGGGGCCCCGGTAGAGCAGCGGGCCATCGTGGCCCGCACTTTTCAGAAGTGCCGGAGCAAAAGCAAAGCAACAGCAGAGCGACGCCTCGCTGTTGCTGTTGCCATTGCTTTCCCGCTTCATCACCGGGTGCGGGCCAGGATGGCCCGCTGCTCTACCCGGGGCCCCTGTGCGGCGGTGAGTCGGGGACGACAGGCCGCGCAGCGGGAACCGACAGGGATGTCGGTTCCTTTTCGCACGGGCAGGAGGCCCGTTCGAAAAGCCCGGCCCCGGCTCACGGACTTGCCGGGCAGGAGCCCGGCAAGCGCCAAGCGGGGTGGCCTTTCTCTTTGGTTACTTTCTCTTTGGCCACGCAAAGAGAAAGTAACTCGGCTGCCGCAGGCAGACGAAGGCTCTTGTTTCCGCGACACACGCCGATTGACCCGGACGACGAAATGGTGACCCCGATACCCGCTCCGACATTCGGTACTCAATGCGGAAGCACGCCGATCGTCTGCAGCCACGCCTCGGCCAGCGCGGGCCACCCGGTGATCAGCAGCTGCGTCCGGCGCAAGCCGAACGCATGCCCGCCGTGCGCATACAAATGCATTTGCGCCGGCACGCGGGCCTTCGCCAGCGCGGCGTAGTAGACCAGCGACTGGTTGACGCCATCCACGTAGTCGTCTTCCGCCTGCAGCAGGAAGGTGGGCGGGGTCTCATGGGTGACCGGCAGGCTGGGGTTGAGCCTGCCATCGTCGAGCGCGAGGTGTCCGGGATAGATCGCCATGGCGAAATCCGGCCGGTCGCTTTCCTTGTCGGCCGCATCGACCGGTTTGTATAGCTGGCGCTTGAAGTCCGTGCTGGTCTCCGCCACCAGGAAGCCGCCCGCCGAGAAGCCGATCACACCGACCTTGTACGGATCGACATGCCACTGTGAGGCATGGAAGCGGACCAGTCTTATCGCTCGCTGCGCATCCTGCAGCGACGGCACCGACAGTGCGAAATCGTCAGGATAGGTCTTGCGCCGCCAGTCGTAAGGCGTGCCCGGCACGCGGTACTTCAACAGCACACAGGTGATGCCGCGCGACGTCAGCCAGTCGCAGATTTCGGCGCCTTCGAGGTCGATGGCCAGCACCTGGAAGCCGCCGCCCGGGAACACCACCACCGCGGCGCCGGTGTTCTTGCTCCTTGGCGTATAGACCGTCAGCGTGGGCCGGCTCACGTTGGTCACCGCCATCCACGGCCGACCGGCGATCAGATGTTCTGTCCGCAAGGTTTCCGTTTCCGGCCCCGGCATCGGCTGCGCATCGGGCACCACGCCCGGCCACAGCGGCAGCTGCGTGTGCCCTGCGACGGGTTGCCAGACGGCGGCCTTCGCCTGCGCGCCCACGCACGCCAACGACAGGCACAGCAACATGATCCACGGCTTCATGGCAGTCCTCCGCCCCGGCGCTCGACCCGGGCTACGCAGTCAGGATGGGAAATCAGGTAGCACCCTCCTCGCATGCTGCCTATCGCACGGGTCCTGCCGCGACCGGTTTCAGGGAATTTTCCGGGCAAGCGTGGCGGCTACTCCCCCCGCAACCACCGCGCCGCATCCATCGCGTAATAAGTAAGAATCGCATCCGCCCCCGCCCGCTTCATCGCAGTCAGCGCCTCCAGCACCACCGCCTTCTCGTCCAGCCAGTCGTTCTGCGCGGCCGCCTTCAGCATCGCGTACTCGCCGCTGACCTGGTAGACGAAGGTCGGTACGCCGAAGGTGTCCTTCACGCGGCGCACGATGTCGAGGTACGGCAGGCCGGGCTTCACCATCACCGCGTCGGCGCCTTCGTTGATGTCCAGTTCCACTTCGTGCAGCGCCTCGTCGGAGTTGGCGACGTCCATCTGGTAGGTGTGCTTGTTGCCCTTGCCGAGGTTGGCCGACGAACCGACCGCGTCGCGGAACGGGCCGTAGAACGCGGAGGCGTATTTCGCCGAGTAGGCGAGGATCCGGGTGTGGATGTGGCCGGCTTCTTCCAGCGCGTCGCGGATGGCGCCGATGCGGCCGTCCATCATGTCCGACGGCGCCACGAAATCCATGCCGGCCTCGGCCTGCGCCAGCGACATCCTGATCAGCGCCGCGACGGTGGGTTCGTTCATCACGTAGCCGCTAGCGTCGATCAGGCCGTCCTGGCCGTGGGTGGTGTACGGGTCCAGCGCCACGTCGCCGATCAGGCCCAGTTCCGGATACTTCGCCTTCAGCGCGCGGGCGGCGCGGTGCATCAGGTTGTCGGGGTTCCACGCCTCGGCGGCATCGAGCGACTTCACCTCGGCGCCGGGCGAGGGGAACAGTGCCAGCGCGGGGATGCCCAGCCGCACGCACTCGCCGGCCAACTCCAGCAGCCCGTCGATCGACAGGCGATTCACGCCCGGCATCGAGGGCACCGCCTCGCGCCGGCCCTCGCCCTCGATCACGAACGCGACCATGATCAGATCGCTGGGCAACAACGTATGCTCGCGCATCAGCGCGCGGGAGAAGGCGTCATGGCGCATGCGGCGCATGCGGGTGGCGGGGAAACTCATGGGGTCGATCCTGCCTGATTTGCCGAATGACGCATTCTACGCCGCGAGCCCGCGCCCCCGGCGCGGCAAGCCGACTCAGCCGGCGCCGCACCCCGCCGCCGTCATGCCGCAGCCCACCGACCGCGCCGGAAACTGGACGAACCGCATGGCAACTGGCACGCTTGGCGGATTCGTTGTCTGGATTGCCCATGCGTCAAACCAACTCTGCCCCCCCAACGCTGCTCGCTGACCTCGGCGGCACCAACGTGCGCTTTGCGCTGTCCGATCCGTCTGCCGCCGCACCATTCCTGATGAACAGCGTGCGGCGTTATCAGGTCAGTGATTTCCCATCGCTGACCGCGGCCATCCGCCAGTACTTCAGCGACAGCGGGCTGCAGGCGCAGCATGCGCTGATCGCCGCCGCCGGCCGCATCAGCGACGGCGAGACGGTACAGATCACCAACAATCCCTGGGCGATCTCCGCGCGCAACCTGCAGGCGGAGTTGTCGATGCAGTCGGTGCGGCTGGTCAACGACTTCGCCGCGCAGAGCATGGCCGTGATGTTGCTGCAGCCGAAGGATCTCGTGCCCGTAGGCGGGCTGCCGTTGCCGCGCCTTGGCGCGCAGGCGGAGCAGACCTTCGTGATCGTCGGCCCGGGCACCGGACTGGGCGTCGGCAGCCTGCTGCTGCGCCAGGGCAAAAGCAGCGTGTTGCAGACCGAAGGCGGCCACGCCGGCTTCGCCGCGCACACGCCCGAGGACATCGAGATTCTCCACCGCCTGAACCAGCGCTATGGCCGGGTCTCCAACGAACGGTTGATCAGCGGCAATGGCCTGGTGAACCTGTATGGCGTGATCTGCGAGATCGCCGGCCAGACCCCCGAGCCGCTGAAGCCCGAAGACATCAGCCAGCGTGCGAATGCCGGCAGCGATCCGCTGTGCGTGCAGGTGGTGGAAACCTTCGCCGGCATCTTCGGCAGCGTGGCCGGCGATCTGGTGCTGACCACGGGCGCATGGGATGGCGTATACCTCACCGGCGGACTGGTGCCGATCCTGCTGCCGTGGATGGAGCGCGGGCATTTCCGCGAACGCTTTGAAGCCAAGGGCCGTTTCCGCGAGACCATGGAGCAGGTGCCGACGCAGGCGATCATGAACCCCGAACCCGGGCTGGTCGGTGCCGCCGCGCTGGCAATCCAGGAAGCCGGTGGCTCGCTGCTGCCGCATCAGGACTGAAGGCCGCCGGGCCGGGCGCCGCCCGCGCGGATATCGCGCGCATTGCCCGCTGTCCGCCGCGATGGACCGACACGCCGATCGCCACTCCACCGGGAATGCCCATGTCGCGCAATGAAACCGCCTTTCTGTTCGATCTCGACGGCACCCTGGTCGACAGCGTCTACCAGCATGTGCTGGCCTGGAAGGAATCGCTGGACAACGAAGGCGTGCATCTTTCGGTATGGCGGATCCACCGCCGGATCGGCATGAGCGGCGGCCTGTTCGCCAACATGCTGCTGCGCGAGACCGGCGTGGCAATCACCGAGGACCGACTGGAGCGGCTGCGCCAGGGCCACGCCGCGGCCTATGCGCGGCTGGCGGCCAGCGAGGCCGTGCGTCCGCTGCCCGGGGCGCGCGAGCTGCTTGGCTACCTCACCGACAGCGGCATCCCGTGGGCGATCGCCACCAGCGGCCGGATGGAAACCGCCGCGCACAACCTGGCCGCACTGGGTGTCGACCCCGGCAAGGTGCCGGTGGTGACGCGCGACCAGGTGCGTCATGCCAAGCCCGATCCGGACCTGTTCATCACCGCGGCGAAGCGTCTGGGTTGCGACATCGGCAAGGCCCTGGTGATCGGCGATGCGATCTGGGACATGCTGGCGGCGCAACGCGCCCGCGCGCTGGGCGTCGGCCTGCTTAGCGGCGGCTACGGCCAGCAGGAACTGGAACAGGCCGGTGCGTTCCGCGTCTACGAGGATCCGGCCGACCTGCTCAAGCGCATCGACGAGATCGTCGCGCGCAGCTGAGCGGCACCTCGAATAACCCCGATTTGTGTGTAGGAGCGCACCTTGTGCGCGAAAACACGTTGCCGCGTGGCTGCGTGATTCGCGCACAGGGTGCGCTCCTACAGACGCCCAGACCCTCAGCCCGGCGCCAGCAACGCGTCCAGATCGCCCTGCTCGAAGCTGAGTTTCTCGCGGCTGCCGCCACCTTCCAGCACGGCGGCGGCCAGTTCGGCCTTGCGCGCTTTCAGTTCCTCGATGCGTTCCTCGACCGTGCCGCTGGTGATCAGGCGGTAGACGAAAACCGGCTTGTCCTGGCCGATGCGGTGCGCACGGTCGCTGGCCTGCGCCTCGGCGGCCGGATTCCACCACGGGTCGTAGTGGATCACGGTGTCGGCGGCGGTGAGGTTGAGACCGACGCCGCCGGCCTTGAGCGAGAGCAGGAACAGCGGCACTTCGCCGTTCTGGAAACGCTGCACCGGCTCGGCACGATCGCGGGTCTCGCCGGTCAGGGTGACGTAGCGGATGCGCCGGCGATCGAGCTCGACAGCGATCAGCCGGAGCATGCCGGTGAACTGCGAAAACAGCAGCACCTTGCGGCCCTCGTCCAGCAATGCCGGCAGCATCTCCATCAGCAGTTCGAACTTCGCCGACTCGCGCACGCCGCGCGCGACCTCCAGCTTGACCAGGCGCGGATCGCAGCAGACCTGGCGCAACTTCAGCAATGCATCGAGCACCACGATGCCCGAGTGCGCGATGCCGCGCTGGGCGATCACCTCGCGCAATTCCTCGGCCAGCGACAGCCGCAGGCCTTCGTACAGGTCGCGCTGACGACCCTCCATCACCACCCGCCGGGTGATCTCGGTTTTCGGCGGCAGCTCCTGCGCCACCTGCGCCTTGGTCCGGCGCAGGATGAACGGCGCGAGGCGCAGGTTGAGCCGCTGCTGGCATTCCTCGTCATGCTGCTTTTCGATCGGCACGCGGTAGTAGCGGCGGAACGCGCTCTCGTCGCCGAGCAGGCCCGGCACCGCCAGATCGACCTGCGACCACAACTCGCCGAGATGGTTTTCCAGCGGCGTGCCGGTGAGGCAGACATAGCGTGCGGTGCGCAGGCTGAGCAGCGCGCGGCGGGCCTGCGTACGCGGGTTCTTCACCTGCTGCGCCTCGTCCAGCACGATCAACGCGAACGGCTGCTTGCGCAGCGCCGCCACATCGCGCGGCAGCACGGCATAACTGGTCAGCACGATGTCCTGCGCGCCCAGCTGGGCGAACTCCTCGGCGCGCTGCGGGCCGTGCAAGGTCAGCACCTGCAGCATCGGCGCGAAGCGGGCGATCTCCGACTGCCAGTTCGGGATCAGGCTGGTCGGCACCACGATCAGCGCCGGCTGCAGCAGTGCGCCGCCCTGTTTCAGCGCCAGCAGATGGGTGATCAGTTGCAGCGTCTTGCCCAGCCCCATGTCGTCGGCCAGCACGCCGCCGACCCCGGCCTCGGCCAGCGCGTTCAGCCAGCGCAGGCCCTCGCGCTGGTAGGGCCGCAACTGCGCGCGCAGCCCGTCTGGTGCGGCATCGCTGGCGCGCGCGGCGGCATCGCGCAGGCGTGCGGCAAATCCAAGCAGCGGTTCCGGCGCTTCCAGCGTACTGCCGCCGGGCATCGCCGCGGCCAGTTCTTCCAGACGCCCCGCCTGTACCCGTGGCAGATGCAGCAGCTTGCGCGGCTTGTCCAGATATTCGGCCAGCGGCGCCAGCAGGCCGCGCAATTCCTTCAGGCGCACCGGCACGCGGCGACGGGCGTCGACCGGCGCATACCACACGGCGTCTTCGGGCTCGTTCGGCGCCGGGCTGAGATTCAACTGATGCTCGGTCAGTGCCTGCGCCACCGCCGGCAGCAGGTTGTGGCGCTGGCCGTCCAGCTCGATGCCGATTTCCAGGTCGATGGCATGGTCGTCGACATCTTCGGCCGCATGGCCATACCAGCGTACCGGGCCTTCCAGCACCTCGAACGGAAAGCTCGGCGCGTACTCGATCTGGAAATTCTCCTGTTCCAGCTTGGGCCGCAGGGCCAGCCAGCGGGCAGGCGTGTTGACCTCCAGCGCGCCGGCGTAACCGGTCCCGGGAAACAGCCAGGCGTCCTCGGGCAGCGTTTCGGCCACATCCCACGGCAGGCCTTCGGTATCCACGCCCGGGGTCAGGCCGACCCGTTCGAGCTGTTCCATCGCGGAGAGTTCTTCGGCGCGACGACGGGTGATCTCGACCAGCTGGCCATTGCGCACGCGCCGCACCAGCGGCTCGCCGCCGCGGCCGGGCAGCCGTTCGCCGGCATAATCGAATGCCAGCCGCGCATAGCCCAGCGGCGGCGTGCCGGCCGCCAGCCGTGCATGCCGGGTCAGTGCATGCATGATCAGCACCGGTTTCGGCGCCGGTTGCGAACGGCGCAGTTCCCCGAACACCTGCGGCAGCGGCACCCGTGTCGCCAGATGGCTGCCCGGCAGGCGGTGGCGCAGGCGCCGGCCGTGCTCGTGCAGCAGCGGCGGCAACTCCAGCCAGTGGGTCTCTTCGGTGGCCGCCTCGAGCGGACCGATCGTGGCCCGTTCGGCATCGAGATACCACAGACCGTCGATGCGCAGCAGGCGCTGGCTGTGCGGCAGCAGCGGCAGCAGGCGCTGGCTGCCGTCCGGCGCCATCTGCCAATGCCAGTTGAGCGGATGCGACTTGCCGCGCGACAGCCGCAAACCGGCCAGCCCGCCGAGGAAGCACGGCGCGGTATCGAGTATCTCGGCCAGCAGGGTGTCGCCCACATGGCTGCTCAGTCGCGCGTAGCTGCGGCCCTTGCGCTGGCTCTGCGGCAAGCCGAGCATGGTGGCGGCCAGCCGCTGTTCGTGCGGCTGCAGCGGCGAATGCGGCAGGTGCCGGCTGTCCAGCGGTACCGGCCGGGTGTAGTGGCCATGTTCGACGGCCGTCAGCAGCACCGGCGCCACGTCGAGCCGGGCGAATGCGACGCCTTCCTCGGGCATCACCTCCAGGAAAAAACCAAGCACGCCGCGGTCTTCGGCCGGGACCGGCTTGGGCACGGCCAGCAGCTGTCGCCATGCGAGCGGCAAGATTTCCTCGTCGCCGGCTGGCGGCGTGTCCGGGAGCTGTTTCTCGTCCGGTTGCTGCATGCGCATGCGATCCGTGGCGACAACCAAAACACTGAGCTTAGCAGTGCCGAAGCGGTTGTGAGGCCTGGACGCCGAACAGGCCTTGCGGATATTCCGGTTTCTGCTCGCGCGCCATCAACGCCCGCAGTGCGGCGACCGGGGTCACCTCGCCGTGCAGCACCGCGCGCACGCCCGCCGTGATCGGCAGTTCCAGCCCGTGCTGGTCGGCCAGCCGGGCCACCTCGTCGACCGTGAACACGCTTTCCACCACCTGGCCGATCTGTCGCACGGCTTCGTCGATCGCGATGCCGCGGCCCAGCGCCAACCCGAGCCGGCGGTTGCGCGACAGATCGCCGGTGCAGGTCAGCACCAGATCGCCCAACCCCGACAGGCCGATCAGCGTTTCCGGCCGCGCGCCCAGCGCCACGCCCAGACGCAGCATCTCGTTCATGCCGCGGGTGATCAGGCCGGCGCGGGCATTCAGGCCCAGCCCCATGCCGTCGGCGATGCCGGTGGCCACCGCCAGCACGTTCTTCATCGCGCCACCCAGTTCGGCACCGAGCACATCGCTGCCGGAATACGCACGCAGGTTCGGCGCATGCAGCAGGCTGGCCAGTTGCTGCGCAAACGCATCATCGTCGGAATGCACGGTGACGGCGCTGGGCAAACCGGCCGCCACTTCGCGCGCGAACGACGGACCGGTCACCACCGCCGCGGCACGGCCGGGCAGCCGTTCGGCCACCAGTTCATGCAGGAAGCGCCCGGTGCCCGGCTCGAAGCCCTTGGTCGCCCACGCAATCGCCGTGCCGGCATCGAGCAGCGGCGCCAGCTCGGCCAGCAACGAGGCGAACGCATGGCTGGGCACCACGATCAGCACCATCCCGGCACCGCGCACGGCGGTGGCCAGGTCGCTTTCGAAGTCCAGCCCAGGCGGCAACTCGATGTCCGGCAGGTAGCGCTGGTTGCGGCGACTGGCCGCCATCGCCGCCAGCGCCATGCGATCACGCCCCCAGAGCCGGGTCGGTACGCCGTTGCGGGCCGTCAATGCGGCCAGCGCGGTGCCCCAGGAACCGGCACCGAGCACGGCCAGAGTCGGACGTTCGACCATCGTGCGTCACTCAGCTGTTGAGCGTGGCCGGGGCCTCGTCACCGCCGGCCATGCGGCGTTGCTGCTCGGCAAACAGCGCGTCGAAATTGATCGGCTGCAGCAGGAACGGCGGGAACCCGCCTTCCAGCACCAGCGAGGAAATCACCTGGCGCGCATACGGAAACAGCAGGTTCGGGCAGTAGCTGCCGATGATCCCGGCCTGATCGGCCTCGTTGAAGCCGGAAATGCCGAACAGGCCGGCCTGCTCCACTTCGGCCAGATAGGCGGTGCGCTGACCCACCGTGCAGGTCAGGGTCAGGCTGAGCACCACTTCGAACAGGCCGTTGCCCAGATCGGTCGCCTTCTGGCTCAGATTCAGCTGCACCTGCGGCTGATCCCTTTCGTCGATATCGTGGAAGATCTGTGGCGCATTGGGTGCCTCGAAGGAGACATCCTTCACATAGATCTTCTGTACCAGCAGCTGCGGCTGGCTGGCCTGGCCGTTGGCCTGGTCGTTGGCGATCACTTCTGCCATTGCAAATCCCTCAAGGTCTTGTCGGGTAAAAAAAGAGGTCGATTGTTCCATACATCCCTCCGGCGCGCACGCGAGCCGGCATGCGAGGAGGCTGGAACGATTGCGTACGCCGCTGTTTTTCTGCGAGAATGCACGGCTCGCCCAAGTCGACCCGGGACTCCCGGGCAGTCCGCCACGCGATGCGGACCTCACGATCATGCGTTGGCAACAACCTCCAGCATCGCGTGGCGCACAGCGCCGCTGGGCCGAAATCACCCTGGCCAACGGGTGGTAAACAAAAATTACGGAGGTCGTCATGGCCCGTGTATGTCAAGTCACCGGAAAGGGTGTGCAGAGCGGCAACAACGTCTCGCACGCCAACAACCGCACCCGTCGCCGCTGGTTGCCCAACCTGCATGAGCGTCGCTTCTGGGTTGCCAGCGAGAATCGCTGGATCAAGCTGCGCGTTTCCAACCACGCGCTGCGTACCATCGACAAGAAGGGCATCGAGGCCGTGATCGCCGACATGCGCGCCCGCGGCGACAAGGTCTGAGGATTGAGCCATGGCTAACAAATCGCAAGACAAGATCCGCATGATCTCCTCGGCCGGTACCGGCCACTTCTACACCACGCAGAAGAACAAGAAGAACACGCCGGAAAAGTTCGAATTCAAGAAATACGATCCGGTCGTGCGCAAGCACGTGATCTACAAGGAAGGCAAGATCAAATGACGCAACGGCCCATGCGCGCAGCGCATGGTCTGCCGTTGCGTCATCCCTGCGAAAGCAGGACAAGCGCGTAGCGCGCAGAACATCCGAAGGATGGCCCCGGAGGGGCGAGCGAAGCGAGTCATCCAGCGCCTCAAAAGAAAACCCGCCTCGGTGGCGGGTTTTCTTTTGCCCGAAGGCCAAACCACATCCGGGTCTGACTGCACAGTCACGCGCAAGTCGGTCGCAAGTGCCAGGCATCCTTGAAACTCCCGGCCAAAGCCCGCCAAATGGCGGGCTTTGTCAAACCTGATGCGGGCGCGCTCAAGCTGTGGCGAGTGTGTAGCCCTTCAGCCGCTGGGCGAAATCCTGCAGCGCGCGGATGCCGCTCTGTTCGGCCTCGCCGATCCACTGCTGCAGGCCTTTCAGCGCCTGCTCGGCGCCGCGCTGCTCCATCAGTGCCGCCAGGCGACTGCGGAAGTCGCACACCGTTTGCAGGGCAGGACGCCGGGCCAGCAGCGCCTGCAGCTTGGCGCTGTTTTCGCCGTCCAGCCAGCGGCCGCCGTTGGCCAGCGCCAGCCGCACGCGGCGCGGCATCGACTTGAGACTCTCGCCGGCGTGCTGCGCCTCGTCGCGCAGGGTCGGCACGATCACGCCGCGGTAATAATCGGTCATCGCCTGGAAGCGGTGGGTGAGCACGGCCTTCAGTGTTTCCGCGTCGGGGAGGTTCACGTTCGGACGCACATCCAGCGAAGGCGCCACGCGCAATACCTTGGCCAGACCGATCGCACGCAGGCCGCAGATCGCCGCCCAGCCGATGTCGAACTCCCACTTGCGCAAGGCGAACTTGGCCGAGCTGGGGAAGGCATGGTGGTTGTTGTGCAGCTCTTCGCCGCCGATCCAGAAACCCCACGGAATCAGATTGCGCGCGGTGTCGGCGCTCTCGAAATTGCGATAGCCGGCCCAGTGCCCGATACCATTGACGAAACCGGCGGCCCAGAACGGAATCCAGACCATCTGCACCGCCCAGATCGCCGCGCCGATCACGCCGAACAAGGCCACGCTGATCAGCAGCATCAGGGTCGGGCCCCAGTACGGGTGGGCACCGTAGACCTTGTGCTCGACCCAGTCGTCCGGCGTGCCGCGACCGTACTGTTCCATGTCGGCCCTGGACTGGCAGGCGTCGCGGTACAGCGACACGCCGTCCCAGAACACCTTCTTGATGCCGTAGATCATCGGGCTGTGCGGATCGTCCACGGTCTCGACCTTGGCGTGGTGCTTGCGGTGCACCGCCACCCATTCGCGGGTCACCATGCCGGTGGTCAGCCAGCCCCAGAAACGGAAGAAATGCGCCAGCACCGGATGGAAATCCACGCCGCGGTGGGTCTGGCTGCGATGCAGATACAGCGTCACCGTGAAGATGGTGAGCTGGGTCACCACCAGCAGGTAGATCAGGATCGAGCCCCAACCGGCGCCGGTCAGGCCATCGTTCAGGAAATTGAGTACTGCGTCGAGCATGGAAGGCACCGCGTGTCGGGTAAAATGCAGGAGCGGCTTCAGCCGCGATGCTTTTCCGCATGCGTCGAGCATGGAGGGTAAGGCACCGCACCGCGTGTCGGACAAGTTCAGTCTAGTCGATGGGTTTCCGTACCCACCAGCATGGCTTAGCACACAAAATGGTAGCAGTCCGTCAATAAGCCAGATGTGAAATGGCGTGCGGTTCACTCGTGTTCATGGGCTCGCCGTCACTCAACTGTTGTCATGACCGTGCGGACACCGTGACAATCGGACCATGACCCCGAGCATCCCCGCTTCACCCGCGACCGTCCTGCGCCTGGATCAGCTCAGCCGCCGGCGTGCCGGCCGCCCCGCCGTGCAGAACCTCAGCCTCGCCCTGCAGAGCGGCCAGGTGCTGGGCCTGCTCGGCGTCAATGGCGCGGGCAAATCGACCACGCTGTCGATGATTGCCGGTGCGCTGCGCCCGGACAGCGGCAGCATCCAGCTGAGCGGCGAGGATTTCCTGGAGCACCCCGAACTGGCGCGCCAGCTGATCGGCTGGCTGCCCGAGCGCGCGCCCTTGTGGGCCGAGCTGAGCGTGAACGAGCACCTGGATGCGCATGGCCGTCTGCGCGGCCTGAACGGCGCCGCGCTGCGCCTGGCGCGCTGCGCGATCATCGAACGGCTAGAGCTGCAGCCGCTGGCGCGGCGGCTGGCCGGCGTACTGTCGCAAGGCCAGCGCCAGCGGCTGGGACTGGCCTGCGCACTGCTGCACCGGCCGGCGCTGCTGGTGCTGGACGAACCGGCCAATGCGCTCGACCCGGTCCAGGCAGCCGCCCTGCGCGCGCTGATCCGCGAACAGTCCGCCACCGGCACGGCGGTGATTCTGTCCACCCATCTGCTGACCGAGGTGACGGCCGTGTGCGACCGCGTGGCGATCCTGCACGAGGGCACGTTGCGGCATGACGGACCGATCCACAGCGACGATCATGCGGCACTGGAACGAACCTTCTTCGAGATCGCCATGCACGGCACCTGCGTCCCGGCGCGCGCGGCATGAGCGGTGCCTTCGTCAACACCCTCGCGGTGGCCCGCCTGGAGTGGCGTCGACTGGTCGTGCGCCCGCTGGCCTGGGTGCTGGCGGCGCTCACCCTGGCCTGGCTGGCCTGGAACTTCACCCTGCTGCTCGGCGGTTTCCTGGCCGGGCAGATCCAGCGCGCCGCCCTGCCCGGCGGCCCCGGCTTTACCGATCTGGTCGCCGTTCCGCTGCTTGGCCAACTCGCCCAACTGGCGTTTCTGGTGGTACCGCTGCTGACCATGTCGGCGATCGCCGGCGATCGCCGCAACGGCACGCTGCCGCTGCTGTTCGCCGCGGGCGTGCCGGCCTCACACATCGTGCTGGGCAGGTATCTGGCGGTACTCGGCTGGCTGCTTTTGTGGCTGGTGCTGACGCTGGCCATGCCGCTGGCACTGGCGTCTGCGACTTCCCTCGATTGGGGCAAGCTGGCCGCTGCCGCGCTGGGTCTGACCCTGATGCTGGCTGCGCTGGCGGCGGTGGGCGTGGCCAGCTCCACGTTCGCCTCGCATCCGGCCATCGCCGCCGCCGCCGCACTGATCATCGCGCTGGCCCTGTGGGGAGTGAATCTGGGCGCGCAGATGGCCGGCATCAACGGCGGCGCGATCAACTGGCTGGCGATGAGCACGCATCTGCAGCCGTTGCTGCGCGGGCTGGTGTCGACCACCGACCTGCTGTGGTTCGTGTTGCTGGTCGGATTGGCGCTGGCGCTGGCCACGCGCCGACTGGGCTCCGACCGGGAGCGTGGCTGATGCGCAATCTGTTCAGACGTCTGGACGGCTGGCTGTTCGCCCTGCTCCTACTGCTGGCCGCGGGTGCGCTCGGCTATCTGAGTACCCGTTACAGGCACGAGGCCGACTGGACCGCCCATGGCCGCGCCAGCCTGTCGGCACCGAGTCGTGCCGTGCTGGCCAAGCTCGACGGGCCGGTGGAAATCGTCAGCTATGCAGCCCCGCAAGGCAACCTGCGCCAGACCGTGGCCGGCTTCCTGCAGCGCTATCAGCAGGTCAAGCCCGATATCGGCCTGCGCTTCGTCGACCCGCAACTGGATCCGGCGAAGATGCGCGAGCTGGGCATCACCGTCGATGGCGCGCTGATCGTGCACTATCGCGGCCACCAGCAGCGACTGGACGAGTTGTCCGAGGAAAGCCTCACCAACGCACTGGAGCGCCTGATCCGCGGCGACGACCGTGTGGTGGCCTTCGTCACCGGCGACGGCGAGCGCAACGCCGACGGCAAGGCGAATGCGGACCTCGGCACCTTCATGAGCCAGCTGGAAAAGCGCGGCATGAGTGCGGTGCCGCTGAACTTCGCCCAGGTCAGCGCGGTGCCGCAGCACACCGACCTGGTGGTGCTGGCGAGCCCGTCGATGCCGCTGGCGCCGGCGGCGGTGCAGGCGCTGGTCGCCTACGTGCAGAACGGCGGCAACCTGCTGTGGCTGACCGAACCGGCCAACGACGATCTCGGTCTGCAGCCGCTGGCCGCGGCACTGGGCATTCGCGTGCTGCCGGGCGTGCTGGTGGACGGCTCGGGCGCAGCGCTGGGCCTGCACGATCCGCGCCTGATCGCGCTGGGCGATTACCCGCTGAACGCGATCACCCGCGGCTTCGTCCTCACCACGCTGTTTCCGCAGGTGTCGGCGCTGGCACGGGTGGCGCAGCAGGGCGACTGGGCGATGGTGCCGTTCCTGCGCTCGAGTGCACAGAGCTGGACCGAGTTCAAGCCGATCGACAATGCGAAATCGTCGGACATCCGTTTCGATGCCGCCGCCGGCGAACTGAAAGGACCGCTGGATTTCGGCTTCGCGCTGAGCCGGCTGTCGCCCAGTCCGGACAAGAGCGAGCAGCGCGTGGTGGTGATCGGCGACGGCGACTTCCTCTCCAACAGCTTCCTCGGCAACGGTGGAAATCGCGCGCTGGGCGAGCGGGTTTTCGACTGGCTGCTCGGCGACGACAAGCTGGTGAACCTGCCGCCGCGCGGCGCGCCCGACCGACTGCTGCAGATCTCGCAAGCCGAGTTGAACCTGCTCAGCGTCGGCTTCCTGATCATGCTGCCGCTGCTGCTGTTGCTGACCGGCGGGCTGATCGTGTGGCGCCGGCGCCGGCGCTGAGCGATGAAACGCGCGACGCGCCAGCGCCTGGTTCTGCTGCTTGCCGTTGCGGCCTTGCTGGCCATCGCGCTCTGGCAGATGCGGCAGGACGCCCGCCATGCGCCCGGCACCCTGCTGCAGCTTGATCCGGCCCGCATCAACCACATTGTTCTGAGCTTGCCCGGCGCACCGGCCATGCACTACGCAAAGCGCCATGGTCATTGGTGGCGCATCGACGGCACGCCGGCGCGGGCCAACGACGGCCGCCTCAACGAGCTGGCCGATACCGCGGCCGCCGAGGTGCTGAGCTGGCGACCGGCGAGCGATTTCGATCCCGCCCGGATCGGGCTGGCACCGCCGCGCGCGGCGCTGAGCCTGGATGGGCAAACCCTGGAGTTCGGCGAAACCTCGGTCACCGGGCCTCAGCGCTATGTACGTGCCGGCCAGCGGGTCGCGCTGGTGTCGGAGCGCTACATGCCGCGTTCACCGGCCATCAAGACGACCGAACTGCAGTGAGCCACGGAATCGACCTTGCCTGAATTGCCGGAAGTCGAAACCACCCGCCGCGGCATCGCCCCGTACCTGATCGGCCGGCGCGTGCTGAAGGTGGTCTTGCGCCGCCCCGATCTGCGCTGGCCGATCCCGGCCGAGGTCGGCGAGCTGCTGCCCGGCCAGCGCATCGAGGCGGTCGAGCGGCGCGCGAAGTACCTGCTGCTGCATACCGACGCCGGCAGCGCGCTGCTGCACCTGGGCATGTCCGGCATGTTGCGCCTGCTGCCGCCGGATGCGCCGGTCGGCAAGCACGACCATGTCGACATCGCACTCGAACGCACCCCGGCGCAGGCGCCGCGCATCCTGCGCTTCACCGACCCGCGCCGCTTCGGCTGCCTGTTATGGCAGCCGCCCGGCGAAATCCATCCGCTGCTCGCGCAGCTCGGTCCCGAACCGCTGACCGATGCGTTCGACGGCGAACTGCTGTGGCGCGCCTCGCGCAGCCGGCGCAGCGCCGTGAAACTGTTGCTGATGGACAACGTCGTGGTGGTTGGGGTCGGCAACATCTACGCCAGCGAGGCGCTGTTCGCCGCCGGCATCGACCCGCGCCGCCCTGCCGGCTCGATCTCGCGTGCGCGCTACGCGCGACTCGCCACGGAAGTGAAGCGCATCCTGGCGTGGGCGATCGAACGTGGCGGCACCACCTTGCGCGATTTTCTCAGCCCGGATGGTACGCCCGGCTACTTCTTTCGCGAGCTGAATGTGTATGGCCGCGCCGGCGAACCGTGCCGGGTGTGTGGCAGCTCGATCCGGCAGCTCACGCTGGGGCAGCGCTCGACGTTCTGGTGTCTGCGCTGCCAGCGTTGAGCGGCCTGCCGCTCTCCGTGTAGGAGCCCGCTCGCGGGCGATGCTTTTGCTTTGAATCTCCCAAAAACATCAAAGCAAAAGCATCGCCCGCGAGCGGGCTCCTACACAGGAAATGACGAAGCCGTCGTCACGGCGGCCAGTGGAACTCCACGCAGGTATTGTTGAACTGCGGATCGTCCAGCCCGCCGCGGAGATGTGCGACGACGCCGCTGCCGAGGCCCTCGACATCCAGCGCCTGACCCTCGGCGAAGTGCGCACCGAGCGCCTGCAGTTCGGCCAGCTTTTCGCACAGCAGGCCGGCCCGATCGAGAGCGGCTTCGGGCACCTGGCGGATGCTGATGTCGGGCCGACCGAACTTGCGCATGCCGCGGGTATGGATCCATGAGCGACCCGCTGCGGACTCGCCGTCGCACAGGATCAGCAGGTGGTTGCGGATCGGTGCCCCGTCGCGGACCAGGTACTTGCGGCGCCAGGCAGCGGCATCCAGCAGGCTCAGGATCTGCGGGTCGAGGATCGCGCTGCCGCCGATATCCAGCAGCCCCGCCAGCACGCCCAGCGTGTCGCGCAGATAGCCGGTGGCCGGGCAGTCCTGGAGCGTGCCGCGCACCACCATCACTTCCGGCGCATCGAACGCACGCTGCCAGGCCTCGGGCGCATCCGCCTTGAACATGCGGCCCATCGTGCCTTTCAGCGGATAGCCTTGCCATGCCCGCAAGTCACCGTGCGAGTGATTGGTCGCGCTGATGCCCGGCGGCAGGCCTGGGCTGCCATAGTCGAGCGACGGCACGCGCACCGCGTCGAACTGGCCGAACACGTAGAACTGCAGCAGGATTTCCTCGTCGCTGGCCTGCCAATGCGGGCGCTGCCAGGCGGGGATGGTGATCGGGTGGCTCATGCGATTCCTTGTTGACGGGCGCCGTTCAATGGCTTTCGCCCAACGGCAGCACCGGTTGCTGCAATTCGATGCGGCCGTTGCCCTGGCTGATCTTCTTGAATTCGGCGCGACTCACCGAGACATAACGTTCGTTGCCGCCGATCTCGACCTGCGGGCCGTCGGTGACGGCACGCCCGAGTTCGTCCACGCGCACCACCATGGTGGCCTTGCGGCCGCTGTGGCAGATCGTCTTGATCTCCTCCAGATGATCCGCCCAGGCCAGCAGGTAGCGGCTGCCTTCGAACAATTCGCCGCGAAAATCGGTGCGCAGACCATAAGCCAGCGTCGGGATGCCCAGCTTGTCGACCACGTCGCTGAGCTGCCACACCTGCGCCCTGGTCAGGAATTGCGCCTCGTCGACGAACACGCAGTGCAACGTGCCGTGCGCGGCGATGTCGGCATCGACCCGCGCCAGCAGATCCTCGCCACCGCCGAAGCGCAGCGCGTCTGCCTTCAGGCCGATGCGCGAGGCCACCACGCCTTCGCCGTAGCGGTTGTCCAGCGCCGGCGTGAGAATCAGCGTACGCATGCCGCGCTCGCGATAGTTGTACGCGCTCTGCAGCAGCGTGGTGGTCTTGCCGGCATTCATCGCCGAGTAGTAGAAGTAGAGCTTGGCCATGATCATGCATTCGGTTCGTGACGGTGCATGGTAGCGCGAG
>SCRF01000083.1 GCA_004322005.1 Rhodanobacter sp. | reverse complement strand
CGCGCGAGTAGGTTGTGGGTATGCGACAGGGCCAGCAAACGGGCCAGAAAGCTTTCCTGGAAGCCCGGCAGATCCGGTGCGCTGGCCAGGGTCTGATGGGCGATGGCCTGCACGGTGGCCAGGGTGTTCTTCACCCGGTGGTTGAGTTCGGCCAGCATCAATTCCATGCGCTGCGCGGCGCGCAGGCGTTCGGTGATGTCGCGCGCGATGAGCTTGCCGGCGATCAGGGCCCCGTCGGGGCTGCGCACCGGGGAATAGCTCATGGCCAGCGGTACCGATGCGCCGTCCGGGCGGACCCAGTTCATCTCGAACTCGGCAAGCCGCTGGGGGCGGTCGTGACTGGCGAAAAACATCTTCGCCCCGGCGGGCGCATCCGGTGGCAGCAACCGGCTCAACGGCTGGCCGACCACGTCGCCGGCGGCCAGGCCGAAAATGCGTTCGGCGCTGGCATTCCAGCTGCTGATCCGTTCGTCCAGCGAGAAACCGAAGATGGCGTCGCGCGAGGAGTTCACGATGGCCGCCATCTGCGCGTGGGCGCTGTTCAGCCGTTGGCTCTCGGTGATGTCGACGAAGGTCAGCACGACGCCGTCGACGACATTGGCGATGGTGAGGTAAGGCCGCATGCGCAGCAGGAACGTCGGAGCATCGCCGGCGCCGCGCAACAGGCGCTCGGTGACGGTCATATCGCGCAATACGTGCGCCACGTCGCTTTGCAGTTCCGGGTAGTTGATGCGCGGCGAGATCTCGGTGATCGGGCGGCCTTTGTCGCCGTTGCGCAAGTGGAACAGCCCGGTCATCGCCGGCGTGTAGCTGCGGATGTGCAGCTCGCGGTCGAGAAACAGGGTCGCGATGTGGGTGCTGTCCAGCAGGTTGCGGATGTCGCTGTTGACCCGGTTCAGCGCCTCGTTCTTGTTTTTGAGTTCCGCGTTGACGGTCTGCAGTTCCTCGTTGATCGACTGCATCTCCTCGGTGGAGGTTTCCAGCTCCTCGTTGGCGGACTGCAGCTCCTCGTTGACCGACTGGTACTCCTCGTTCGCCGATTTCAGTTCCTCGCTGGTCGTTTCGTGCAGATCGACGGCGGTATGCAACTGCGCACGGGTTCCCCGCAATTCGTCCTCCAGCGCCTGGATGCGCGCGAGCTGGCTGCCGCGCTTGCTGCCGGTTGCCGGTTCGGCACTATGCGGCGCAGGCTCCAGTTCAGTGAAGGCGACCACGTACATTTCGGCGTGGCCATCGTCCCGGGCCAGTGGCTCCACGATCACGCGCAGCGGCCGCTCATGGCCGTGGAGCAGGATGCTCAGCCCCTCACGGATCACTTGCTGGCCGCTGGCGAACGCCTGCAGCACGGCCGCGCGCACACCAGCGCGCAATGGCTTGTCGAGCAACTGGAACAGGTTGAGGCTGGCCGCCCCGGAGGATGGCGAGAGATAACGTCCGGTGTCGCCGCCAAAACGCAGCACGTCGTGGCTGGCATCGATCACCACGTAGGCCGGCGACCACGGCTCCAGCACCTGGCGCACATGCTGATCGATCCCGTCGTCGATCTGCTGCAGCGAGTCGCGCCGCGCGCGCCCGACGCCATGGCCGGGGCGATGTTGCGCGCTGGGGAAATCCCGGGGATGCGTGTGCGCATCCTCCCGGCAAACATACAGCCGCTGCTTCTTGTCCAGTTCGGTGAACAGCCGGGCGTTTTTCGCCAGCCGCTCCGAGGTGCCCAGCAGCAGGAACCCGCCGGGTCGCAACGCGTAGTGGAACGACTGCACCAGGCGCTCCTGCAAGTCGTTGTTCAGATAGATCAGCAGATTGCGGCAGGAGACCAGGTCCATGCGCGAGAACGGCGGATCCTTGATCACGCTGTGCGTCGAGAAGATGCACATCTCGCGGATCTGCTTGGACACGCAGTAGCCGTCGCGATCCTTGCTGAACCAGCGCTGCAGGCGTTCGGGCGAAATGCCGGTCAACGGCGGGCGGTAACGCCCGGCACGTGCCGTGTCGATCGCCTTGTCGTCGATGTCGGTGGCGAAGATCTTCACCTTCAGGCCGCGTTGCGAGCCCATCGCCTCGCGCAGCAGGATCGCGATGGAATAGGCTTCCTCACCGGTTGCGCAGCCGGGCACCCAGACCCGCAACACGTCGTCGCCGGTCTTGCCGGCCAGCAGCGCCGGGATCGCGATCGTGCGCAGCACCTCAAAAGCGGCCGGGTCGCGGAAGAACTCGGTCACCCCGATCAGGAACTCGCGGAACAGCAGTTCGTTCTCGTTCGGATGCTGGCGCAGGTAATCGATGTAATCCGTCACGGTCTCGGCCTGCACCACCAGCATGCGCCGCTGGATGCGCCGCATCAGGGTCTTTTCCTTGTACTGGCCGAAATGATGCCCGACCTCGGCGTGCAGCAGTCCGCAGATGCTGTTGAGGTGCTCCGCGACGTCGCCCCGCACGCCATCGGAACCCTTTTTCCGATGTGCGGCATGCATTTGTTTCTGATAGGCCAGCAGGCGTGCCGGCATGTCCGTCACCGGCAGCACGGCGTCGACCAGCCCGGTGGCCACCGCATTGGCCGGCATGCCGGTCATCGCCTCGTGGTCCGAATCCGATTGCGCCAGTGCCAGCCCGCCATGGTCCTTGATCGCGCAGACCCCTTTGGCACCGTCGCTGCCGCTGCCGGCCAGCACCACGCACACGGCACGATCGCCCTGGTCCGCGGCCAGCGAGGTGAAAAACGTGTTGATCGGCAGGCGATGTTCCCGCGGTGGCGCCGGCTTGCAGACCTGCAACACGCCGCTGGCGATGGTCAGGGTGGCATTCGGCGGAATCACGTAGACATGCCGCGGCTCGACCCGCGTGCCGTGCGTGGCTTCGAGTACCGGCATGGTGGTGGTACGGCCGATCAGCTCGGCCAGCAGGCTCTGGTGATCCGGCGCCAGATGCTGCACCAGCACGAAGGCCAGCGTGCTGTTCGCCGGCATCAGGGTAAAGAACTCCTTGAACGCTTCCAGGCCGCCAGCCGACGCACCGATGCCGACGATCAAGGTGTCCTGCGGCGGCACCTTTGGCGGCTTCACCAGCTTGGCGCGCGGGCTGGCAGCGGGGGCGGATGCTGGCTTGGTGTGCGAAGGCATGCGATGCGGCCTGGAACCCAGGCAAACCTGGATGAACCGGCAGCATAGCGCGCCGGCCGTCTAGCCGGAGTGATCATCGGACGGGCCACGGATCGGCCGCTGCCTCGCGATTTGCCGAAGCGGCCGGCGCGTGGCCGCTGCAAGTGCGGGAGAAGTCGGGGCGTCGAAAACTCAGCCGCCCGGCACCGCGGCCTTGAACGTCACCACCAGCACGTCGCGATACGCCGGCTTGTCGGGGTCGAACGGGGTCACCGGCGTGACGCCGTGGCTGACACGGGCGTCGTCGACCAGGGCGGCATCCAGCGGCCGGGTGAGGGTGAAGCTGCCGAGCAGGCTGCCGTCGTCGGCGTGGATCGTGGTGGTGCCGCTTTCGATGTTTTCGCGCGCGATCAGCAGCACCAGCACGTAGTCGACGCCGTCGCGGTGCACGCCTTCGGGGGTCGGCTCGCCGGGTTCGCCGGCGCGCGCCTCGATGCGGAACTGATGCGCCTCGATATGCCAGCGGCGGGTGCCCGGCGCCAGCGCATCGAACAGCCCGCGGCTGAAGTCGAGGATGCGGCGCAGGCTGGCGCCCTCGGCGATCGCCGGCCGGATCGGTTCGAACCAGCGCTGGATGTCGCCCTGCAGGGGGTTGTACCGCAGGCTCTGGAAATGCGGCTGGTCCCGCTCGCGCTGCACCTCGCCACCCGCTTCGACACCGAACACCGCATGCCGCCGGCGTCGCTGGCGACCGCGTGCGGCCAGATAGGCGTCCGGTGCCAGATCGCTCCAGCTGGCGGCGAACGCGGGCCAGTCGGCCAAAGCCTGTGGTACGAGCATGTCGCGCATGTTGCCGCCGGTGACGAAGGCAAAGCCGTCGTGCTGCAGCCTGGCCAGCACTGGCAACGGGTCGGGATAGTCGGTCATGCGCCTACGTTAGCAGGCATGCATGCAACCGTGACGGCGTTTGTAGGAGCGCACCCTGTGCGCGAATGCCCTTGTCGAGACAACCGCAAGGGCATTCGCGCACAGGG
>SCRF01000082.1 GCA_004322005.1 Rhodanobacter sp. | reverse complement strand
TGACGAAAGTCCCGCATGCCCACGACCGCTGCCGGGCACCGCATGCCGGGCGAGTCGTTTGGTCAGATCGCGGATTGCGTCGTTGCCCCGATCATGCGGCGGCATGCGCGGGCATGGCCCTGTTGCTGGCCAACGAGGGCAGCTGTCTTGCGCTGCTATCTGACATCGCCATCCCGTGATCGGGATCGCTGACCTTCGGAGAGCGAGGTACCGCGGACAGCCGATTTGACGTGTGCGCTCAACCGTGTGCGGAGATTCCGGCTTGCCTGGGCCATTGCGATCGTGCGGACAAGGCCGGCGCGATGCGCCAGCCAGCGAGTTACGCGATGCTGTGCAGTCCGCATTCGCGCTTGAGCCCGAAAAAGCGGGTGTCCTCGGCGTCCATGCCCGGTTCCCAGCGGTGGCTGGTGTGGCGGTCGCCGATCGACACGTAGCCCTGTTCCCACAGCGGGTGGTACGGCAGGCCGTGGTGTGCGAGGTACTGGCCGATGTCGCGGTCGCTCCAGTCGGCCAGCGGGTGGAATTTCCAGCGGCCGTTGCGGTGTTCGGCGAACTCGATCGCCGCGCGGCTGCGCGACTGGTCGCGGCGCAGGCCGGCGAACCAGCTGGCGGCGCCAAGCTCGCTCAGTGCGCGCTGCATCGGCTCGACCTTGCGCAGCTGGTTGTAGCGGTCGATGCCGGCCACGCCCTGCTCCCACAGCCGGCCATGGCGCGCTTCCATCCATGCGGGGCTGAGCGGCGAACTGTAGACCTTGAGGTTCAGCGCCAACCGCTCGGTCAGTTCGTCGACGAAGCGGTAGGTTTCGGGAAACAGGTAGCCGGTATCGATCAGCACCACCGGAATCTGCGGGCGCTGGCGCGTCACCAGATGCAGCGATACCGCCGCCTGTGCACCGAAGCTGGACGACAGCACGTGTTCGCCCGGAATGTTTTCCAGTGCCCATGCCACCCGCTGCTCGACGGTGAGTCGCGCCAGCGCGGCATTCAGCTCGGCCAGCGATTGCGGCTCCGGCTCGGCGGCCTCGATGCGCATCGCGTGGATGTTCATGCCACGACCGTCGCCGCAATGCGCCGCGCCGGAACCGGCGCCAGGATGCCGGCGCGCAGCAGGAAGTCGCCGAAGCCCTCGCCGCTCGTCCGCTCGGCGGCATAGCGCGCGAACAGCGGATCGAGCGCCTCGAGGATCGCCGCCTCGTCGATGTTCTCGCGGTACACCTGGTTCAGGCGCTGGCCGCTGAAGTCCGCACCCAGGCGCAGGTCGTAGCGCCCCGGTCCGCGGCCGACCAGGGCGATCTCGCCCAGGTACGGCCGCGAGCAGCCGTTGGGGCAGCCGGACAGCCGCAGCAGGATCGGCGCATCGGCCAGGCCGTGGCGTTCGAGCGCCGTTTCGAGCTTCGGCAGCAGGTTCGGCAGATAGCGCTCGCTCTCGGCCATCGCCAGCCCGCAGGTGGGCAGCGCGACGCAGGCGATCGCATGGCGACGGATCGCGCTCTGCCGGCGATAGCCGTCCAGACCGTAGCCGTCCAGACCGTGGGCCTCGACGATCGCATCGATGCGCGCGCGGTCGGCGGCCTCGACGTTCGCCACGATCAGGTTCTGGTTGCAGGTGAGGCGGAAATCGCCGGTGTGCACCTTGGCCAGCTCGCGCAGGCCGGTCAGCGCGCGCCGCTGGCCGACATCGGCGAGGCGGCCCGATTCGATCTGCAAGGTGAGATGCCAGCGCCCGTCGTGACCCTCGATCCAGCCGTAGCGGTCGCCGTTGTGCTCGAACCGGAACGGACGCGCCGGCTGCAGTGCGAAACCGAGGCGCGACTGAAGTTCGGCGACGAACGCCTCCAGCCCGTAATGGTCGAGCGTGTACTTCAACCGCGCATGCTTGCGCTCGCTGCGATTGCCCCAGTCGCGCTGCACGGCAACCGCCGTCTCGGCGACGGCGTACAACTGCTCGGGCGTGACGAAACCGATCACGTCGGCCAGCCGCGGATAGGTGGTCGCGTCGTTGTGCGTGGCGCCCATGCCGCCGCCGACCGCCACGTTGAAACCGCGCAGTTCGCCCTGCTCGATGATCGCGATCAGGCCCAGATCCTGGGCAAACACGTCGATGTCGTTGAACGGTGGAATCGCCAGGCCGATCTTGAATTTGCGCGGCAAATAGGTGGCGCCGTACAGCGGCTCGGCTTCCGGCTGGTCGGCAGCGTGCTCGCCGACCAGCTGCTCGCCGTCCAGCCAGATCTCGTGATAGGCGCGCGTTTTCGGCGCCAGATCCTCGGACAGCTTCGCCGCCCACGCGTAGGTGATCGCATGCGCCGGCGATTCGACCGGGTTGGCGGTACTGACCACGTTGCGCACCACGTCGCCGCAGGCCGCGATGGTGGTGGCCAGTGCGTGGTGGATCGCCGCGATGGTGGGCTTCAGCTTGCGCTTGATGATGCCGTGCCACTGGAACGTCTGCCGGGTGGTGATGCGCAGCGTGCCGTTGGCGTGTTCGCGCGCGATGCGGTCGAACACCAGCCATTGCGCCGGGGTCACCACGCCGCCGGGCAGGCGGGCGCGCAGCATGAACGAGTACGCCGGCTCCAGCTTCTGCCGGCGGCGTTCGTCGCGCAGGTCGCGATCGTCCTGCTGGTAGCTGCCGTGAAACTTCAGCAGCTTGCCGTCGTCCTCGCTGATCGCGCCGGTGACCGGATCGGCCAGGCCTTCGGCGATGCCACCGCGCAGGAAGCGGCTGGCGGCCTTGGTGTGTTCGAAATCGGAAAGGGGCGTAGTCATCTTCAGTACACGTCGCGGGCGTAGCGGCCCTGCTGCAGGAGGTCGTCGAGCCAGGCTTTGGCGTCGTCGGGAGCAAGGCCGCCGTGGGTGGCGGCCAGTTCGATCAGCGCGGCATGCACGTCCTTCGCCATGTGCGTGGAGTCGCCGCAGACGTAGAGGTGTGCGCCGCCCTTGAGCCATGCGTAAAGCTCGGCGCCGTGCTCGCGCAGGCGGTCCTGGACATAGACCTTATGCGATTCCCTCGCAACATCCCGCGAGAACGCAAGATCGAGGCGGTGCAGCGCGCCGCGCTTCAACGCCTCCTGCCACTCGGTCTGATAGAGAAAGTCCTGCGCGAAATGGCGGTTGCCGAAGAACAGCCAGTTGCGGCCCGTCGCGCCGCTTTCCTGGCGCTCCTGCACGAACGCGCGGAACGGCGCCACGCCGGTGCCGGGACCGATCATGATGATGTCGCGCGCAGGGTCGGCCGGCAGCCGGAACCGCTCGTTCGATTCGATGAACACCGGCACCTTGCCGTCTTCGTCGGCGGCCGCCAGAAAGGTGGAGGCCGCGCCCCAGTGCGCGCTGCCGTGCGCCTGGTAATCGACCACCGCCACGGTCAGGTGCACTTCCTCGCCCACGGCCTTCGGGCTGGACGCGATCGAATACAGCCGCGGCGTCAGCGGGCGCAGCGCGGCGAGCAATGCTTCGGGCTGCCAGCGCACGGGGTAGCGACGCAACAGGTCGATCGGCTGGTCGCGGGTCAGCAGTGCCGCAAGCGCGGCTGACTGTTCGGGGCGCAACAGGTCCAGCAAGTCGGCATGCTTGCCGGCCTCGGCCAGCGCCTTGACGAACGGACGGCTGAGCCGGGTGATCTCGCGTTCGGCGCCCAGCCAGCGGGCCAGCGACAGCGTGCGCCCCTGATGGGCGACCTCGCGTTCGCCGTCCAGTTGCAAGGCATCCAGCCACTGCGCGACCAGCGCGGACGGATTGCGCGGCCACACGCCCAGCGCGTCGCCGGGCTGGTAGTGCAGGCCCGAACCTTCCAGCGACAACTCGACGTGCCGCACGTCGCGCTCGCTGTCGCGCGCCACGATGCGCTGGTTGGCCAGCACGGTGGCGGCAAACGGCTGCTCGCGCGAGTGCACGGCCTGCTTCGAAACCGCATGCAGCGGCGTGACGCGCGCGACCTGGGTCGCTGTCTTGAGTACCTCGCGCGCCTGCTCCAGCGTGCGGTCCAGCCACGGCGTGGCGACCGTCTCGATATCCACGTCGGCCTCGCCCAGCGGCGCGAAGCGCGTGCCGCCGAGTTCGGCCAGCCGCGTATCGAGCTGACGGCCGATCGCGCAGAATTGCGGGTAACTCGAATCGCCCAGCCCGAGCACGCTGAACTGCAGCGACGGCAGCTTCGGCGCGCGCTTGCCGGCGATGAACTCGACGAAGCCGCGCGCATCGTCCGGCGGCTCGCCCTCGCCCTGGGTGCTGATCACCACGGCGAGATAGCGTTCCTGCGCCAGCTCGCGCAGCGGGTAGGCGTCGGCGCGCAGCAGGCGCGCCGGCAGGCCGGCATCCGAACTGCGCCGAACCAGCTGTTCGGCCAGGCGTTTGGCGTTGCCGGTCTGGCTGCCGTAGACGATCGTCAGGCGCTGCGACGGTTCGGCGCCGACTGCCGGCCTGGCCGACGCGCCCCCATGCTGCGCCTGCGCCGCCTTCGCTGCGCTCCACGCGGCCACCCAGTAGAGCTCGGCCGGCGTCAACCCCTCGGTCAGTTGCGCCAGTTGCGCGACCTTTGCGGCATCCAGCGTGGTTGCCGGCAACTCCGGCGCGACAGCAGCGTTCACGGCGACTTCCTCTGGACGTCTGGACTTCTTGGCGTCCAAACATAGTCGTGGCACCGAGGCAGCGGAAAGGATGTGTCGGCATGAGCATATGCCGACGCCTTATTTCCGCGGCCGGCGACGCATGCCGATACTTCGCCCATGCCACCGCTACCGGAATTCCTCACTTTTGCCGCCGTCGGCGCACTCGCCCAGTTGATCGACGGCGCGCTCGGCATGGCCTACGGCGTGGCTTCGGCGGCGATGCTGCTGGGGCTTGGCCTGCCGCCGGCAGTGGCGAGCGCCAGCGTGCATTACGCGGAAACCTTCACCTGCGGCGCCTCCGGCATCAGTCACCTGGTGGCCGGCAACGTGCGCAAGCGCCTGTTCTGGAGCCTGGCGATCCCGGGAGTGCTCGGTGCGGTCATCGGTGCCTGTCTGGTCAGCCGGGTACCCGTGGCATGGATGCGCCTGGCCTTGGCACCCTACCTGCTCGGCATGGGGCTGCTCCTGCTGCTGCGCGGCATGCGTGGTGGCGCCCAGCGTCATGCCGATCGCGTGCCGCGTGCCACGCCCGCGCTGGGGCTGGTCGCCGGCTTCGCCGACGCGGTCGCCGGCGGCGGCTGGAGCGCGCTGACCGTGACCACGCTGATCGCGCGCGGCACCGCCCCGCGCATGGTGATCGGCACCGTGCATCTGGCCAAGGCGGTGGTCAGCGCAGCGGCCAGCATCAGCTTTCTGCTGTATGTCGGCGCCACCGAAGGCGCCGCCGTGTTCGGCCTGATCGTCGGCGGCGTGGTCGCCGCGCCCTTCGGTGCCGTACTCGCCCGGCGCCTGCCGGCGCGCGTGGCGACCTTGCTGGCCGCGACCGCGGTACTGGGGCTGGGCCTGGACCACGTGGTGAAGGCGTTCCACTGAAAGGTCCGCGTAGGAGCGCGCTTGCGCGCGATGCTCTTTCTCCACCTCTGGCGAACTCTGGCGAAGAGCATCGCGCGCAAGCGCGCTCCTACGCGGGTCGCGGCTGGCACATCGCT
>SCRF01000081.1 GCA_004322005.1 Rhodanobacter sp. | reverse complement strand
CGAATGCTCTTTGCATCAACCCTGACAAGAGCATTCGCGCACAGGGTGCGCTCCTACAGTGGCGTCCACCAGCCGCAATAGTTTTGCCGAAGAGGCAGTTGCGCACGGTTTCTTTGCGCGGCGCTTGCAATCACCGCGCGTTCGATGGCGATAATCGCAGGCATGCAAACAGGATTGCCCATGAATTTGATGCCGCCGATCGGCGATCTCGAACTGCGCCGTGCCAGCATGTTCCAGTTGCTGCACTGGCTGGCGGTGGATCGGGTGCAGCCGCAGTCGCTGGCCGATGTCTACCTGGGGGCGATCGAGCGGATCAACCCGCAGCTCAACGCCTATGTCGATCTGCGTTCGGGCCTGCTGCAGGATCAGGCGCGCATGGCCGAGCGCCGTCGGCGCGAAGGGGTGATCGGCCGGCTCGACGGCATCCCGGTGGCGCTGCAGGACAACTTCGACGTGGCCGGCTGGCCGACCCGGGCCGGCCTGCCCGATCGCCTGCAGCCGGCGCAGAACGATTCGCATGTGGTCGCCCGGTTGCGTGCGGCCGGTGCGGTGCTGGTCGGCAAGACCAACATGGACGAGGGCGCACTGGGCGCGACCACCGACAACCCGCACTTTGGCGCGACCCACAATCCGCATCGCCACGGTTACAGCGCCGGCGGCTCCTGCGGCGGCGCGGCGGCGGCGGTGGCGGCGGGCCTGGCGGTGGTGGCGGTCGGTTCGGACAGCCTGGGGTCGACCCGCATCCCGGCCAGCTATTGCGGCGTCTACGGGCTCAAGCCGACCCACGGCGAGATCTCCGCGCGCGGCCTGGTGCCGGCGGCGCGGCGGCTCGATGCCGTGGGGCTGCTGGCGCGCAGCGCGGAGGACCTGACCGTGCTGCTGCAGGTGCTGGCCAGTTACGATGCCGACGACGCGCGCTCGCGCCGGCGCCGGATCGCGTTCGCGCTGCCGGACTGGGAGCCGGGCAAGCTGCGCACCGGCGTGCTGCCTGACCTGGCCGCGCTCGGCGTGCAACCGGCGGTGATCGAGGTTTTCCAGGCCGCCATGGCCAGGCTGTCGCACGCGCTGAGCGATCAGCGCAAGGTGGATTTCAGCGACTGGGATTTTGCCCGCACCCGGCGCGCCGGTCTGTTCCTGATGGAAGCGGAGATGCTGGTTACCTTCGCCGCCGAGCTGGCCCATGCCGAACACCCGGTGTCCGACCGCTTCCGGCACCTGCTCGGTTTTGCACAGGCCCGCAGCGCGGCCGATTACGTCGTGGCCGACCGGGTGCTCGATGCGGCCACCCTGAAGATGCGCCGGCTGTTCTGCCAGATCGACGTGCTGGTGCTGCCGACCACGCCGCAAGGCGCGTTCGCGCTGGATGGCCCGGTGCCCGATTCGCAGGCCGACCTGACCAGCTTCGCCAGCCTCGCCGGTTGTCCGGCGGTGAGCCTGCCGATGGGGCGCCTGCCCGATGGCCTGCCGATCGGCCTGCAACTGGTCGGCGCACGCGGCTCCGACCTGCGCCTGCTGGAACTGGCGGCCGTCTGTGCCGCCACCCTGGATGCCGAACCGGCCTACCCGGTGATCGCGTAGGAGCGCACCCTGTGCGCGAATGCCTTTTGCGGACATTCCGACAAGAGCATTCGCGCACAGGGTGCGCTCCTACCCATCCGGTCGGGGGCACACGCGGCATGGCAGCCGCGGCCCTTGCCCCGCTGCGGTTATGGTCTCAGGCTATTTCGATATGAGAAGTCATTTGGACGTCCATTCCGTGGAAACCGGCGAATGCCCATTAAGATAGTTGGCCTTTGGAGCGCCGTGGGATAACCTCCGGGGGGCATTTTTCCAGCAACCGTTGCCGAGTCTTCCATGCCATGACCACGTCTGCCGCAGTGCGCTCCCACCTCGACGACCTCGAGGCGGAAAGCATCCACATCTTTCGCGAAGTGCTGGCGGGCTTCCGGCGGCCGGTGATGCTGTATTCGATCGGCAAGGATTCCTCGGTACTGCTGCACCTGCTGCGCAAGGCATTCCATCCGGCGCGTTCGCCGATCCCGCTGCTGCATGTCGACACCACCTGGAAATTCCGCGAGATGATCGCGTTCCGCGACCAGGTGGCGGCGGCGGGCGACGTCGAGGTGCTGGTGCACATCAACGAGGACGGCGTGCGCCAGGGCATTTCGCCGCTGACCCACGGCGCCACCGTGCACACCGAGGTGATGAAAACGACCGCGCTCAAGCAGGCGCTGGACAAGTACGCTTTCGATGCGGCGATCGGCGGAGCCCGCCGCGACGAGGAGAAATCGCGCGCCAAGGAACGCATCTTCTCGTTCCGCAACGCGCAGCACCGCTGGGATCCGAAGAACCAGCGGCCGGAGTTCTGGAACACCTTCAACACGCACATCCGCAAGGGCGAGAGCGTGCGGGTGTTCCCGCTGTCGAACTGGACCGAGATGGACGTGTGGCTGTACATCCAGCGCGAGAACATCCCGGTGGTGCCGCTGTACTTCGCCAAGCCGCGTCCGGTGGTCGAGCGCGATGGTGCGCTGATCATGGTCGACGACGAGCGGCTGGAGTTGCGCGATGGCGAGACGGTGCAGCTGCGCGAGGTGCGGTTCCGCACGCTGGGCTGCTATCCGCTGACCGGCGCGGTGGAATCGAAGGCCGACACGCTGGCGAAGGTCATCGACGAGATGACGCGCTCGCGCAGCTCGGAACGGCAGGGCCGGGTGATCGACCAGGACTCGACCGCGTCGATGGAACGCAAGAAGCAGGAAGGCTATTTCTGATGACGACGCCGAACGAAACATCCGCGATCACGTCGGCGAAGGGCCTGCTGCGCTTCATCACCTGCGGCAGCGTGGACGACGGCAAGAGCACCTTGCTCGGGCGTCTGCTGTACGACGCCGGGTTGGTGCCGGACGACCAGCTGGCCGCGCTGGCGCGCGACAGCCGCAGGCAGCGAGCCGTTGCGACCGACGTGCAGGGAAGCACTAGTGTCGCGGGAGGCAGGATGCCGGGAGCGACCGACGTGC
>SCRF01000080.1 GCA_004322005.1 Rhodanobacter sp. | reverse complement strand
CTTTTTATCACACCACGTGCCGTGGCATGGCGCGATCACTCAGTCGCCGCCAGTCGACCCCCGCACACAGCCAGGCGAATGCTTCGGGCGAAAGCTCGCACGTGGCATCGCCGCTGCCTGGCCACACGAAATGACCCTTCGACAGCCGCCGCACGCACAGCCATACCCCTTGCGCGTCACAGCACAGCACCTTGATCCGCGTGCCGGACCGGTTGCGAAACACATACGCCCCACCGTCGAAGGCATCGCGGCCCAACGCGGTTTGCACCGCCACCATCAAACGATCCATGCCGCAGCGCAGATCCACCGGCGCCACCGCCAACCACCATCCACTCGGGCTCAGCATGACAGCGCCCTCACCAGCGCCGCGGCCCAGAGCACATCGATCCCCGCCGGCAGGCTGAGTCGCAGTCCACCCGCATAGCTCACCTCGACCATCACCGGCGCCGTGGCCGCCGGCATCGGCACGGTACCCGCCACCACCTGGATCGGGACCAAGGCCGGCGCCACCGGCGCCGGTGCAGCGACGGCCCGTTGCGCCTTGTCCAGTCGCCAGGCCCAGTACGACAACGTCGCCGCTTTCACCCCATGCTCAGCGCCGTACGCCGCCCGCGTCAGACCGCTGCTCCGCCACCGGCGGACATGCTCTGCCCACTGCGTCGCCACCTCGCTCATCGCCATCATTCCCACCCACGTCGGAGAAAACCGCAGAGTGATGGGCTTAGGCAAGGACGACAAGATGGCTACGGGAGACGCTTACAGCGCACTCACCAGTCAGCATGCCTGGACAGACACCCCCCCCCCCAACCCATCGTCTTCTTGCCCATCGCTACACCCCTGGTTGAACAGGCGCGTAGTGCAGCGGCTACGGGACGCTTGGGGAAGGTGGGGTGGGCGGACGCTTACAATACAGGCGCGTATCGCAACGGCTAAACAAGCCCAGGGAAAGGTGAGGCGGGCAGACGCTTACCGACCTTGAACATCAGCTGCCGGATCAACGGCAGTATGGATGAATTGCCCGCGCGACTTGTCCGGATTCTCCGCGCCGACTGAGTTGCAGGATTTACACGGATCACATTCGGCGCTGTCAGCGCCTGAACAACATCAAGTCTTCGTCGGGATTGACGCCGTATCGATCGGGATCGACGTCCGCCAATAGTGAAGCATGCGTCACGGGCTCGGCACGCAGGGCATCGCCTGAGATGCGTTCGTAAACATCACTGCCAAACAAACGTACGTGGTCATCCTGTCCATAAAGTTGCAGCCGGGCCTCTGGTGAAACGACCGCGGGGTCCTCAATGGTGCGCGCAAGACCCTTGCACCAAGGCGTCTGCAGAAGCGCGATGCCAGATGATGAAAGAACACGCCCGATTTCGCGAGTGGCGCGTTCCAGGCTACCTACATGCTCGAGCACGTGATTTGCGATCACACAATCGAAATAGCCATCCGCGAACGGAATGGACTCAAGGTCGATTCTGCGGATATCGTCACATTGTGGGTACAGATCAGCCAGCACATGCTCAGCAGGTTCAAATGACGCAACCCATGAAACCAGACCTTTTTCTGGAGCGAAGTGCAACACGCGTTTGCCATGCAAACTCTTGGCGATGCCGCTGCGATCAAGATACCAATGCAAATGCCGATCGCGATCTGTCGCTCCACAACGTGGGCATGCAAAATGGTCAAGATCACTACCAATCACATGCAAGGCTGCCATCAATGGAGGCGCAGCTGCCCAGCCACCTCGCCATGGCAGAAACGCCGGTACGTGATGCTGGCATACAACACAAAATCGCAGCCCTTGACCGGTTATTGCACGCACCAAACCAGCGAATAATACTCCGCCTGAGATGACCCACTGCGTAAGCTTGATTGGCCTCATGGGAAATACACCGAGCTGCCATGACGGCGTCGCCACCATGATGCCAAGGCACGAGGGAACGCGAGGATCGACTCGGCCATCAAGTCCGTCAGCGAAAATTCGAACGCAGGCTCAGCTGTAATTCGTCTGCCCCATGCGCGTACGCATGACCATTGGCCGCTAGCGATCGACTGCATCATCAATTTCCCCCAGAAGCGTCCAATCGCCACACGTACATCACTCGTTTGAGCACCAGCCGCAATGGCTTCGAGAAACGCGTCTAGGTGTCCTTCATAAACTGCGGATGGCATAGTTTTAACCATTGACCCTGCACTGCGCCAGCGGTAGCCAACGAGAGGTTTGTCAACATAAGCGAGATTGCCATGAAACAACAATCGGAAATGCAATCTGTAGTCGATAAATGGCTTGTCAATGCCCAGTACAGCATCGCGTGCAGAAGCTCTGTATACCAGCGAGCTGTGGTTGAGAAAATTCCCGCGGCGAAGCAACTCCTGCATTCCCACTTGCGCGGGTAGCCCTTCATTGAAAATGCCAAGTTTCTCGCCAGTAGCGCCGACAACATTTGCATTGCAGTACACCGCCACAACACGCGGATCCTCATTAAAAACCAACAACTGCGCCGCAAGTTTTCCGGGCAACCAAAAATCATCCCCATCAAGGTGCGCTATCAAATGACCGCGCGCCCGCGCCACCAAGAAGCTCAGATTACCTGTCGGGCCTAGGTTGCTATGGTGATGGAAGGGCCGCACACGCGAATCACTTAGCGCCAGAGCATCAACAAGAGGGCGCGTCCCGTCAATCGATCCGTCATCGCCAACCAGGACTTCGAGCGTGCCATCGAATATTTGCGAGAGCACGCTCTCAAGGCACTGCCGGATGTACGCGACATGTTGATATGTCGTCACACACACACTGATCGTTGGGATGTCAGTTTCCATGACTAAGCCACCACTGATGAAGGTAGGCGCGTATGTCAGCGTGCGACAGTAGCGCAACCGCTACAGTCACGACCATTCCCAGTGCGGCAGACGCACCACTGAGTACAATTGAATGGGGCTCGTACGACATCATGCGGACCAGCAAAAACCCTACCGTCCCAGACAGGAGCAAAGGCGGCAACAAGTCACGCCGTAACCACAGCAGGTGACCACTTGGAAGGAACCTAGCGTGTACCACCGGCATCCACAGTATGACGAATAACCAATTCATGACAGTGAATACGAGAGCGGTTGTCAAGGCACTGCCTGTGGACGCAACCCACACCAGGATCGGAATTTGTACGACCGCCTGCGCGATGGTACCTGCTGCATGCAGGCGCAACCTGCCATGTGCGTTCTGCAGTTGATAGGAGAGGCCGATGATGGCGATTGCGCAATTGCCAAGCGCATAAGCAACGGCGATTTGCATCGGCCGTATATCGAGCATTACAGCCGGCCGCATGAGTGCTGTCACGAGGTTCCCAGCCATGCAAATACCGACCGTCAACCCGAATGCAAGCGCTACTGTCATAGCTGTCGCCATACCGTACAGCAGGCGTGACTGTGACACTTCGCCAGCTGCGATCAAGCGCGTTAGGCGTGGAAGCACGGCGGCCTGTATTGGACCGGTAGCAATAATGATCGCTGAAGCGATGTGCACACCCAGCGAGTAAGCACCGTATTCAGCCAGCGGCAGTATCCTAGACAAGGATAACTTGTCGACTTGCGAGGTTAACAGCCATAACGCAGCGAGTCCCGCTACTCCGAGCGCGAAGCGCACATGCTGGCGCAGCTCGTCGCGTGCAACCGGTACAGGCGCGTGCGGCAGCGCCTTGGAAAGAAAACGCCGGTACACCCACCACTCAATCAGAGAAACTGGCACCTGCACTACAAAGAAACCACGCACGCCTGTATGCGTGCCTAAAGCAATCGCAAGCGCACCTAGCGTGCGCGCGAGCACAGCGATCGACTGCACCACATTGGTCTGTACCTGATGCTCAATGGCCATCAATGCAGCCTTCTGCAGACCTGCGAGCATGCGAAAGGCAAGTGCTGCACCCATCAACATGATGGCCAAGCGGATAGTTGTTACGGGCAATTGCGCAGACACAAGCCAATAGTGCGCAATCACACCAGACAGCGCGAACAGACCGACCGCGAACACTAAAGAAAACAGCCACATCGGGCGTTCGGCCAGTCGAACCAACGTCAACACCTGCCCGCCTGCCCCTGCCCCCCGGTGCCAAGCGACTGCTCGCGCAAGCCCGGGCGTGATGCCGAGGTCGAACAACGGCATCAGGCCCTGCAAAAGCAGGTAGATGCCGATCAGTCCATAGGCGTCCGCACCCAGCCAGCGAAATATGAGCGGAGCAGATAGCAACGCAATTACCGAAGACAAGCCAGTTCCGAGCAGGTTGGCCGACAAGTTACTCCGCAAGCGCGCTGAGCCTTGCATTAAACCTTACCCTGTGCAGCCATTTGACTCTCAAGAATCAATAAATGGCGGCTACGTGCTGAAATACGCCGCGCTGGCACGCCTGCATAGACTCCAAATTCCGCACAATCGTGAGTAACAAGGGCCAAAGCACCAATTGCAACTCCATCGTGCAGAATAACCCCCGGAAGAATGACGCTACCAGCACCAACGATTGTGTGACGTCCGAGCAATACAGGCGCATGCCTCACTGCGGTGTAATCTGGAGGAACAGTTGGGTTTGTCAAAGCATTTCCAGAATAATCATCGCTACTTGAGTATACGCAAACACGCGATGAAATGCCTGAAAAATCACTCATCTGTATCTTCTCTCTACCAACCACTGATGCATAAGATGCGATATGTACGTAATTTCCGATATGTATTCCGCCATCACCCGCCGAGAGGATAGAAAAATCATCAATGCGAACGTTATTGCCAATATGAATGCGACCGGCTCCGTAAATTGAAGCTTTACGTGAGATAAGAACATTATGGCCACACGAGGCTAATCCCAATACACCCAACTCTGCGTCAGACATGTGGCTACTCATCAATCACCTCGCACTATGCGGACCACACGCTGCTGATCCGTGCTGGACAATTCAGGGTAGATTGGCAAGCAGATGACCGCATTAGCTACACGATGCGCAACAGATAATGTATTTTTTGCGGCTGAAGGACGTCCCCTGTACATCGGGAAATCGCTGATCAACGGGTAGAAATAACGTCGGCCGAAGATCCCAGCCTCGCGTAACCGCGAATACAGCGCATCCCGTACAAGTGGATATCCTGCATCGACGAATATCGGGTAGTAGCTGTAATTTGGCACGTAGTCAGGCAGCATTTCGAGAACGCCGATCCCATCGATCTTCGAAAATGCCTCATCATAGCGCGCCGCGATAACCGCACGTTTGGCAATACAGTCGCCGATGTGCTGCAACTGGACAAGGCCGAGCGCTGCCTGAAATTCGTTCATCTTCCCATTGATACCCGATGCGACAACGGTCACCTCGTCGGCGAAGCCGAAGTTCTTCAAGAAATCAATGCGCTGCTTGGTCTGCGCGTCGTGACATACAATCGCGCCGCCTTCAAAAGTATTGAATACCTTGGTGGCGTGGAAGCTGAGTACAGACAGATCACCGAATGTAGCTAGTGATTCTCCACGGTAGCGGGCGCCGAATGTATGCGCCGCGTCGTAGATGATCTTCAGCCCATAGTTGTCGGCAACCCTTTGCATTCCTTCGACATCTGCAGGGCGCCCGTAGACATGCACCGGCATAATTGCGGTCGTGCGCGGCGTGATGGCAGCCTCCACCCGTGACGCGTCCAATGCCAGTGTCTTCGGATCGATATCCACGAATACCGGCTCGATACCGTTCCACAACAACGAGTGAGCGGTTGCAACAAACGAATACGGCGTGGTAATCACTTCGCCTGAAATTCGAAGACATTGCAGCGCGGTGACCAGTGCCAGGGTCGCATTGGCAAACAATGAAACATATGGAACACCCAGATAGAGTGCTAATGCCCGTTCGAACTCCTGGTGAAACATAGCGCCGTTGGTCAAATCACGCGACTTCCATATCCGTTCAAGCGACGGCATCAACTCCCCGAGCGGAGGTAGGAATGGACGGGTCACATAGATGTTGTTCTCATTACTCACAACGAATTTCCTTCCGGTTTTTCTGGCGCCGTGCACAACCCATTCTTGACCCCATGGAACATCGCTGCAATTTGAGAAATTCGTTGGCAGTCAAATGCCATATGTACGAGCAACGTCAGCAATAATTTTGCCAGTGCCCATGCTTTCCAAACGGTCGGCACATAGCTACGCCGCATGAGCCATACGGCGTTTCGATATAGATAACGGTGGCGCAACGGCGAACGGCGCGGCCATATCCGCCAACCCATCCACCAAAACCTCAAGCTGCTCTCCCCCATTCGATGAATGAAGCTCACGTCGGGAACTCCATACAGCCCGAAGCCGGCATCGAGCACTCGAAACGCCCATTCGGTGTCGACGTGATCGATGAAGAAGTCCTCCTCCAAACCCCCAAGCTGATTGAACAATATCAGCGGCATCAGCGTTCCGCTACCGTTGAGATTGGCTACCGGAACCGGGGTGCGGCAGTCTGGCGAGGGAAACGTCCGTGACCAGCGCCAACCACGGATTTGATGGAACCCATGGTCGAGTCCGGTGGCAACGTCAATCAGCCGAGGACCTATGCAACACGGTCGTCCGGCCAGCGCCGCAATCGGCTCATAACGTGCAATCAGTTGTTCAACCCCAGTTACGCCCCCAGTTACGCCTGGCTCACTGTCTTGATCAAGCAGCAGCAGGAAGCGACAGCTGGGGCGTGCATGTTGCGCGTATCCGGCACCTTGATTGATGGCAGCCGGAAGCCCCCTGTTCGTGTCGTTCTGCAGCAGCAGCGCCCTACGTTCCGCTACCACCCGCATCACCTTTGCGCGAAGTTCCGGGCGAGATGCATTGTCGACCACCACTTTCAGTGCAGCCGAAGGAAGTTGACCAAGCTGCCGGTCGAGAATTTCCGGATCGGGATTGTAGGTGACGGTAACGATTGCAACGAGAGCAAGATCGACCACGGTCGTCTTTTCGTCAGCACAGTCCAAACCGTGTATCCGTGGACTTTTCATCACAACTCACGGTTTCTCAAGTTAACCGTTTGCACGGGCTGCCGCGGCTGAAAAAATTCATAGATAAGCGTGGGAATAATCCGGCGCAGCGGCGTCAGTGCAGCGTCGGGAATGTTGTGCAGGAAGCGCGCCGCAACCGACTGGGGGCGTTCTATTTCGTAGATAGCGCGCAGCGCGTCGATACAGCGATTACGATGTTTGAACCCGGCATCCATCAGCAGGCGTTCCACCTGGCCTAGTTGCAGTGGCTCGCAATCATAAACCTCACCTCTGCCCATGACACGCAGATATGGCGTGCGCCATGCGTGGGGTAGCCAGCTCAAGAAGGCGAGCTTGTAGTGCGGCTCCACCAGCATCCAGCGGTTGGGTACGGCAAGATAACCCACCCCATCAGGACGAAGCACACGATGCAACTCTGCCAGATGCGCACGCTGCGCCTGCTTATCACCGACGTGCTCGATGACGTGGTTGGTGAGCACCACGTCAAAAGAATCATCCGCGAATGGCAGCTGCGTGCCGTGTACTTGATGGTAGCGATAGCCTTCGGTCACCAGCCGGCTGTCGCACACGTCCACCGCATCCACCTCGCACCGAAGCTGCGGGTGTGTGCCGAAATAATGGGCGATGCCGCCTGACCCGGTACCGACTTCAAGCATGCGTATCGGCTGCGGACGGCTGGCCAGATCCAGCAAGCGTTCGATCTTCAGGCCCTTGAAGCGGCGTGATGGCAGATCGAGCACGGCATGGGGCTGGCGTGCCATAGGCGTGTCAGCCTCATCGCTTCCATCGTTCAATTGGTGGTTTGATGGATAGTCAGTCACGCGCGGCTCCCAGCAGATTGCGCAAGCGCTCACCGAAGACCGGCCATGCCTTGGCGGTGGCAAACTCGCGACAGGCGGTAATCGTCGCACCATCGTGCGCCTGCGAGAACTGGCGAATTACGGCGGCACCCAGATCGCCATAGTTGCCGGGCTCGACCAGGGTGCCGGTATGCCCGTCATCCACGGCATCGGGTACGCCGCCCACCGCAAACGCGATGGTGGGCAAACCATGCGCTGCCGCTTCCAGTGCGACCATGCCGAAACCTTCCACATCGCCCGGCAGTTCAAGCACCGGAAAAATGTGCAGATCCGACGCCTGATAGGCCGCGCCCAGGGTTGCCTCATCGCAGCGACCGAGGAAATGAACGTTTTGCTCGACGCTTGCAATGCGGGCAGCGGCAAGGATGCGCTCGCGCTCCGAACCTGCCCGTGCATGCAACGCATCGCTGGCTTCGTCGCCGATGACCACCAGCAGTGCATCCGGGTAACGGGAAACGATCGCCGGCAAAGCTTTTGTCACGAACTCGGCCAGCCCCTTGCGCTCGGTCAAGCGACCCACCGAAAGCAACAGCGGCCGCTGCCCAAAACCCAGCCGCTCGCGGAAATCGCGGGCAACCACGGCATCCAACGTGGGCAGATCGGTCCCCGGATGCAGCACATGCAACTTGCCGGGGCGCACACCGCGACTTTTTGCCAACCGCGCCGTGTTGGCACTATTCACCAGGGCGATATCGCAGCGCCGGATGAATGGCAGCCATAGCCATTGGTACACCCGACTGGGCGCCACGATGTCGAGCCCATGCAGATAGACGGCCACTTTACTCCCGGCACATCGCCCCGCCAGCCAGGCGACCGGCGCAGTCAGGCCACTGCCGGCAATGATCCATTCGGGTTTGCGACGCCACGCCAATCGCACCGCACGCCACAGGGTTGCCGCCAGGAATGCTGGCAGCGGTTTGACTCTGCTTTGCTTCACTTCAGTCTGCGGCTCTACGTAAGCAGCGCATCCAGCTGGTCCGCACAGCGCGGTGCGCCAGGCCGGCTGCAATGCTTCAAGCAGACGCTGGTTGACCTTTTCCATGCCACCGAGAAGTGGAGGAAAATTGCGCGTCACCAGCAACGCCAGCGGACGTGGGCGATCACAATCACACATCGCGCCGATACATCAACCCGGTTATCTGCTCCGACACCAGCCCGATCAGGAATACAATCACCGCCGCACTCCACAACAGCGTGCTCATGTTAGTGAGGCGGCCTTCGTGGATGTAGGTCCATGCGTAGTTGGCCAGCCCCAACAGAAAGAACACCGCGCTGGCCGGCACGAACAGCTTCAGCGGCGAATACAGCGTGGCGATCTTGAAGATGATCAGCAGGAAGCGCACACCGTCGCGCAGCGGTTCAATGAGGCGCAAGGCAAGTGGGCGCAAAAAGATACTAGGCATGCGGATGCCCTTCAGTGTCGTCAACTAGCCAGCCACGCTTCTCGATCTCCCTCAGCAAGGCAGCGCTGGCCGAAACCAGCATTGGCACCCGCTCATGGCCCGACTGCAAGGCGCTGGCGAGTATCGCCGGATCCTCGATGTATTCATGGATCATCTGATTGCGCAGCTGGCGCACAAACAACCACTCGTCTGCAGATGCCAGCCAGCCCAGTCGCTCGGCACGATCGAGATTGTCGATGACGGCACCCAGCGGCTCGCCCAGTGCCCGCAGAAGCGCAGGCAGCAGTTTGTCGCCCAGGGTGTCCTGCAGGCGACTGAAGCGGGCCACGAAGGCCTCGACGCGTTCGGCAAGCTCGACGTCCGTATCAAGCTTCTGAGCGCGCTCCATCGAAAACGGCATGGTGAAAATGCGCTGGTCGGTCGCCAGCAGATGCGTACGCTCGCGCCCGACGACGCGCGCAAGAAAGCGCAACCGGTTCAGCAGGTCCTGGTCGGGCATCACAGCACGACACCGCGCCGCAAGGCGGCTTCGTGAATGGGCAGGCACTTCAGGTTGGGTGCGGCCAGTACCACGTCCACCTTGCGCCCACCCAGCACGCGGCTGGCGCGTGCGGCCATGCGGGCTACCAGCACAGCCGGTTCCGCCACTGGCGCAGTCAACTCCAGCAGCAGATCGACATCGCCGCCGGTCGCCGCATCGTCCAGGCGCGAGCCGAACAGGCGCAGTCGCGCGTGCGGCCCGGCCTCTTCGACGGCGAGGCGTTTCAACTGCTCAATGTGCTGCGCGCCGAGTCGCATGCGGCTTTCCGTGGTGGCCTGTGCGGTCAGTTTAACCCAATGCTCGACGGTCAAGCCCCGGCGACCACCGCGCCGGCGCACCCGGGCTCCATGCAAGCGACAAAGCCATGCTGACACGGTGGGGCATCGGGATTCATGCGATCAGACTCATGCCTGCATGTTTCGCGGCACCACGGTCGAACGTCATGATGTGTTCGCAGCCGGCTGATGCGGCACAGCACGCGATCAGGCAATCGGCAAAATCGGCCTTGGAATTGCGGTAGACGCGTACGGCTTTCCAGACGATCTGTGCACGCTCCACCATCAACTCCTTGGTGCGCAGCAGGGCTTCCAATGCGTCGGTGAGTTGCGCGCGATCAAGGCGATAGCATGCGCCCAGCACCCAGACCAGCTCAGTCACGGATACGATCGCGATCCAGCCCGGCGCATCCACGGTCAACGCATCGAGCAGCACAGTGGCCTTGGCCGATTGCACCGCATCGTCCTGCATGATGTAACGCACCAGTACATTGGTATCCAGACCGATCATTTTGCTGCCGCACCCGCCGCCGCGATCGCGGCATTCATCTGTTCGATCGACACCGGCTTGGGCGCTTTGCCGAACATGCCCTTGAGTGCGGTTACGGGGCGTGTGGCGGCAATGAACTCATACCGGCCCGGCTCGATTTCCACAAACTCCACCCGGTCACCCGTGCGTACATGCATGGCCTCGCGTACGGCGGCTGGAATGGTGATCTGGCCTTTACTGGTGACGCTCGCGGTAGCCATGATGTTCTCCATCTGTTCCTTACATCATTGTAAGGGGTAGCTGGCGCACAATCAAATGAGCGCGGACTGCGCGGATTCCCGCAATTCGGCTTATGTCACGGCGATCACGCATCGCGCCGGTACGTCAGCGCCGTGATCTGCTCGGACACCAGCCCGATCAGGAACACGATCACCGCCGCGCTCCACATCAAGGTGCTGCCGTTGGTGAGGCGGCCTTCGTGCATGAAAGTCCAGGCGTAGTTCAGGCAACCCAGCACAAAGAACACCGCGCTGGCCGGCACGAACAGCTTCAGCGGCGAATACAGCGTGGCGATCTTGAAGATGATCAGCAGGAAGCGCACGCCGTCGCGCAGCGGCCTGATGTGGCTCCTGCCGATACGCTGGGCGGCCTTGATCGGCACGTAGGCCACCGGGTAGGCGCTGCGGAAGAAGGCCATGGTGCTGGTGGTGGGGTAGCTGAAACCGTTCGGCAGCAGGTGCAGGAATTCGCGGAACTTGTCCGCGCGCACGGCGCGGAAGCCGGAGGTGAGATCGGCCACCGGATGGCCGGTCATGCGCGTGGCCAGCCAGTTGTAGAAGGTGTTGGCAACGCCGCGGCCCACGCCCGCCTGGCTGCCCCAGTCGCGTGCGCCGACCACCATGTCGTAGCCCTGGTTCAACTGATCCAGCAGGCGATTGACGTCGGCCGGATCGTGCTGGCCGTCGCCGTCCATGAACACGAGGATGTCGCCGCTGGCGGCACGCGCACCGCGCTTGATCGCGGCGCCGTTGCCCATCGAATACGGTGAGGACAGGCATTGCACCCGGCTGCTGCTGCAGATGCCGCGGGTGTCGTCGGTGGAGCCGTCGTCGACCACGATGATCTCGGCCTCCGGATGCGCCGCACGCAGTCGCGGCAGCAGCGCTGCCAGCGCGGGCGCCTCGTTCTTGGCGGGAAGGATGATGCTCAGGTGATTCAACAGGCGACCCCCGCGTGATGGGCACCCCGCATGGACCGGCCGACGACACCCGTAGGAGCGCACCCTGTGCGCGAATGCTCTTATTGAATATCCGCAAAGAGCATTCGCGCACAGGGTGCGCTCCTACGGGAATCGGGGTGTACGAGGTTCCCGAATGAGGGGGAATCATAACGTGAAGGCCGGGCAGCGGTTGCCCGCGCCGCGCAACCTACTCGCAAGCCGTGGTGAGAGCGGTGCCCCGCAAAGCTTTCGCCGCCCATTTCCAGCCACGGCTTGCGCGATGCCCGGCGGGAGCGCACCTTGTCCACATGGGATTCGCGCAGGTCGTGCGCGACGGGCTGGCGAGGCCGCGATCCGGCGCTTCCGGGCACTTCGCCAGGTTCCTGCGGCATGGGCAAGGCGGCGCGGCTTTGTGCAGTGCGTCACCGCGCCCGGTCCCGGTTGCAATCAGAGGATGACCTGACGGCTTGACTGCGCTAGATTCAACAACATACGAGGAAAGAGTGGAATCAGCATGATGTCGTCTCAACTGCAACCATCACTGCTGGGCCTGACCGGCATGGCACGCCGCCTGGTGTCCGAAGGGGTGCTGCCGGAAGCCGATGTACGCAAGGCCATGGCCGACAGCAGTCAGCAGAAGGCCACCCTGGCCGGGTGGTTGCTGGATCGCAACCTGGTGGACAGCTTCCAGCTGACGCAGATCGCCTCGACCGAGTTCGGCATGCCGATGATGGACGTGAGCGCGATGAACCCGGCGACCATGCCACTGGACCTGATCAGCGAGACACTGATCAGCAAACACCAGGCTTTGCCGCTGTTCCGGCGCGGCAAGCGGCTGTTTGTCGGCATCGCCGACCCAATGCAGTCCCACGCGCTGGACGAAATCAAGTTCCACTCCAATTGCATGGTCGAACCGGTGCTGGTCGAGCGCGGCTCGCTGCAACGGGTGATCGAAAGCCTGCTCAACAACATGCGCGACACCATGCCCGACATGGGCGGCGGCGAGCTCGACGAACTCGAGCTTGAAGTCGGCGATCCCGAAGCCGAGGCGACCGGCTTCGATGCCAATACGAGCGACGATGCACCGGTAGTGAAGTTCATCAACAAGATCCTGCTCGATGCGATCCGCCGCGGCGCATCGGACATCCATTTCGAGCCGTTCGAAACCATGTATCGGGTGCGTTTGCGCATGGATGGCATGCTGCGCGCCGTTTCCAGTCCGCCATTGAAAATGGCCAGCCGCATTTCCTCGCGTCTGAAGGTGATGGCGCAACTGGATATCGCCGAGAAGCGCGTGCCGCAGGATGGCCGCATCAAGCTCAACCTGTCCAAGACCCGCTCGATCGACTTTCGCGTGAGCTCGCTGCCGACGCTGTTCGGCGAAAAGATCGTGCTGCGCATCCTGGATGCCACCTCGGCGAGGATCGGCATCGAGAAGCTCGGCTACGAGCCGGACCAGCAGAAGCTCTACATCGATGCACTGCACAAGCCATACGGCATGGTGCTGGTCACCGGTCCGACCGGCTCGGGCAAGACCGTGTCGCTGTATACCGGCCTGAACATGCTCAACACCGCCGAGCGCAACATCTCGACGGTCGAGGATCCGGTGGAAATCCGCGTCGAAGGCATCAACCAGGTGCAGCAGAACGTGAAGCGCGGCATGACCTTCGCCTCCGCGCTGCGCTCGTTCCTGCGCCAGGATCCGGACGTGATCATGGTCGGCGAAATCCGCGATCTGGAAACCGCCGAAATCGCGATCAAGGCCGCGCAGACCGGCCACATGGTGCTGTCCACACTGCACACCAACGATGCCCCGCTGACCATCGCGCGCCTGATGAACATGGGTATCGCACCGTACAACATCACCTCGTCGGTCACCCTGATCATCGCCCAGCGCCTGGCGCGACGGCTGCACGACTGCAAGAAGCCGCAGGACCTGCCGCCGGAGGTGCTGCTCAAGGCCGGTTTCAGCCAGGCCGACATCGATGCCGGCCTGACCGTCTACGAGGCGGTCGGCTGCGATGGCTGCAACGAGGGCTACAAGGGCCGCGTCGGCATCTATCAGGTGATGCCGATGCTCGAGGAGATCCAGAAAATCGTGCTCAACGGCGGCAACGCACTGCAGATCGCCGAAGTGGCCCGCGCCGCCGGGGTGAACGACCTGCGGGCGTCGGCCTTGCTCAAGGTGAAGAACGGCCTGACCAGTCTGGCCGAGATCGACCGCGTGACCACGGAATGACGAAGGATCCGGGAGGGCCGCCGTATCGAACTTGCGTCCGGCACCACGGTTTGCAGCGCTGAAAGTCGCTTAAGCTGTATAAATATCGAGTCAGCCGCCGACTTTGGCGGATCTGGACAAGAACCACTGGGGGAAGATGCGCATGGCTACGGCTACCGCTACCGCAAACAAGGCACGCGCGCTCGGCGCCCAACGTGCCGCAGTCAGCCAATTGACCGTCTACGAGTGGGTCGCGCTGGACAAGCGCGGCAAACGCATGAAAGGCGAGATGCCGGCCAAGAACGCCTCGCTGGTCAAGGCGGAATTGCGCCGCCAGGGCATGAACCCGCAAACCGTACGGGAGCGCGCCAAGCCCCTGTTCGGCTCGACCGGCAGCACGGTCAAACCCGGCGATGTGGCGGTCTTCAGCCGGCAGATCGCCACCATGATGGCTTCCGGCGTGCCGATGGTGCAGTCCTTCGACATCATCGCCGACGGCCAGAAGAACGTCCGCTTCAAGAACATCCTGCTGGACGTGAAACAGGATATCGAAGGCGGCTCGGCGCTACACGAGGCGCTGGCTCGCCACCCGGTACAGTTCGACGAGCTTTACCGCAACCTGGTGCATGCCGGCGAGACATCCGGCGTGCTCGATACCGTGCTCGATACCGTCGCCACCTACAAGGAGCGCACGGAGGCCATCAAGAAAAAGATCAAGAAGGCCCTGTTCTACCCGATGATGGTGCTGGTCGTGGTGTTCATGGTCGTGCTGATCATGCTGCTGTTCGTGGTACCGGTGTTTGCCAAGACGTTCCAGGACGCCGGTGCCCAGCTGCCGGCCCCGACCCAGCTGCTGGTCGACGCCTCGAAGTTCATGCAGAGCTACTGGTGGCTGATCATCGGCGTCATCGTCGGCGGAGTCGTCGCGCTGATCTTTGCCAAGAAGCGCTCGCTGAAGTTCGCCCATTTCCTCGACCGGATGGCGCTGAAAATGCCGGTGATGGGCAATATCGTGCGCAATTCGGCGATCGCACGCTTCGCGCGCACGCTGGGCGTCACGTTCCGTGCCGGCGTGCCGCTGGTGGAGGCGCTCGATGCGGTCGCCGGCGCCACCGGCAGCGTGGTGTATGGCGATGCCGTGCGCCAGATGCGCGAGGACATCGCGGTAGGCCATCAGCTGCAGCTGGCGATGAAGCAGACCAACCTGTTTCCCAACATGGTGGTGCAGATGACCGCGATCGGCGAGGAATCCGGCGCGCTGGACAACATGCTGTTCAAGGTGGCCGAGTTCTACGAGGAAGAAGTGAGCAACGCGGTCGACACCCTGTCCACCCTGCTCGAACCGATCATCATGGTGGTGCTCGGCACACTGGTCGGCGGCATGGTGGTCGCGTTGTACCTGCCGATCTTCAAGCTCGCCGGCACGTTCTGACGGCCCTCCCGCCGCCCCGTCTCCGGTAGGAGCGCACCCTGTGCGCGATGCTTTGGGATGGGTAGGAGCGCACCCTGTGCGCGATGCTTTTGCCGCACGTGAAGAAAAGCTTTCGCGCACAGGGTGCGCTCCTACGCAAAGCACCGTACCCTTGCGTCATCTCCTCGTGAGGGGCTTTGAACCCAGGCCTGCGCATGCTCGAACTTTCCCTCGCTTCATGGACCGCCCTGGCCGGTGTACTGGGCCTGGCGGTCGGCAGCTTTCTCAACGTGGTGATCCTGCGGCTGCCCGAACGCATGGCAGCCGGATGGCGGCAGGAGGCGCGCGAGATCCTCGAGCTGGAGATCGACCCGGCGCCGCTGCCGCCCGGCATCGTGCACGAGCCGTCGCACTGCCCGCACTGCAAGCACCCGCTGTCGGCGCTGGACAATATCCCGCTGTTCGGCTGGCTGCTGCTGCGCGGGCGCTGTCGTTACTGCAAAACGAAAATCTCGATCCAGTATCCGCTGGTAGAGTTGCTCAGCGGCGTGCTGAGCGCGGTGGTCGTGTGGAAGTTCGGGCCATCGTGGCACGCGCTGGCAGGGCTGGTGCTTACCTGGACCTTGATTGCGCTGTCCGGCATCGATTTGCGTACCCAGCTGCTGCCCGATCAGCTGACCCTGCCGCTGTTGTGGCTGGGCCTGTTGCTGGCGCTGCTGCCGATGTTCGTCGACGCACCGTCAGCGATCGTCGGGGCAGCCATCGGTTACCTGAGCCTGTGGAGCGTGTACTGGCTGTTCAAGCTGCTGACCGGCAAGGAAGGCATGGGTTATGGCGACTTCAAGCTGCTGGCCGCGCTGGGTGCATGGATGGGACCGGTGGCGCTGTTGCCGATGATCCTGCTGTCCTCGCTGATCGGCGCGCTGGTCGGCGGCGGCCTGATCATGCTGCGCCGGCACCGGCGCGAGATCCCGATGCCGTTCGGTCCCTTCATCGCGGCCGCCGGCTGGGTCTGGCTGGTCGCCGGCCACGAGCTGCTGCAGGGCTACATGCACATGACCGGCATGCGATGAGCGAGCCATCGCGTGCCCGCGTCATCGCGTTGACCGGCGGCGTCGCCGCCGGCAAGAGTGCGGTGGCGCGGCGCTTCGAGGCGCTGGGCATCCGTGTGCACGACGCCGACGTGGCGGCACGCGAGGTGATCGAGCCGGGCACGCCGGGGCTGGCTGCCGTGGTGGATGCGTTCGGTGCCGGCGTACTGGACGCCTCCGGCCGGCTGGACCGGCCCGCCATGCGCCAGCGCGTGTTTGCCGACCCCGCGGCGCGGCGCGCACTGGAGGCGATCATCCATCCGCGCGTGCGGCAATGGCTGCTGGATCGCGCGCAGGCCGAGCGCGGACCGTACTGCCTGCTGGCGATTCCCCTGCTGGCCGAAAACATCGGGCACTATCGCTGGGTCGATCGGGTGCTGCTGGTCGATGCGCCCGAGCCCTTGCAGGTCGCCCGGCTGATGGCCCGCGATGGCATCGACGAGACGCTGGCCCGGCGCATGCTGGCCCATCAGGCCAGCCGCGCCGAACGGCTCGCGCTGGCCGACGACGTGATCGTGAACGACGGCGACGAATCCGCGCTGGATGCCGCCGTGGCTGCGCTGCATCAACGCTACCTGTCGCTCCCGATCCGGTCGTAGGAGCGCACCCTGTGCGCGAAAGCTCTTTACATCAATTGTGGCAAGAGCTTTCGCGCACAGGGTGCGCTCCTACGGTTTTTTTGCCAGCCAGGCTTGCAACGCCTGCAGGATCTCCCGGTCGGCCGGTGCCAGAATCGCCGGATCGACCTGCGCCGGCATCTGCCACTGCAGCGACTGGCCGTCCAGCGACTGCGGCGAGCCTTGCCATGGGCGAATCAGCCACGCATGCGCCCGCAACGCGCGCCCATCCGCATCGAGCATGACGCCCGCCATCACATGCATGTCGGCACGTCAGCTGTTGCGCAGGTACTCGACCATGTCGAAGTCGTAGGCGTGCTCGGCGTCGGCCGCGTGGTGCACGCGCGAGACTTCGGTCCACTCGCCGAAATGCACGCCGGGAAAGTAGGTATCCGCGCCGTCGATCGCGGTGCCGACCCAGGTCAGATACATGCGCCGGGCACGTGGCAACGCTTCGGAAAACACCTGGCCGCCGCCGATCACCATCAGGCCGGTGTTGCCGCAGCGCGCCTGCGCCTCCTCGATCGAGCGCACCGTGATCTGGCCAGGGAACGGCGCATCGTGCCGGCGCGAAAGCACCAGGTTGACCCGATCCGGCAGCGCGCGGCCGATCGACACGGCCGTGTTGTAACCCATCAGCACGTTCTTGCCGGCGGTCAGCGTCTTGAACCAGCGCAGATCGTCCGGCAGATGCCAGGGCAGCTGCCCCTTGCGGCCGATGGCAAGGTTTTCGTCGAGTGCGGCAATCAGCGAAATGGCCATAAGAATCCTTGGGAAGCATGCTCGGAGGAGCGACCTGCGCCATCATGAGACGACGCTGAAGATAACGCCGAATCTTAGCAGGGTGCGGCTCAATCGCGGATCGCGTTGCGGGTCTCGGTGTAGGAGCGCACCCTGTGCGCGAATGCTTTTGCCCGACCGTCGCGAAAGAGCTTTCGCGCACAGGGTGCGCTCCTACACCGCTACGGCGGCCTTGATCGCCGGATGCGGGGCGTAGCCTTCGATCGCGATGTCCTCGTAGCGGAAATCGTCGATCGATCGCACTTGCTCGTTGAGCCGCAGGCGCGGCAGCGGGCGGGGCTCGCGGCTGAGCTGCAGGCGCGCCTGCTCGACATGGTTGTTGTACAGATGCGCATCGCCCAGCGTATGCACGAAGTCGCCCACGCCCAGCCCGCACACCTGCGCCACCATGTGGGTCAGCAGCGCATAGCTGGCGATGTTGAACGGCACGCCGAGGAAGATGTCGCCGGAGCGCTGGTACAGCTGGCAGCTCAGCTTGCCGCCGGCGACATAGAACTGGAACAGGCTGTGGCACGGCAGCAGCGCCATCTTCGGCAATTCGCCGACGTTCCACGCGCTGACGATCAGCCGGCGCGAATCGGGGTTGCGCCGGATCTCATCGATCACCCAGGCGATCTGGTCGATCACGCCACCATCGGTGGCAGGCCAGGCGCGCCACTGCTGGCCGTAGACCGGGCCGAGATCGCCGTTGGCATCGGCCCATTCGTCCCAGATGCGCACGCCATGCTCTTTCAGGTAGGCGATGTTGGTGTCGCCACGCAGGAACCAGATCAGCTCGTGCACGATCGATTTCAGGTGCAGCTTCTTGGTGGTGACCAGCGGGAACCCCTCGGCCAGGTCGAAGCGCATCTGCCAGCCGAACACGCTGCGCGTACCGGTGCCGGTGCGGTCGCCCTTTTCGACACCGTGGTCGAGGACGTGACGGAGCAGCTCGAGGTAAGCGCGCATCCGCCGATTATATGGGTAGGAGCGCACCCCGTGCGCGAATGCTCCTGTCGAACATCTGCGAAGAGCATTTCGCGCACAGGGTGCGCTCCTACGGTCCTGCCGGCGGGGCAAGCGGCAAGGTGGGAGCGCGGCGCGCCAGCAGCAGCAGCCAGACGCCGACTACGATCAGCGGCAGCGACTGCAACTGTCCCATGGTTACCCACGTGGTGCCCAGCAGATAACCGAGTTGCGGGTCGGGCAGCCGCACGAACTCCACCGCGATGCGGAAGCAGCCGTACATCAGCGCGAACAGACCCGACAGCAGATAACGTGGCCGCGGCTTCATCGACACCAGCCACAGCACGACGAACATCAGCAGACCTTCGAGCGCCAATTCGTACAGCTCCGACGGGTGCCGGGCCAGCCCGCCGAACCGCTGCCATTGCTGCAGCAGCGCCGGATGGCTGTCCACATAGGCCACGTCGTCGGCATGCGCATGCGGAAAAATCATGCCCCACGGCAGCGAGGTCGGCTTGCCCCACAGCTCGCCGTTGATGAAATTGCCCAGCCGGCCCAGGCCCAGCCCGATCGGCACCAGCGGCGCCACGAAGTCGATGGTGTCGAAGACATGCAGACGGTGCCGCCGCGACCACCACCAGCCCGCCGCCAGCACGCCGAGCAGGCCGCCGTGGAAACTCATGCCGCCGTCCCACACCTTGAACAACGCCAGCGGCTCGGTCCAGATCCAGCGGATGCCGCCCTCGAAATAGAACAGCATGTACCACAGCCGCCCGCCGATGATGACGCCCATCATGCCGTAGAAAAACAGGTCGCCCAGCGCATCCCGGCTGACCGGCAGGCGCCCCTGGCGCCGCCGGTATTCGCCCAGCAGCGCCGCGCTGAAGAACCCCAGCAGATACATCAGCCCGTACCAGTGCACCTGGATCGGACCGAGGTGGAAGGCAACCGCGTTGATGTCGACGATATAGGGCTGGGTCATGGCAACAGGGTGGGCCGACAAAAAAACCAAGTGTAACCGGCCGGGAAACCAAGCGGTCGGCGTTCGCAGGGATGAGCAGGCTGGACCAGCAGCCTGTCTGACTTTGGTCGGCCGGGCTGCCAAGGCCATGGCTTCTGCAACGGAAGGAACAACTGAGGTTTTGCACCCGTCGGCTGGCGCTCGCGGAAAATCGGCCAAGGCGGGCGGCTCATCCATTGAGGGAACCTCGAAAAACCCTCCAACATGCGTCATTCCGGCGAAAGCCGGAATCCAGTGCCTCTGCGTTTCAATCACTTACAGTCGCTGGATCCCGGCTTTCGCCGGGATGACGAACAAAATACCGGTTATTCGAGGCCCCATTGAGCGAGACGGAGCAGCCGCTCGAACCAGGGACCGTTCCGCCGTGCGGGCGTCAGAGCAGTACCGGCCGGTCCGGCAGTTCGTCCGGACAGGCCTTGTCGTGGCCGGGGAAATGCCGCGCCAGCAAGGCATGCGCCGCGGCGATCCCCTGCAGGCTGCCGTCGCGCCACGCGCCGCGCGCGTAGCAGCCTCGCATACGCTGGCAGACCGCATCCCATTCGGCGGCAGTCACCCTGGCGGCAATGCCGCGGTCGGCGACGATCTCGATACGGTGCTCGGCAAGCAACACATAGAACAGCACGCCGCTGTTGTACTCGGTATCCCACACCCGCAGCTGGGCGAACAGCTGGCGTGCGCGTGTCTGCACGTCGAGACCCGCCAGCACCGCCAGCGGGTTCAGCCGCGATTCGATCGCGAAGCGCACTTCGCCCTTGTGGGTCCGCTCGCCCGCGGCGATCGCCGCGGTTATTTCATCCAGCAGTGCGGCGGGAAACCGGCGATGCAGTTGGAACCAGCCGCCGAACAGATTCGTCAATAACCGCCGCATGCGCACCATCACCAGCTCCCCGACGATCCGCCGCCGCCGAAACTGCCGCCGCCACCGCTGAAACCACCGCCGCCGCCACCGCTACCGCCGAAGCCGCCGCCGAACCCGCCACCCCAGCCACCCCAGCCGCCGCCACCGATCGAGCGCCCGGCGCCACCGGGCAACAGCATCAGCACGCCGCCGATCAACGCACCGAGGATGCCGGCGCCCATCGACACCAGCAGCCACAGCAGGCCGCCGGTGAGCACGGCGCCGAGGGGCGCACGAATCCATGCCGCGGACCGGCCAAGCAGGTTGCGCAGAAACAGCGCTGCGAACAGGCCGATGATCAAACTGTTCTGCAGCCCGAAGCCGGACGGCTTCTTGTCCGGGTTGCCCTGCACCGGCGGCGGCAATGCCTCGCCGTTGATCAGCTGGGTCAGCGCGCCAAGCGCATCGCTGATCCCGCCGAAGTAGTCGCCGGTGCGGAATTTCGGTGCGATGTATTCGCGGATGATCCGCGCAGTGGCGGCGTCGGGAATGGCGCCCTCCAGCCCGTAACCGACCTCGATGCGCACGCGATGGTCGTTCTTGGCAATCAGCAGCAAGACGCCGTCGTCGGTGCCCTTGCGGCCGACCTTGTTGGCCTCCGCAACCGCCAGCGAATAGCTCTCGATGTCCTGCGGCGCCGTGCTGTCGACCATCAGCACCACCAGTTGCGCACCCTTGCTCTTTTCCAGTGCCACCAGCTGCGCGTCCAGCTGCTCGACCTGCGTCGCGCTGAGCGTGCCGGTGAGGTCGGTGACGTGACGCGTCAACTTGGGCGCCGTATCCGCCGCCGGCAGCAAAGCCGGCGACAGCAGCAGGATCGCCAGCACCAGCAGCAGGCGCGGCACGCGCCGAGGCATCATCAGTGCGCCGAAGCGGCAGCTGCCGGCGTGCCGCTGCCGAAGTTCACCGTCGGCGCGGTGGAGATCGTCTTTTCATTGTCCACGCTGAAGTTCGGCTTGACCGTGTAGCCGAACATCTTCGCGGTCAGGTTGTTCGGGAACGTGCGGATCAGCGCGTTGTATTGCTGCACGGCCTGCACGTAGCGGTTGCGCGCCACGGTGACCCGGTTCTCGGTGCCTTCGAGCTGCGCCTGCAGGTTCTGGAACAGCCCGTCGGCCTTCAGTTGCGGGTAGTTCTCGCTGACCGCCATCAACCGCGACAGCGCGTTGCCGAGTTCACCTTGCGCAGCCTGGAACTGCTTGAGCTTTGCCGGATCGTTGAGCGTGCCGGCATCGACCTGCAGGCTGCCGACCTTGGCCCGCGCATTGGTCACTTCCACGAAGACCTTCTCCTCGTGCTGGGTGTAGCCCTTGACCGTGTTGACCAGGTTCGGCACCAGGTCGGCGCGGCGCTGGTACTGGTTGAGCACTTCAGACCAGGAGGCCTTGACCGCTTCATCCTGACGCTGGATGGCGTTGTAGCCGCAACCGCTCAAACCGACGGCCAACAGCAGCAGCACGAGCACGCGCAGGGTTTTCATGAAATGACTCCGGCCAGGATGAAGCGATCATTGCAGCACCCGCGCCCGGTCTGCGCAATAGCCGGGCGCGGCAGCCACCTTGCCCGGTTCAGAGCCAGCGCGGCAGCAGGATCAAACCCCAGCTCAGCACCATCATCAGCAGCAACACGAACACGGCGGCCGAGCCCATGTCCTTGGCGCGCCCGGCCAGCTCGTGGAACTCGGGGCTGACCTTGTCCACCACCGCCTCGATCGCCGAGTTGAGCAGTTCGGCCGACAACACCAGCATCGGCGGAAAGACCAGCGCGAGTTTTTCCAGTGCCCCTTCGCCCAGCCACAGGCCGAGCGGAACCAGCACCAGCGTCAGGCAGGCTTCGAGCCGGAACGATGCCTCATGCAGCCAGCCGGCGCGCAGGCCTTTCATCGACCACTGGAACGCGTTCCAGAGTTGCTTGGGGCCGCGGAATCCTTCGGCTGCCATCTTGCTCAGGCTGCCGCTGGCAGCGGCGCCCCGGCGAGCAGCCTGCCGGACGGCGAAAGCACGAGGATCGGCATGGGGCAGCAAGCTCTCTTCGACCGGGTGGACACGGGCGAATGATGCCACACGGGGAACCCCGGGCGATTCTGTCCCGTAGGAGCGCACCCTGTGCGCGATGCTTTTGTGTCGGGCGAAGAGCATTCGCGCACAGGGTGCGCTCCTACACGGGCCGGGGTTATCCGGGGCGCCCCTTTGTCATGCCGCAGTGCAGCTACACCGCCATGGCGAATAGGTTACGCTTGAAAGTATTGCGGCCCGCCCGGGGTTGCATCGAACAGGGGGTGTCATGGCACCGCCATGACATCAATCACGCACGGAAAAGTTATGGCAACCCAGAATCCGCCGGTCTCGCAGAACCGCTCCTTCAGCACCGTCTTCCTGATCGAAATGTGGGAGCGCTTCGGCTATTACGGCATGCAGGCGCTCATCGTGTACTACATGGTGCAGCGCCTGGGTTTTGCCGACGACAAGGCCAACCTGGTCTGGAGCGCCGCGGCAGCCCTGATCTATGTGGCGCCGGCCATCGGCGGCTGGGTCGGCGACAAGGTACTCGGCACCCGGCGCACCATGCTGCTGGGCGCCATCATCCTGTCGGTCGGCTATGCGCTGATGGCCGTGCCTGGCGAAAGCATATGGTTCCTGTATTGCTCGCTGGGGGTGATCGTGGTCGGCAACGGCCTGTTCAAACCCAACGCCGGCAACCTGGTGCGCAAGATCTACGAAGGCGACGATTCCAAGATCGACAGCGCGTTCACCATCTACTACATGGCGGTGAACATCGGCTCGACCATCTCGATGCTGCTGACGCCCTGGATCAAGGATTACGTCAACCAGAAGTACGGCCACGAGCTGGGCTGGCATGCCGCCTTTGCCGTGTGTTCCTTCGGCCTGCTGCTGGGCCTGGCGAACTACCTGGTCATGCGCCAGACCCTGAACCATGTCGGCTCGGCGCCCGACGAGGAGCCGATGCACTCGGGCAAGCTTGCCGCCGTGCTGGGCATCGGCGTGCTGACCATCTTCGGCGCGGCCTTCATCCTCGGCCATGAGTCGGTGGCGCGGGTGTTCGTGTACCTGGCCGGCGCCGTGGTGCTGGGCATCTTCTTCCACCTGATCCGCACCAGCCATCGCAGCGAGCGCGCCGGCCTGATCGCCGCGCTGGTGCTGACCGTGCAGACGGTGTTCTTCTTCGTGTTCTACCAGCAGATGTCCACCTCGCTGAACCTGTTCGCCCTGCGCAACGTGAACCCCAGCTTCGACGTCTTCGGCTTCCACCTGTGGGACTGGTCGCCGGCGCAGTTCCAGTCGTTCAACCCGATCTGGATCTTCATCCTCAGCCCGATCCTGGCGGTGCTGTACAACACGGCCGGACGCAGCGGCAAGGACATTTCGATCGCCACCAAGTTCGCGCTGGGATTCGCCGCCGTGGCGCTCGGGTTCTTCATCTACAGCTGGGCGAACCATTTCGCCGTGAACGGCAAGGCCAGCTCCTGGGTGATGGTGTGGGGCTATGGTGCGTCGTCGCTGGGCGAACTGCTGGTCAGCGGCCTGGGCCTGGCGATGATCGCGCGCTATGTGCCGGAACGGATGGGCGGCTTCATGATGGGCGCGTATTTCGTCGCCTCCGGTGTCTCCCAGTACCTCGGCGGCATTGTCGCCAACTTCGCCAGCATCCCCTCCAACATCACCGATCCGCTGCAGACCATGCCGATCTATACCAGCCTGTTCAGCAAGCTCGGTTATGCGGGCATCGCGTGCACCCTGATCGCGCTGGCCGTGCTGCCGCTGATGAAGAAGCTGTCGGCCCAGCATCACGAGCACAACCACCCAACCGGCGGTCCGTTGCCGACCATCGGTTCGGAACAATAGACCGTCCGGCACGATCCCGGCCTGCGTGAATGCAGGCCGGCGTTTTCCGGCTTGCAGGCATCCTTCATGTCGCATCACCGCGCACTGCTGCATACCCGCATCGGCCCCTACGCGCTGACCCGTTCGCTGGCCTGGCTGCGCATCTGCGCAATCGCGGGGCAAAGCGCGGCGGTGCTGTTCTGCGCGTTCTGGATGCGGCTGAGCATCCCGCTGCTGCCGCTGCTGGTCGGCATCGGCCTGCTGGCGGTGTTCGCCGTGTTCGCGGCGTGGCGGCTCGGCCAGCCGCGGCCGGTGCGCGAGTGGGAGACCATCGGGCACATCGCATTCGACACGCTGATCCTCGGCTACCTGCTGTACTTCACCGGCGGCGCCACCAACCCGTTCATCGCCCAGCTGCTGGTGCCGATCGCGCTCACCGCGGCGGCGCTGTCGGTGCGGGCGCTGCTGGCGGTGGCGACGCTGGCTTCCATCGCCTA
>SCRF01000135.1 GCA_004322005.1 Rhodanobacter sp. | reverse complement strand
TAGTGTCGCGCTGCCGAACGACTCCGTAACGCAGACGTTCGCGTTTCTCGCGCGGCGCGGAGCTGGCAAGACGTACGGCGCGATGAAGCTAGCCGAAGGAATGCTGGACACTGGCGCGCAGGTTGTAGCGCTCGATCCGGTCGGCGTTTGGTATGGTCTGCGGATTGCCAAGGACGGCAAAGGTAAGGGCTTCGATATTCCGATCTTCGGGGGCATGCACGGCGACATCCCGCTCGAGCCGGGCGCCGGTGCGCTAATCGCCGATCTTGTCGTGGACCGAGGAATCTCTGCCGTTCTGGACGTGAGCCTTTTCCATAAGAACGAACGCAAGCAATTCGCGACGTCGTTCGCGGAGCAGCTGTTCTATCGTAAGAAGCAATGTCGCTCGCCGCTTCACTTGTTCATTGAAGAAGCACAGACGTTCGTCCCCCAACGTACAACGCGTGGTGAGGCGCGGATGCTGGGAGCCTTTGAGGATCTTGTGAAGCTGGGCCGCAACCTTGGCATCGGGGTCACGCTTATTTCCCAGCGCCCGCAGGCGGTCAATAAAGATGCTCTCAATCAGACCGAGGCGCTGTTCGTGATGCAGACGAACGGGGCTCAAGAACGGAAAGCGTTGAGCGATTGGATCGTTGAACAGGGTGTGGCGACGAAAGGCATCGTTGACGAGCTGCCGTCGCTTCCGATCGGCACAGCGTATTTGTGGTCCCCGTCGTGGCTGCGGAAGCTCGAGAAGGTGCGAATCGGCGAGCGCAAGACGTACGATGCCTCGGCAACTCCCACCGCGAGCCAAGCGCGCATCGAACCGCGGCCATTGTCGAAAGAGGAGTTGGCGCAGGTCGAGCACGCCATGGCTGCAACCATCGCCAAGGCCAAGGCTGACGACCCCAAGGAGCTTCGCAAACAGATTGCAGAGCTGCAACGGCAGGTCGGCTCCACGCCGGCGGTGGTTGAGAAGGTCGTCGAGCGCGTGGAGGTCTCCGTCCTGCCGGATTCGCTTGCGGCTGATCTTCGCAGCGCTGCGCAGGACGTCGGGCGCCTTCTGGACCGTCTCGTCGGTGCTGCATCTCAGATCCAAGACGCCTTGGCACGCCTGCCGAGGCCATCCCCAGCCCCCGTCCAAGCACCGACTCCTGTGCCACCCGTTCAGCCGCAACAAATGGAAGCGAGTGTATCGGCTGGCGGTTCGCTAGGCAAGGGCGAGCGCGCTACAATGATCGCGGTGGCCCAATATCCCGATGGCGTCGGACGCAATGAGCTTTCCGTGCTGACGGGGTACAAGCGCAGCTCGCGCGACACCTACATTCAACGCCTTCGTAACGCCGGATACGTCGAGACGTCGGGCGGAGTGGTGGTCCCAACCAAAGCTGGGATCGACGCGCTGGGATCCGATTATCAGCCGTTGCCCGAAGGAGAGGCCTTGCGACACTACTGGCTGCGACGGCTACCAGAAGGGGAACGCGCCGTCTTGGGCGTCCTCATCGAGTCGTTCCCGACCGCCGTCGACCGAGCTTCCATCGACAACGCCACCGGGTACAAGCGTTCGAGCCGGGATACCTACATTCAGCGGTTGCGGTCCCGGCGGTTGGTCGAAGTCACGCGCGACGGCGTGCGCGCGAGCGAGAAGCTATTTGCTACCCGAGGAACGTGACGAAATGAGCATTGCCGCCTTCTGCTTCTGCCGCGAGTGTGACTGCCACCGCGTGGTGCCCGAATACGGCACGGTCTGCGAGCGGTGCCAGAATGGAGAGCACGTTCACGAGACGCCTCGCCTGCGCCGAGCTGGCGAGGAGGAGCCGACACGGCGTGCAAGCGGGTTCT
>SCRF01000079.1 GCA_004322005.1 Rhodanobacter sp. | reverse complement strand
CCCTGTGGGCGAAAGCTGTTCGCGGACGCCCGGACAAGGGCATCGCGCACAGGGTGCGCTCCTACGCCACACGCCCGGCCCTGTAGGAGCCCACCCTGTGGGCGAAAGCTGTTCGCGGACACCCGGACAAGGGCATCGCGCACAGGGTGCGCTCCTACGGTTTGCGTTTCACGCCGGCGCCCAGCGTGCCGATCAGCAGCAGGGTCAGGATGATCTCGGCCAGTGCCAGCCAACGTGCGCCGGCCGAACTCCAGCCTTCGGCCACGCCGTGGCAGAAGTAGAACAGGCTGAGGATGCCGACCCACAGCAGGGCCCGGCGTGCATCGCCGATGGCCAGCAGCGGCAGCAACAGCGGAATCACGGTGATCGCCAGCACCAGCCAGATCGGCACAATCTGCGGTGGCAGCAGCCACAGGTGCCAGACCACCTGCAGCACGATCAAGGCGGCCCAGGTCAGCAGGCCCAGCCGTTGTTCCGGTGCCGCCGGCAGCACGATGCGCGAACTCATGCGCCGGTCGCCAGCTTGCGGGTGGTTTCGGCCAGTCGGCGGCCCAGTGCGCGGGCCAGTTCGCGTTCGTGCTCGCTGATCGGGTTTTCGCCCCGGCTCCCGGCCACATGGCTGGCGCCGTACGGCGTGCCGCCCGTCTGGGTGGCGCTCAGTGCCGGCTCGGTATAGGGCAGGCCGAGCAGCAGCATGCCGTGATGGAGCAGCGGCAGTGCCATCGTCAGCAAGGTGGATTCCTGGCCGCCATGCATGGTGCCGGTGGAGGTGAACAGCGCAGCCGGCTTGCCGACCAGGGCGCCGCTGGCCCATTCGGCGCCGGTGGTGTCCAGGAAGTGTTTCAGCGGCGCCGCCATGTTGCCGAAGCGGGTAGGGCTGCCCATGGCGAGCGCGGCGCAGTCGAGCAGATCCTGCCTGCGCACGTACGGCGCACCATCCTCGGGCTCCGGCGGCTGCGCGGTTTCGGTCACCGGCGCCACCGGTGGTACCTGGCGCAGGCGTGCGCGCATGCCGGGCACTTCCTCGATGCCGCGGGCAACCAGCCGTGCCAGCTGGGCGGTATGGCCGCTGCGGCTGTAGTACAGGACCAGAATTTCTTGATTCAATGCGGCTTGGTTCAATGCGGCTTGATTCATGCGACGCGACCCATGCGTTTGAGGCATTCACTGCCTATACGCTAGTGTACTGGCCGGTGCCGGCGATACATCGGCGGCCCGCATGTCCGGCGGACGAGAGGATGACGATGGCCTGGCGTATCAAAAACGACCGCACGCTAAGCTTCGGCCACTTCTGCTGGCGGCGCTTTCTGGACGACAAGTGCTTCGAGACGGCCGGCGCGTTGTCGTACACCACGCTGGTGTCGCTGGTGCCATTGACGGTGGCGATGTTCGCCATGTTTTCGGCGTTTCCCATGTTTGCTGATGCACGCAACACGCTGATCAAGTTCGTGTTCGCGAACTTCGTGCCGGCAACCGGCGAAAAAGTGCAGGAGACCATGCTGGGCTTCGCCGCCAATGCCAGCAAGCTCACCAGCATCAGCATCCTGGTGATGCTGTTCAGCGCGCTGTCGATGATGGTCAGCATCGAGGATCGCCTGAACCGCATCTGGCGCGTGCATCAGGCGCGCAGCTGGGGGTCGCGTCTGCTGTTGTACTGGGCGGCGTTGACGCTGGGGCCGATCCTGGTGGCGGGAGGCATCGCGGTGACTTCGTACGTCACCGCCATACCCTTGCTGCATGCGGCGGCAGGGCAGTTCGGCAACGGCGAGCGCCTGCTGAGCGCGCTGCCGTTCGTGGTGACTCTGGTCACGCTGTGGCTGACCTACATGGTGGTCCCGAACTGCAAGGTAAACCGGCGCGACGCGGCGATCGGCGCACTGATCGGTGCCGTGCTGTTCGAGATCGTCCGCTGGGGCTTCGCGTTGTTCGTGCACAGCGCGCAAACCTACCAGCAGATTTACGGTGTGCTGGCGTCGATCCCGATTTTCCTGCTGTGGATCTACCTGGCCTGGGTCATCGTGATCCTGGCCGCATCGATCGCGGCCTCGGTGTCGGCATTCGAATACCGGCCGCCGACCGCCACGCTGCCGGAAGGCGCCGAGTTCCTCGGCCTGCTGGTGGTGTTGCGGCATTTCGTCGATGCCCAGCGCACCGGCGACAGCGTGGACCCGGCCGGCGTGCTGGCGCGCGAGCCGTACCTGCGCAGCGCCTCGGTGGTGGACTATTTCGATGACCTGCGGGAGGCCGACCTGATCCAGCGTGGCGATTCCGGCGGCTGGCTGCTCAGCCGCAGTCTGGACAGCACCGAACTGTTGCGCGTGTATCGGCATACCCGTTACCGTTTGCCGCTGCATCCGGTGGAAGAAGCGGCGGCGCTCGGCATCGAATTGCCATCGGCGCTGCTGGCGCTGCTGGCCGCGCTGGCCGAGTCCATGGAAACCCGGTTGGGCGCCACACTCGACCAGGTTTATCCCCCTACTGCCGCCATCCCTGCGGCCAATGCCGAGGACCTGCCTGCATGAGCGTGTTGCAATCCGTTGTCGTCAAACCTGTGATCGCGCTGGCCGCCATGCTGACTTTTGCCGTACCGGCACATGCCGCCATGCCCGTGCGGCCAACACTGCACGTCACCACGCTGGATGGCAAGACATTCGATCTGGGCGCGCAACGCGGCAAGTGGGTGATTGTCAACTACTGGGCGACCTGGTGCGGGCCGTGCATCAAGGAAATGCCGGACATTTCCCGTTTTGTCGCCAGCCACGGCAATGTCACGGCGATCGGGCTGGCGTTCGATGACAGCAAGCCGGCTGCCATCAAGGCCTTCCTCGTGCGTCATCCGGTGATCTATCCGGTCGCCCAGGTCACGCTGGACAATCCGGTGAAGGACTTCGACGTGCCGCGTGGCCTGCCCACCACCTGGGTGATCGATCCCGATGGCAAGGTGGCCAAGGGCTTCCTGGGGCCGGTCACGATCGCCTCGCTGACCGCGGTGATCGGCGGCAAGTGATGTCCACCGCCAGGTTCATCGTCAGCGGCCGGGTGCAGGGGGTGTTCTACCGTGGCGGCACCCGCGCGCAGGCGCTGGAACTGGGCCTGGCCGGCCATGCCAGGAACCGGCCGGACGGCAGTGTCGAGGTGCTGGCCAGCGGTGCGGCGGACGCACTGGATGCCCTCGAGCGCTGGCTGCGGCAGGGTCCGCCTGCGGCACGCGTCGATGCGGTGAGTCGGGAAGATCTGCCCGAGCAGAATCTGCACGGGTTCCATACCGGCTAGGGGCCCGGCCAACCAACGGTCCGACCGGCTCGGGGTCAAAACGTATCGGGTACCCACAAGGCCCTGTCGGTGACGTGCTCGAGTTTCGGCTTGCCCTTGAGCTTGGGCAGCTTCGGTTTGGCGATCGACCCGTCATGCTGCGGCAGCTGCTGCAGCAGATGCCGGATCAGGTTGACCTGGCCGCGCTTCTGGTCGTTGAAATCGACCACGAACCACGGTGCTTTTTCGGTATGCGTGCGCTCGATCATCACGTCGCGCAGCCGGCCCATCTCGCTGTATTTCCGCCGTACGGCCAGATCGACCGGCGAGATTTTCCAGCGCTTCAGCGGGTTGTCGACGCGTTCGGCAAAGCGCTGCTCCTGGGCCGCCTGATCCACCGCCAGCCAGTACTTGAGCAGGATGATGCCGTCGTCGGTCAGCAGCTTCTCGAACGCCGGCACCGCCTCGAGAAACGCCGCGTACTCGGCCTTGCTGCAGAAGCCCATCGCCGGTTCCACCACGGCACGGTTGTACCAGCTGCGGTCGAACAGCACGAATTCACCGGCGCTCGGCAGGTGCGCCACGTAACGCTGGAAATACCACTGCGTGGTCTCGCGCTCGCTGGGCTTGGGCAGCGCGGCGATGCGATAGCCGCGCGTATCCAGGCTTTCGGTGATGCGCTTGATCACGCCGCCCTTGCCGGCCGTATCGCGCCCTTCGAAAATCACCACCAGCCGCTGGCCTGTGCTGTGCAGGGTCTGCTGCAGTCGGGTCAGCTCAAGCTCCAGATCCTTGATCGCCTTGCGGTAACGAGCGTTCATGCGTGCCTCGCTGGGTGGGTTGCCGGTAGGTCGGGTGCCGGATTCAGCCTGCAGTGAGCGATTTCAATTGATCCATCTGGTGTTCGCGGGTCAGTGCATCGATCAATTCGTCCAGATTGCCCTGCATGATCTCGGGCAGGCGATACAGGGTGAGGTTGATGCGGTGGTCGGTAATCCGGCCCTGCGGGTAGTTGTAGGTGCGGATGCGCTGGCTGCGGTCGCCGGAGCCGACCTGCAGCCGGCGCGATTCGGCCTGGGCGGCGCTCTGTTTGCCGCGTTCGGCATCGAGCAGGCGTGCCTTGAGCAGGCTCATCGCGCGGGCGCGATTCTTGTGCTGGCTGCGTTCCTCCTGGCACTCCACCACGGTACCGGTGGGCAGGTGGGTGATGCGGATCGCCGAGTCGGTCTTGTTGACGTGCTGGCCGCCGGCGCCGGAGGCGCGGAAGGTGTCGGTCTTCAGGTCGGCCGGATTGATCTCGATCTGGTCGATCTCGTCCAGCTCGGGCAGGATCGCCACGGTCGCGGCCGAGGTGTGGATGCGCCCCTGCGATTCGGTTTCCGGCACGCGCTGCACGCGGTGGGTGCCGGACTCGAACTTCAGCTGCGAGTACGCGCCCCTGCCCTCGACGCGGGCGACGATTTCCCGGTAACCGCCATGCTCGCCGGGATGTTCGCTGAGAATCTCGACATGCCAGCGGCGGCTTTCGGCATGACGCACGTACATGCGGAACAGGTCGCCGGCGAAGATCGCCGCCTCGTCGCCGCCGGTGCCGGCACGCACTTCGAGATAGAGGTTGGCCTCGTCGCGCGGATCGGTCGGCAGCAGCAGCAGTTGCAGTTCGCGGTCCAGATCGAGCAGTCGCTGTTCCAGTCGCCGGACATCGTCGGCCGCCATCTCGCGCAGCTCGGGGTCGCCGAGCATGGCGCGGGTCTGGGCCAGTTCGTGTTCGGCCTGATCGTGTTCGCGCAGCGAGACAGTCACCGGTTCGAGCCTGGCGTATTCCTGCGACAGCTCGCGGAAGCGGGTGTTGTCGGCAAGCACGTCGGGCTGCGACAGCAGCAGGCCGATTTCCTGGTGGCGTTCGGCCAGTGCCTCGAGCTTTCGGCGTATCGATGGGGTCATTGGATGCGCGGGCGTAAGGGTAGGAGCACACCTTGTGCGCGAATGCTTTTCTCGTCAACCGCGCAGAGCGTCAACGCGCTCAAGGCAAGCTTCTACGATCGCCGGGAGTCCCTTGAAGACGGCGCCTCGTCGTCGTCGAGCCCATACAGCTGGCCAGCGGCGTGCAGCAGATCCAGGTCGCCGCTCAGTGCCGCGGCGCGCAACCGCGCACTGGGGTGGTGCAGCAGCTTGTTGGTCAACGTGTTGGCGAGAAAGGCCAGCGCCTCATCAGGCGACTTGCCGCGGTTGAGCATCGAACGGGCCTTTTCCAGCACCTCGTCGCGGTAGATTTCCGCATGATGGCGCATGTCCAGAGCTGGATTCTTCAGGGTGAGCGCGTGGCGCCATGCCATGTAGCGTTCCACCTGCAGATCGATGATCGCACCCGCTTCGCGGGCGGCGGCTTCGCGCGATCGCACATTGTCGTCGATCACCTGGCGCAAGTCGTCGATCCCGTACAGGTAGACGTCGGGCAGTTCGCCCACACCGACTTCGATATCGCGGGGCACCGCGATGTCGACCATGAACATCGGTTTGCGGCGGCGTGCCGCCATCGCCTGTTCGACCATGGCGCGGGTCAGCACCGGTTGCCGCGCGGCGGTGGAGGAGACCACGATGTCGGCCTCGGCCAGATGCTGCGGCAGATCGGCCAGCGCGATCGCATAACCGCCGTAGCGGCCGGCCAGTTCCTGTGCGGTTTCCAGCGTGCGATTGGCGACGATCAGGCGGCGTGCCTGCTTGTCGGCCAGGTGTCGAGCGGCCAGCTCGATGGTGTCGCCGGCGCCGATCAGCAGCACGCAGGCCTGCTTCAGGTCGGCGAATACCTGTTCGGCCAGACGCACCGCCGTGAACGCGACCGATACCGTATGTGCACCGATGCACGTATCGGTGCGTATCCGCTTGGCGACCGAAAAGGTCTGCTGCAGCAGACGATCCATCGGCGCACGCAACGCCTGGGCCTCGCGCGCCTGCTGATAGGCATCCTTCACCTGGCCGAGGATCTGCGGCTCGCCCAGCACCATCGAATCCAGACCGGTGGCAACCCGGAACATATGGCGCACGGCATCCTGCTCGTCATGCTGATACAGGAACTCATCCAGCTTGCCGGGGGTCAAACGGTGATGACGACTCAACCACGCGCGTGGAATGCCCTCGGCACCGGCGCTCACGCCCACATACAATTCCGTGCGATTGCAGGTGGAGAGAATCAACGCCTCTTCCACACCCGGCTCGCGGGTCAGTTCAAGCAAGGCTGGGCCCGCGGCATCGGCATCGAACGCCACCTGTTCGCGCAGGCTGACCGGCGCGGTGAGGTGATTGAGTCCGAGAGCGATCAGCGGCATGGTGTGGGCAATATCACGGTGGTGGTGGTGGCTAGGAGCCTGTCGGACTTTGGTTGGCCGGGCTGCGAATCCGTCTGTGCGGTCCATATTCCTGCCGCTTCTTGGCCCATAGAACCACTATGGGCCGGCGAATCGTCAGAAATCTGTCCTCGCACAGCCGAATTCTCGCCTCGACCACCAAAGTCCGACAGGCTCCTAGGCTAAGCTTGCTGCAACGTCCCGTGTGGTGACAGACACGGTCGAAACAAACATGGTAATGGAGAGTAGTGTGCGGAGCAGCGCGGCCAAGTACAAGAAGCTGCGGCATTTTACGACAGTGTCGGTGCTGGTGCTGGTTTTGAGTGCCTGCGCCAGCGCGTCGTTGCGCAGGACGCAAACGACTGTCGCCACGCCACAATTGCCGTCGCAGCTGGTGGTGGCCACGCCCGACACCCGGCACGATCTGCTGGCCCAGTTGCTGGCCGGCGAAATGGCGTTGGGGCACAACGATCTGAAGTCCGCGGCGGGCTTCTACGGCAGAGCCATGGTGTTGAGCGAGGATCCGCAGGTGGCCGAACGTGCCGCCCAGCTTGCCATCGCCGTGCATGACAGCGCCGCCGCCGGGCGCGCGCTCAGCCGCTGGCAGGTGCTCGGTGCCAAGCCAACCCAGATGGCCCAGGCGCGTGCCGAGCTGGCGCTTGACCGCGGTGATGCCGCTGACGCGCGCCGTCAGTTGCTGCTGCTGACCGGCAGCGGAACCAGGGATGCCTGGCGCCAGTTCGGCCGCGTCCTGCTGGGGGCCCGTGATCAGGCCCAGGCCGCCCGCCTGCTGGAGCAGCTGGCCGTGCCGCAACGCCTGCCAGACGATGCCCAGGCGTGGCTGGCGATGAGCGAGCTGGGCGAAAAATTCGGCCGGCACGCCTACGCCATGCGGATCGCCGAAGCGGCCGTGCAGCATTTCAAGAGCGCCGAAACGTATGCCTGGGCGGCGCAGATGAAGTTCAAGGACGGCGATCGCATCGGTGCGCGCACGTTGTTGCAGAAGGCGATCGCCAAGGCGCCGCAGAATATCCCGCTGCGGCTGGCCTATGCCGGCCTGCTCAGCCAGGCCGGTGACTACGCAGCGGCTTCCCGGCTGCTCGACCACGGCCCGCAGAATGCCGACACCTACGCACTGCGCGCGGCGCTGGCCGCTCGCATGAAGGACGCCAAGGCACTGAAGGCGCTGTATCGGCAACTGCGGCACGCCGCACCGGATGTGCAAAAGCAGAACGCCTACCTGCTCGGGCAACTGGCCGAGATGCAGCATCGCGAGGCCGAGGCGCTGGCCTGGTATCGCCAGGTGGGCGATGACGACGGGCATGCGTTCGATGCGGATCTGCGCAGCGCGATGATCCTGCAGTCGCAGGGCAAGGTGGCCGATGCGCATCAATTGCTTGGCCAGTTGCAGCTGGACTACATCGATCAGCCGGCGCAGCTGCGCCAGGCATGGCAGGTCGATGCCGAGCTGTATCTGCAGGAACACCAGTACACTCAGGCCATCGTGGCATTCAACCGGGCATTGCAGGTGATGCCGAACGATCCGGGCCTGCTGTACGGCCGCGGCCTGGCCTATGCCGAAGCGGGGCAGGTCGATCTGGCGGTGCAGGATTTCGAGCATCTGCTGAAAATCAAGCCGGGTGACGTCGATGCCAGCAACGCACTGGGCTTCACCCTGGCCGACGCCAATCGCGACCTGCCCGAGGCCGAGCGGCTGATCGGCGCTGCCCGCGCGGCAAAGCCGAACGATCCGGCGATCGCCGATTCCTGGGGCTGGCTGCAGTACCGCCTGGGCCATCTGGAACAGGCGGCGCAGACTTTGCGCAGCGCGTGGCTGGTGCGCAAGGATGCCGACATCGGCGTACATCTGGGCGAGGTGCTGTGGAAACAGGGCAATCGGCAGGAGGCGCAGCGTGTTTTTGACGAGGTGCGCAAGATCGATCCGCACAGCAGCAGTCTGCGTGACACCTTGAAACGTCTGCGCCGATGAAACGACGCCTGCTGCTTCTCGCGGCGGCCATGCCGCTGTTGCTTGCCGCCTGCGTGCCTGCGGTGCGCGTCAAGGGCGACGCCGGCATGCTGCGTGACCAGCTGGCGCGCGAGCTGGCACTGGCCCATGCCGATCACTGGGTCCTGCAGGGGCGGCTGGGGGTTTCCGACGGCAGGCATGGCGGTAGCGGCAGTTTCAGCTGGACACAGGACGGCGACGACTATGAACTCGTTCTGCATGCGCCGATCACCGGCAAGAGCTTTCGCTTGAGCGGCGGTCCGGCTGGCGCATTGCTGGAGGGCGTTGAGCCCGGCCCGTTGCGAGGTCCGGATGCCGAGGCCCTGATGCACAAGGCGCTGGGCTGGGAAGTGCCGCTGCACGATCTGCGTGCATGGGTGCTGGGCCTGCGTGCCGATAGCGGTGCGGCCAGGCTGAGTTTCGGCACGAACCGCCTGCCTTCCCTGCTGCAGCAGGATGGCTGGGTGGTCGACTATCGCGAATGGGACACCGCGCGGCTGCCGCCCTTGCCGAAAAAGGTCTATGCCGAGAAGTTGCCGTACAAGGTGCGGCTGTCGATCGAATCGTGGCACTTCCAGTGAGGCCGTCGCTGCGCCGGATAGGTTAGGCTTTGCGGCTTCTTGCGGTCAGCTGGAAAGTGGGGCCGTCACGGCGATGCCTGGAGTTGCGATGCCTTGTTCTATCGAACGTGCGGATTGGGTCCGGATCGACGCCTTGTGCGCGATCGAACGCAAGGCGGTGCAGCTGTTCCGCGGTCATCCGGCATGGCCGAGCTATGCGGCCATGTCGATCCCGCCGGAATTGCTGCAGCGGGCGGTCAGTCAGGGGCTGGTCTGGGTGGCGTCGAACGAGACCGGCGAGCCGGTCGGCTTTGTCTGGCTCGATGCGGAAGCGGACGATCATGGGGTCATCGGCATCGCCGAAATCGACGTGCTGCCCGAACATGGCCGGCGCGGCATCGGTGCGGCCTTGCTCGAACATGCTTGCCAATGGGCTCGCGCGGCCGGGTACCGGCGGGTCGATCTGGGTACGCTGGCCGATGTGCGGTGGAATGCGCCGTTCTACGCCCGGCATGGCTTTCAGGTCGTCGACAAGCGCGAGCCCGCGTTCGCGTGGGCTCGCCAGCGGGATCGGGAAAATGGCTTCCCCGACCACCTGCGGGTGTTCATGAGTCGGCATCTGTCGGCCCCTGCTGGCGGCGAATGGACGGTCTGGCCGGCGCCGGCCAAGCTGAACCTGTTCCTGCGTATCTGCGGCCGTCGCGCGGATGGCTATCACGAGCTGCAGACCGTGTTCCGTTTGCTCGATTGGGGTGACGAGATCCGGCTGCGGTGGCGCGACGACGGCCGGATCCGGCGACTGCGCGACGTGCCGGGGGTGCCTGCGGACATGGATCTGGCGGTGCGCGCGGCGCAACTGTTGCAGCAGCACGCCGGTACGACCGCCGGTGTCGATATCGAGGTGGAAAAGCGCATCCCGATGGGTGGTGGCCTGGGCGGCGGCAGCTCCGATGCGGCGACCGTGCTGGTGGCGTTGAACCAGCTGTGGAAGCTGGATCTGGACGAGGATGTGCTGGCCGGGCTGGGTCGCCAGCTCGGTGCCGACGTGCCGGTGTTCGTGCGCGGACGTTCGGCATGGGGTGAGGGCGTCGGCGAAAAGCTCACGCCGCTTGGCCTGCCGCGGCGGCATTACGTGGTAGTGGATCCGCACGAGTCGGTACCGACCGCGGCGCTTTTTCAAGCACCTGAATTGACACGAAATGCACCGCGGGCGACAATTTCATCCTTTGCTTCGGGTGAAACGACGGAAAACGCCTTCGCGCCGGTGGTGCGCGCGCGCCACCCGCGGGTGGCTGCGGCGCTGGATTGGCTGGGCGGTTTCGGCCAGGCGCGGCTTTCCGGCAGCGGCGGCTGCGTGTTTCTGGAAACGAAATCATGCGATCGGGCGATGGAGATTGCCGGACAATGCCCGGCGGCATTCACGGCCACGGTCGCCGCGGGCGTCGATGTTTCACCCTTGCAGCATGCTCTTGCGCGCCATCGCGGTGCGTCTTGAGCGACACGGTAAAATGGCGGGCCCTGGTGGCCGCGCGGCAATTGACAGGTACCAACCAAGCACTAGCGAACACAAAATACTACTGGGGCGTCGCCAAGCTGGTTAAGGCACGGGATTTTGATTCCCGCATACGCAGGTTCGAATCCTGCCGCCCCAGCCATTCATCAGAAGTCGACTTTGATTCCGAGGTAACAATCTGTGGACACGTCCACCCGGATGATGCTTTTTTGCGGCAATGCGAACCGTAGCTTGGCCGAGGATGTCGCCCATCGGCTCGGGGTGCCGCTCGGCAAGGCGCTGGTCGGCACGTTCAGCGACGGCGAAGTACAGATCGAGATCGAGGAAAATGTGCGCCGCCAGGAAGTGTTCGTGCTGCAGTCAACCGGTGCACCGAGCGCGGTGAACCTGTTCGAGTTGCTGGCACTGACCGATGCGCTCAAGCGTGCCTCGGCGAGCAGCGTGACCGCGGTGATTCCGTATTTCGGTTACGCCCGGCAGGATCGTCGGCCGCGTTCGGCGCGGGTGCCGATCACCGCCAAGCTGGCCGCCAGGATGATTGGTGCCGCGGGTGTCGATCGGGTGCTGACGGTGGATCTGCATGCCGACCAGATCCAGGGGTTCTTCGATATCCCGGTCGACAACGTGTATGCCTCGCCGGTGCTGCTGGCCGACATCTGGCGCCACCACAGCATGGACGACATCATCGTGGTCAGCCCTGACGTCGGTGGCGTGGTACGCGCCCGCGCGCTGGCCAAGCGGCTGGACGACGCCGATCTGGCGATCATCGACAAGCGCCGGCCGAAGGCCAACGTGGCAACGGTGATGAACATCATCGGCGACGTCAGCGGCAAGACCTGCGTGCTGATCGACGACATCGTCGACACCGCCGGCACACTGTGTGCGGCAGCCGCGGCGCTGAAGGAGCGCGGCGCCCGCAAGGTGGTCGCCTATTGCGTGCATCCGGTGCTGTCCGGTGCGGCGGTCAGCAACATCGAAGGCTCGCAGCTCGACCAGTTGGTGGTGACCAATACCTTGCCGCTGCGCCCCGAAGTGAAGGCCTGCGCCAGGATCCGTCAACTTTCGGTGGCCGAACTGCTGGCTGAAACCATTCGCCGGATCGCCTTTGGCGAGTCGGTGAGTTCGTTGTATGTGGATTGAAAAATTGAAGAGTCCGTCCAGGGATGGACGGTCTTGATTTTCAGTTTTTCGCGGCAAGGATGCCGCGTGAAGTAACGATCTTCCCTGGTCGCGGGGAAGTCACCCAGCCGCCGCGAGGCGGCAAACACCAACCAAGGTAGTAACGAAATGGCCAAGACTCATGAAATCAAGGCGCAGAGCCGCAAAGACGAGGGGAAAGGTGCGAGCCGCCGCCTGCGTCGCACCGGCTTCGTGCCTGCCGTCGTGTACGGCGGCGGCGCCGACCAGGCTCCGCAAAGCATCCAGATCGAGCACAACACCATCCTGCTCGCCGCCAAGCACGAGTGGTTCTTCTCCTCGCTGCTCGACCTGAACGTCGATGGCAAGGTGCAGAAGGTGCTGGTGCGCGACTGGCAGAAGCATCCGTTCAAGCAGCTGATGATGCACATGGATTTCCTGCGCGTGAACGAGAACGAGGCGATCCGCGTCAGCGTGCCGCTGCACTTCCTGAATCAGGACAAGTCGCCGGCCGGCAAGACCTCCGGCGTGGTGATCTCGCACAACCTGACCGAAGTGGAAATCTCTTGCCTGCCGAAGGATCTGCCGGAGTTCATCGAACTGGATCTGGGTGAGTTGAATCAGGGCGACATCATCCATCTGTCGGAGCTGAAGCTGCCGGTGAATGTCGAGATCGTGGCGCTGCATCTGGGTGAAAGCCACGATATCCCCGTGGTGACGGCCAATACGGTGCAGGAAGAAGTCGATGTCGCGCCGGAGGAAACCGAAGCGGCTGCTGCGGCGGCGGCAGCGCCGGCCGCTGCCGCGGCACCGGCGAAAAAGGACGACAAGAAGTAAGCCGCGACGCCCCGCGCCCGGTCGGAGCGCGGGGCGTTGTTGCTCTCGTCCGCATGGCTGGTTTGCGACTCGTTGTCGGGCTGGGCAATCCCGGTGCCGAATATCTCAGGACCCGGCACAACGCGGGGTTCTGGCTGGTGGATGCGCTTGCCTGCGGGCAGGGCGCGCATTTCGGTTTCGACGGCAAACTGCACGGCGAAACCTGCAAGGTGAACATTGGCGGCGAGCCGATCTGGTTGCTCAAGCCGGCCACTTTCATGAACAAGAGCGGCCTCGCCGTGGTCTCGGCGCTGCGCTACTACAAGATCGAACCGGAGCAGTGCCTGGTTGTGCATGACGATCTGGACTTGCCCGCCGGCGCCGTGCGCATCAAGTTCGATGGCGGTCATGGCGGCCAGAACGGTCTGCGCGACATCATGGCGCAGCTTGGCCACGGCAAGTTTTACCGGCTGCGGGTCGGCATCGGTCATCCCGGTCATCGCGATCAAGTCACGCCCTGGGTGCTGGGCCGGCCATCGGCGCAGGACGAGGACGCGATCCTTGACGGCATCGCACGCGCCGTGGACGTGCTGCCGCTGGTAGTCGACGGCCAGTTCGACAAGGCGATGCAACAACTGCATACGAGCGGTCCCCGGTCCCCCGCAAATTTCAGGAGTTCCTAGTTCATGGGCATTAAATGCGGCATCGTCGGCCTGCCCAACGTGGGCAAGTCCACCCTGTTCAACGCGCTGACCAAGGCCGGTATCGCCGCGGCCAATTTTCCGTTCTGCACGATCGAGCCGAATGTCGGCATCGTGCCGGTGCCGGACCTGCGCCTGGCGCAGCTTGCCGAGATCGTCAAGCCGCAACGGGTCGTTCCCACCACGATGGAGTTCGTCGATATCGCCGGTCTGGTGGCCGGAGCGTCGAAGGGCGAGGGGTTGGGCAACAAGTTTCTGGCGCACATCCGCGAAGTCGATGCGATCGCCCACGTGGTGCGCTGCTTCGAGGGCGACGTGATCCACGTGGCCGGCAAGGTCGATCCGATCTCCGACATCGAAACCATCGATACCGAACTGGCGCTGGCCGATCTGGAGTCGGTGGAAAAGGCATTGAACCGCGCCGAGCGCTCGGCCAAGGCCAACGACAAGGAGGCCCTGGCCCGGCTGCCGGTACTGCAGAAACTGGCGGCTGCGCTCGATACCGGCAAGGCGGCCCGTGCAGCAGGTCTCGATGCCGAGCAGCAAGCCCTGGTGCGGGACATGTTCCTGCTCACCCTGAAGCCGTTGATGTACATCGCCAACGTGGCCGAGGACGGTTTCGAGAACAATCCGCTGCTGGATGCCGTCCGTGCCCGCGCCGTCATCGAGGGCGCTGAAGTCGTGCCGGTGTGCGCCGCCATCGAAGAGGAAATGGCCCAACTCGACGATGCCGACCGCGACGAATTCCTCGCGCACATGGGCCTGCACGAACCGGGTCTGAACCGGGTCATCCGCGCCGGCTACAAGCTGCTTGGCCTGCAGACCTATTTCACCGCCGGGGTGAAGGAAGTGCGGGCGTGGCAGGTCAGGGCCGGTTCCACCGCGCCGCAGGCCGCCGCGGTGATTCATACCGACTTCGAGCGCGGATTCATCCGGGCCGAGACCGTCGCGTTCGATGATTTCATCAAGTACCGCGGCGAAGCCGGTGCCAAGGAAGCGGGTCGTCTGCGACTGGAAGGCAAGGATTACCTGGTGCGCGAAGCCGACATCCTGCATTTCCGCTTCAACGTCTGACCTCGGTCGGCAGGTGCCTGCGGTTTGGCGGATCGGGCGCCCGTGTCCGGAGATGGTTGCAGGGCATCCCGGAACAAGCCCGATTCTGGTAGGAGCGCACCCTGTGCGCGAAAAGCCTGCCTCGTGGCGACATCTTTCGCGCACAGGGTGCGCTCCACAGATGCCGAGAACCCGGTTTTTCGGGATTCCCGGCAGGCATAATGCGCCGACAGGACCGCGTCCCCTCCGGAGTTCCCATGCCAGGCAAGCAACATGAAGTGAAGTTCCGTTTCCTCGCGCAACCGACCGACGTCAATTTTGGCGGCAAGGTGCATGGCGGAATGGCGATGAAGTGGATCGATCAGGCCGGCTACGCCTGCGCAGTGTGCTGGAGCGGCGCGTATTGCGTCACCGTGTCGGTGAGTGGCATCCAGTTCGTTGCGCCGATCCTGATCGGCGATCTCGTCACGGTGCGGGCGCGGCTGATCCATACCGGTACCTCCAGCATGCATCTGGCGGTCGACGTGTTGGCGCGCGACATGCGTTCTGGCGAACAGCGGCTGGCCACCAGTTGCGTGATGGTTTTCGTGGCGCTCGACAGTCCGGACGGCAAGCCCACGCCGGTGCCGCATTGGGAGCCGCGCGACGAAAGCGAGCGTCAGCTGCAGGCGCAAGCCAAACGCCTGCTGGAGCTATCCCGGGGGATGGAGCAGTTGGTCGATGTACCCTTCTCGCAAAAAGACTGACATCACCATCAGGCCGCCGGCAAATCCTCGCTGAAATGCCACGCCGCGCCGGATACGGGTGTTGACAGTTCAAGGCCCGATCCACACAATACGCGTTCTTTGCTGGAGGGATACCCAAGCGGCCAACGGGGGCAGACTGTAAATCTGCTGGCTTACGCCTTCGGTGGTTCGAATCCACCTCCCTCCACCAGACAGGTTCCGCGCAGGGCGGGAGTAGTTCAATGGTAGAACATCAGTTTTCCAAACTGATTACGCGGGTTCGATTCCCGCCTTCCGCTCCATTGCGCTGCATCTGTCAGACCGGTTGACCGACGCAGATGATGCAGAAGTCGACGCTTTTTTTAAAGAGTCCGGCAGGATGCCGGTCTGTTCTTCGCCGACAGGGAGGACGGCTGAAATACACCAATTCCTGCTCATGTAGCTCAGTCGGTAGAGCACTTCCTTGGTAAGGAAGAGGTCACAGGTTCGATTCCTGTCATGAGCACCATCATTCCGGCCGCAAGGCCAACGTCCCGCAAGGGCCAGTTTTCTTCAACTGATTGACTCCATCGGGGTTTAGCGCGCATGGCAAAGGGAAAATTCGAACGGACCAAGCCGCACGTCAACGTCGGCACGATTGGTCACGTGGATCACGGCAAGACGACGCTGACGGCGGCGCTGACGAAGGTCGGTGCAGAGCGCTT